>JAZLBH010000038.1:0-1827 GCA_045613605.1 Eubacteriales bacterium
AGCGCATTACGCCCGTTTTCTTTTTGCAAAGCTTTTTCTTTTGGGGCTATTTTCTCAAAAGAAAAAGCGTTATAGACGTTTGATAGCAAAGGTCTTTAGCCGCTTTTCTTTGACGGTATAAGCGCCACGAGAACCCCCAAAGCTCATTTCATTCGCTTCGGGGAACCCCTCTGCGCCCTTGACCGCGCCACTACTCGTGGAGAGCCACCTTTGAAAAGGTGGACGAAACAATAGCACAAAGTGAGTGCTAACAACTCGCTAAATCCCAATTCATCAAAAAAACTCCGCGAGATTAACACTCGCGGAGCTTTATTTTTTATTTCTTTTTTCTCAAATTGAGCACTCTTACGATTGCAGGACAAAGCACGATATTCGTGAGCAATTCAAATAAGAAATTGCCACCGACAAGTCCTAAAAACATATACTGCAAAGCATTTTCAAATCCCATTGCAAGTCCCCAAGAGCTTATCGTTTCAAAAAAGAATACGAAGCATCCGATAAGGAAAATTCCTGTATTTACAATAGGACAAACGATTGCCGCGGCAAAAACCGCAAGATATTTGTTTTTGCTTTTGAGCAAATCATAAACAAGACCTGCACAAAGTCCGCAAAGCGTACCCTTTGCAAGAACCGTTATAACAGTTCCAATGGCATTAACAGTTAAAAACGCAGCCGCGTCACCGTTAAGAAGCACAACCATACCGAACACAAATCCAAGCCACGCACTTACTTTTTTGCCACACATTGCCGCGCCAACCACTATTGGCATAAGCACCAGTGAGCATTGAAATGGGCCAAGTCTTATAAAAGAGCCCATAAATTGCAATATGACTACAAGCGCAGTCATCAAAGCCGCAAGCACCAAGGTCTCGGTTTTCGTTCTTCTTTTTGCTTTAGTTTGCATAAAAAATCCTCCTTGCTGTCGTCCATAAAGGTACAACGCTAAAAATTTTATATCAACTTCACAAAGAAGTATTGAACCAATTAATTATTTATTTTTCCAATATATCAAATTGAGTCCCTTGAGCACAAGATACTCGTCGGAAATCATCTTGTGATTACAGTGAGGGATGATCGAAGGAGCATAGCCACCCGTAACGATAACGGGCAATTCTTCTCCCATTTCCGCATTGATTCGATCGATCATACCGTCGATCAAGCTC
Source organism: Eubacteriales bacterium (assembly GCA_045613605.1). Classification (GTDB taxonomy): domain Bacteria; phylum Bacillota; class Clostridia; order Oscillospirales; family CAG-272; genus RGIG4608. Next base: position 1,164 of record JAZLBH010000038.1, read on the forward strand.
GCATTACCGAAAATAACGCCCGACTTCATGCAGTCAACCGTGTTTTTACCAATAACGGTCGCAGGAGCATCAAGGCTCACCTGCGGAAGCTGGGCAGTGCCGTGAGCAAGTGCCTTAAGTCCCATCATAACACCGGGAATTATTGAAACGCCAATAAACGCACCGCTTTTATTGGTAACGATCATCTTGGTTGCCGTGCCCATATCAATAATAAGAGCAGGCGCAGAATAAAGAGTATTCGCCGCCACGCAAGAGCATATAAGATCGGCACCAACGGACGAAGGTGAATCGCAAAGAATTCCGATTCCCGTTTTTATACCGGGACAAATCATAAGCGCATCCACATCATATACCAAACGAAGCGCGCTCTTCATAACGGAATTGAGCGCAGGCACAACACTTGAAATAATTGCACCCTCCACGTTTTCCTTGTGAACGTTGTGAAGCGCGAGAATATTCATAATTTTACTTGCATATTCGTCCTCGGTTTTTGTTACGTCAGTTGAAAGACGGCCAACAAACTTAAGCTCGTCCCCTTCAAAGCCACCAAGAGCAATGCTCGTGTTACCAATATCTATAGTCAAAATCACGGTGTCTACCTCCCTTGCTTTTTCCAATTTTGAATTATAACACAAACTTCCCTCCTTGTCAATCTTTAACTTCA
>JAZLBH010000039.1:0-6801 GCA_045613605.1 Eubacteriales bacterium
TTTATGTATCTGATGTAGGGGAGCATTCCATATGCTCCCGTATATGATTATCGGGCGGATATAGAATCCGCCCCTACGGTGTTTACGGTATAAATATTACAAATTCGTAGCCGTTTTGCTATGAATATGGCTATTATTCAACCACAAAATTAGCACAAATCTTGTAGGGACCGGCGTCCCCGACGGTCCGTTATTCAATAAAACTAACTCCCCGACAAATCAAAATTTGAACAAAACAAAAAGGGAGAGCGCTCTCTCCCTTTTGTAAAACATTAATTCAAATTTCGGATTTGATTATAAAATTTTGCTCAAAAATTCTTTGAGTCTTGGGTGTGCGGGGTTACCAAAAATCTCGTCGGGTGTGCCGTCCGCGGCGATATTTCCATCGTTCATAAATATTACTCTGCTTGCCACCTCGCGAGCAAATCCCATCTCGTGGGTAACAATTACCATCGTCATTTTTTCCTCGGCAAGCTCGCGCATAAGGTCAAGCACCTCCCCGACCATTTCGGGGTCAAGTGCGCTTGTCGGCTCGTCAAAAAGAATCACCTTTGGCTCCATTGCAAGCGCGCGAACGATTGCAATTCTTTGCTTTTGACCGCCCGAGAGTGTTGAGGGGTATGCATTTGCCTTTTCCTCAAGTCCGATTCGCTTCAAAAGTGCCATTGCCTTTTCATTGAAATGAGCTGTAATTTCCTTTTTGCTCATTCCCTCTTTTTTCATCTTCTTGCCGTGAATTTGTATCGGGGCAAGTGTGATATTTTCAAGAACGGTCTTATTATTAAAAAGATTAAAATTCTGAAAAACCATTCCCATTTTTTGTCGGTGAACGTTAATATCAACCTTAAAGTCGGCAAGGTTTTCACCCTCGAACATGATCACTCCCCCATCGGGGTCCTCAAGGCAGTTGATACAACGGATAAAGGTCGATTTGCCCGAGCCCGACGGACCGATGATAGCAACCTGCTCACCCTCGTGAATGGTCGTTGTGATGCCACAAAGCACGTCCTTACCGTCAAACGTCTTTCGTAAATCCTTAATTTCTATCACTCTTTGCAAATCTCCTTTCTATAAGCTTAATTCCAAGGCTTATTATAAGCACCAGAACTATATAGATAAGTCCCATCATCAAATAAGGGACCATCGCGTCGTAATTCACCATTCCGACGTCCAAAAGCGATTTATAAAGGTCATAAACCGCGATAAAGCTGAGAACTGACGTTTCCTTAATAAGACTGATGAACTCGTTTCCAAGCGTGGGAAGTATGTTTTTGATCGCCTGCGGAACGATGATTTTAACCATTGTGGTAGCATAGGTCAAGCCAAGCGCACGTCCTGCCTCCATCTGTCCCTTATCGACGGAATTAAGTCCGCCACGCATAATTTCAGAAACGTATGCGCCACTGTTCATACCGAAAACGATCATACCAACGGTCAAAGCATCCATTTTTATGCCGAGTGAAGGAATAACAACGTAATACGCGATAAGAAGCTGTGCAACGATGGGTGTTCCCCTAAAGATGAGAGTGTAAAAGGAACATATTTTATCAAGAATTTTGTAAATCAGCTTATACTTTGGCGCGACCTTGATAATCGCGATAAGAGTACCGATTACGATACCGATAATAAGACCGACAATGGCAACGCTGACAGTGTTCCAAAGTCCTTGAAGCATAACCCTTTGATAATGCTCACTTGAAAGTGTTGCAAAGAAGTTCCTAAATTTCACGCTCCAAGCTCCGCCACCTTGAGCATTGATCTCATCAAGCATCATCACGGCGGGTGCTTCGTCAAGTACAATCGCATAAATATTGCCATTCATAAGGTCGGTGAGTGCCACCTGTGCCGTTGCATACGATTTGCCTTCTATATTGGAAAAGCCATCGTATCCCCAATCCTCATCACCGTTGATATAAAGAGAGCCCGTGGTTGCACTTTGATAGCCAATCGACTTATTTTCAAGAGAGGCAAGAACCGCTTCAACGTCCTTCACTGTCTTGCAATCATCAAAATCGGTGTTATCCGAAGCAACTATAAGCTTTTGAGATGCCCCGTAATAAGGAGTGGTGAAATCGTATATCTCTGCCCTATCCTCACTCACGGTGATGCCAGCCATACCGATATCGGCATATCCCGTGTCCACCTGCGTAAAGATTGCATCAAAATCAATATTCTTTATAACAAGCTCGAGTCCGTTTGCCTTAGCATATGCCGCGGCAATCTCTATATCAAGACCGTATATCTTGCCGTCCTCCCCCATATATTCAAAGGGCTCAAAAGGACAGTTTGTCGCAACTACGAGATTATCGTCCGTATTTTCAACGTCACTTGTGGTTACAGTGTAGCCAACCTTTTCGCTTTTGTCCTCAAAATATTTTGAAACAAGAGCGTCAAACTCGCCGTTTTCCTTTATTTCTTGAATAAAATCGTTCATACTTTGGGTAAGCTCACTATTTCCCTTTTTCACAACGAATGCATATTCCTCGTCAGTGAGTTTTATATCAATAATCTTCACCAAAGAAGCATTTTTAGTTCCAGGCGCGCACGATACAAGCGACACCATAAGTGCAAACATCACGCACACGATAATTAATTTTTTAACAGTATCGGTTTGATATATTTTCAAAACAAATTTCTCCTTGTCATCAAAATCACAACGTTTGGCATTATATCACATAAATATTCACTTGTCAATAGTATTTTGAATATTTTTTCATATATTTTTATTTTTTTGTGTGTTTTTATTCATTTTTGTGAATATTTTTGCATTCGAATATTCTTTTGCTGCTCCGATGAGTTTTTTTGACAAATTATTGATAAATTATTGACACACTTGAATTTATATGATACAATAAAATGATAATATTTATATTATGAAAGGAAGTTTGTATTATGGAGAATCTCAATCCTAAATATGAAGCGCTGTTTACTCCTTGGAAGATAGGCAACGTTGAGATCAAAAACCGTATCGTAATGTGCCCCATGGGTGGTACTTCCCTTTTCGGTTGGTTTGAGCTTGGCGGTTGTCATTTCGACAAAGAGGCAGCAAAGCTCTTCTTGGAGCGCGCCAACAACAACGTTGGTCTTATTATTCCCGGTATCGCACCTCTTCGCGACACCTTCTGGGGCAAGTGGCTCTGGCAAAATCCGAAAATGTTCGAGGAGCTTAAGGAATTTATGGATGAGATCCATAAGACCGATGCAAAGCTTTTCGTTCAGCTCACAGCAGGTATGGGCCGTTCTTGGGCTATTACCGAGCTTGTAGCTCCCCTTCACAAAAATAAGCACACAAGAGCTCTTGTTAAACCCGTAATTGACACAAATCACGAGCTTGCATCTCCCTCTCCTCAGCCCTCTCGTTGGGCACACGATATCATCTGTCCCGAAATGACAGTTGAGCAGATCCATGAGATCATTGAGGCATTTGCAAAAACCGCAAAGCTTTGTAAAGAAGCAGGCGTTGACGGTGTTGAGGTTCACGCCGTTCACGAGGGCTACCTCCTTGACCAGTTTGCTATCGAATACTTCAACAAGCGTACTGACGAATACGGCGGAAGCTTTGAAAACCGCTACCGTTTCGCTGCTGAGGTAGTTAGAGCAATTAAAGAAGAATGTGGCGCTGATTTCCCAGTTTCTCTCCGTTACTCAGTTGAGTCCAAGATGAAGGACTTCTGCTACGGCGCTATGCCCGGTGAGGACTACGTTGAAATCGGTAGAAATATGGAAGAGAGCGAAAAGGCGGCTAAGTATCTTCAGGATGCAGGCTACGATATGCTCAATGCCGACAACGGTACCTACGACTCTTGGTACTGGGCTCATCCCCCGATGTATATGCCCGAAAACTGCAACCTTGAGGACGTTGCTCACATAAAGAAATTCGTTGATATCCCCGTAGTTTGTGCAGGTAGAATGAGCCCTGAGGTTGGTGCCCAGGCAGTTGCTGAGGGTAGAATCGACGGTGTGGGTGTTGCACGTCAGTTCCTTGTTGACCCCGAATGGATCACAAAGCTCATTGACGACCGCCTTGAAGAGATCAAGCCCTGTATCTGCTGCCATAGCGGATGCTTCAACTTCTCCTCCTCCAAGGGTCACGCTAACACTCAGGATCTTACAGATACAATGGGACTTGCTCGTTGCGCTCTTAATCCCGAAACGATGCAGTCCAAGAAATATAACCTCAAGCCCGCTAAGAAGTCTAAGAACGTTGCCGTAATCGGTGGCGGTATCGGTGGTATGGAAGCGGCTATCGTGCTTGCAAAGAGAGGCCACAAGGTTACTCTTTACGAAAAGACTGACAAGCTTGGTGGTGTGTTCATTGCCGCAGCTGCTCCCTCCTTCAAGGAAAAGGACAGAGAGCTTATCGCTTGGTACAACCGCGAGGTAAGAAGCTATCCCAATATCGAAATCAAGCTTAACACAGAGGTTAAGAACGTTAAGGACCTTAAGGCTGACAAGGTTATCGTTGCAACAGGCTCAAGAGCAAGAAAGATCAACGTAAACGGCGCTCACACAGCGATCGACGCGGTTGATTACCTCCTTGGCAACAAGCCCGTTGGCGAAAGAGTAGTAGTTATCGGCGGCGGTCTCACCGGCTGTGAAATTGCTTATGACCTCTACCTTCAGGGCAAGAAGCCCGTTATCGTTGAGATGATGGACGACCTTATCGTAACAAAGGGTATCTGTCTTGCAAACACAAGCTACCTTCGTGACTTCTTTAAGACAAACAAGGTGCCCGTTCACCTTGAGTCCTCCGTTTTGCAGATCGTTGACGGCGGTGTTAAGATCAAGCACAACGATACTCAGACTTACGAAACTATCCCCTGCGATAGCGTAATCCTCTCCGTTGGCTACAATCCCGCACCCATTGCTACAAAGAACGTTCACGTTATCGGTGACGCAAAGAGCGTTGGTAACCTCAGAACTGTTATTTGGGGCGCTTGGGACGTTGCAATGAAGATTTAATTTACAAATCTTATTCGCCAAGCGAATAATGCTTCGCTTGGCGAATTTTAGTTGAATATTTTATTGAAAGGAATTTTCAAATATGATTTTGACACAAGAACAACAGGCCATACTCAACGGCGAAAAGGGTGAAACTCTTGCCAAGGTTATGGAAACAGTAGTTCGTTACGGTGAGCTCTTCGGCGCTGAAAAGCTCGTGCCCGTAACAAGCAAATATAATCACCTTGTAACAAGCTTCGGTCTTAAGATGATGACTCCCGTTTTCGATCTTATGCAGCAGCTTATCGACGCAGGTGTTGTATCAGAGCAGCAGTTCTCTGCTGACCCCCGTCCTCTTGACCCCAACGTTCCCCAAAACCTCTTGCAGAAGATAGTTTTCAACGTTGCTATGTACTCAAAGCAGGACTTCTATGAGGGACAGCTTCAAACACTCGGTCTTATGGATAAGAACGCGTTCACTTGCGCGTGCTACCTCGACCAGGTGGGCAATAAGCCCCAAAAGGGCGACGTTCTCTCTTGGGCTGAATCAAGCGCGGTTGTTTATGCAAACTCCGTTCTCGGCGCAAGATGTAACAGAAACTCCGGTATCATCGATATCATGGGCTCAATCGTTGGCTACGTTCCCTATTTCGGACTTTTGACCGATGAGGGCAGAAAGGCAACTTGGGTTATCGAAATTAAGACAACAAAGAAGCCCGAGGCACAGCTTCTCGGCTCCGCAATCGGTATGAAGGTTATGGAAGACGTTCCCTACATTAAGGGCCTTGACAAGTGGCTCGGTGATGACCTTGACGACGCGGCTTGCTCATTCCTTAAGGACTTCGGCGCGGCTACCGCTTCTAACGGTGCGGTTGGTCTTTACCACGTTGACAACCTCACTCCCGAGGCAAAGGAGCTTGGTGAATCCCTTATCGGTGAGGGCGCTAAGACATACGTTATCGACGATGCTGAGCTTCAGAGAGTTTATGACTCCTATCCCGTAATTTGGAAGAAAAAGGACGCAAAGCCCAAGCTTTGCTTTATGGGTTGTCCTCACATGAGCTTGGAGCAGCTCAAATCTTGGACAGTTCGCCTCGAGGATTCTCTTGAAGCGGCAGGAAATAAGAAGGTTCTCATTCCCACAGTATTCACATCTGCTCCCGCAGTTATTGAAGAATTCAATAAGACCGAATACGCGGCTCGTCTTAAGGCAACAGGTGTAATTCTTTCTTACATTTGTCCCCTTATGTACATGAACAATCCTCTCTCCAAGTCCATGCCCGTAATCACATCCTCTAACAAGCTTCGTACATATACAACAGCTCGTTACTACACGGATGAAGAAATTCTTGAACAAATCACAAAGGGGGTAAAATAAGATGAAGGTATTCAAAGGTAGAGTAGTTGCTCCCGGCAACGTAACTGCAGAGGCAGTAGTTTCTCATGCAGGTCTTAACACACTTGCTTCATTCCAGGGCGCATTGCAGTTTGGCGATAAAAAGGCAACCTGCGGCGACCAAAATAACCCCGATCTTTATAACAAGCAGATGGCAGGAAAGGCACTTTGCCTTCCTCAGACAATCGGATCAACAACCGGTGGACTTGTTCTTTATTGCGCATGCGCAATGGGACGTCAGCCCGCGGCGATGCTTTTCTCAATGCCCATCGACTCACTTGCCGGCGCAGGCGTAGTTATCGCAGACGTTTGGCTTAAAGACGAAAAGGCAAAAATGACTGTTGTTGACTCTCTTGGCGAGGAATTTCTTAACTACGTTAAGGACGGAATGTCCATCACCGTTAAAGAAGACGGAACAGTTGAAGTAGCTTAACTTATAATCCCACCCGATGTCAAAATCCGGT
>JAZLBH010000040.1:0-1671 GCA_045613605.1 Eubacteriales bacterium
TTTTTAAGGCACTTCGTAATAGTAGCCGTAGAGTTTGTACTGACTCTACTAGATTTCGCACAAATCGAGTGCCTCACTTCTTCGCGCTCGGCACATTGTTATTTTCGTGCTTTACACGAAAAAACCACGATTTGCTACTACTGAACATAGCCGTTTTGCTTTGATTGTGGCTATTATATAAACAGCAAATCACAGATTTTTTCTGCGCCTGTTAAAATGCAGAAAAAATCGTTATGTGTTGCAAAGCAACACGATTTGCGTATCTCTTTGCCGCGAAGCTCTATTAAAAGTTTTTGGTTCTTTTTTCAAAAAGAACACTATTCTTTATAAACTAACTCCCCTACAAATCAAAATTTGAACTGCCAACTTGACAATTTCATTTGCTTGTGATATTATTAAAATAGGATATTATTCTTTAGAGAAAAGAGGTGGCAAAATGGCAAAACCTATTGAGGAGATAAGCACCGCGGCGCTCGCGTATCTCGGTGACAGCATTATTGAGCTTTGTGTTAGAGAAATGCTTGTTCAAAAGGGAGTTTCATCGGCTAAAAATCTTAATGCATCTTCCCTGCTTTTTGTTAAGGCGGAGGCGCAGGCGGACGCGATGAAAACAATTTTGCCCGTTCTCACCGAGGAGGAAAACGCCGCTTATCGACGCGGCAGAAACATCGGTCACACGAATACGCCAAAGAGCGCGACGGTCGGTCAATACCGAATGGCAACGGGTATGGAGGCACTTTTCGGTTACCTCTATCTCAAGGGCGAAAAGGATCGCATAAACGAGCTTTTCAACCTTGCTTACGCTGATAAAATTAACGAAATCAACATATAAGGAGAAACATTATGAGCAATCCAAAAATTAAAATCGTAGTTGAAGGCTTTGGCGAGATGTACGCCGAGCTTTATCCCGAGGTAGCGCCTATCACAGTTAAAAACTTTATGGACCTCGTTCGTTCAAAATTCTTTGACGGACTCATTTTTCACCGCGTTATTCCCGGATTTATGATCCAGGGCGGTGGCTTTGACACAAGCTTCAACCAAAAGGAAGCAAAGTCCATCAAGGGTGAATTCAAAGCAAACGGCTTTAAGAATGATTTGAAGCACGAAAGAGGCGTTCTCTCTATGGCGAGAACAAGCGCTCCCAACTCCGCTTCCTCTCAGTTCTTCATTATGCACGCTCGTGCTCCTCACCTTGACGGTCAGTACGCGGCATTTGGTAAGGTTTATGAGGGACTTGAGGTTATTGACAAGATCGCAAACGTTCCCACAACGATCAAAATGTGGATGTATCAGGACTGCCCAAGAAAAGACGTTGTTATCACAACTATTGAGGAAATAACAGAATAATGGCTAAGAAAACATTAAAGGGCGGAGCCTTGCTTGCTCCCCTCCCCCCAACAATGGTTTCTTGCGGTGATATGGAAAGCTCCAATATCATCACCATCGGTTGGACGGGAATTTTGAACACGATTCCGCCCAAGACCTACATTTCCGTTCGTCCCACAAGACATTCCTATGAAATGATTAAAGAAAAGGGTGAATTTATCATCAATCTGACTCCCTCAAATCTCGTAAAGGAAGCCGATTATTGCGGAATCTACACGGGCAAAAAGGTCAACAAGTTTGAAAAATGCAAGCTGACGAAGGTCAAGGGCACGCAGGTCGATTGCC
>JAZLBH010000041.1:0-3655 GCA_045613605.1 Eubacteriales bacterium
CGGATCACGGGGAGTTCCTTCTTCAATTGCTCGTTTGTAAAAGCCTCAACCAAATTCATTTTTGAGCCCTCCTATAATATACCGGACGTTCATGCGAGCATGCAGCGGACCATCCTAAAATTCTCGCGCCATAGCGCAACACGAGTATTATACCACACACTTTTCGGTTTTGCAAGAGCTTTTTTAAAATTTATTTGCGTTTTTTTCATTTTTTTGGAGATTTTTTGATTAAATTAAGCAGCCAACCCTTCCGGTGCGCTACCGCGCACCACCTCCCCTTGCACAGGGGAGGCTTTTTTCTTGTGCTTTGAACAACCTTTGATTTCAAATAACAAAATCTGCATCTTTGAAAATTTCTTTGCACTTTTTTCAATTTTTTGCCGTTTTTGCATAAAATCAAAAAACGGATTTGTACAATTTTCCGTTTTTTCCATTTTACTTGACAAATGCAAAAAAATATGCTATTCTGTAAATGTACCAAATAATAAACGGAGGTGACGTACCAATGAACCACAATGCACAAACGCAGTTCTGCCTTATGCAAAGCGATTTTCATTGCCGATGCCACTGCCGAGGAGGGCAACACAAAATCGTCATATAAGAGCGCATAGGTAGAGCTGTAATAGCCTATTTGTGCGCTCTTTTTTGATACGACAAAATTTTTATTACAAGGAGATTCTTATGAAAAAACTGATTTTGCTTATTTTATTCTGCTCGCTTTTGCTGCTAACGTTTGTAGGATGTAACGATAGCACTACAAGTGGAAATACGCCGCTTGCTTCTACGCCTGATGGTACTACGGATGAAACTACACCCGATTCCATTAATTCAACAGAACCGATTAAAAGTGTAATCCCTTCCCCATCAGGCAGCAACCCTTTCGGCGAGGGGCCAAGTGCTTTTGTTGCGGAATTGTTCGCCCAAACTTCCAACCTATCTTCGGGCTCTTCATTTGATATCACAGTCGAAAACAGCAGAATTTATTTGAGTGATTTTTTATATGAAAGTATTGGAATCATTACTACTTACGAAGCCTCGTATTCCGATGGACTCTTGTGGACACTTGAAATAGAAAAAGAAAACTCCGAGATTGAAGAAACGAGAAAAAACGCCGAAAAAAAACTTGCAGTTTTGGAGGAAATCAAGACTTGCACATTTTGCTATGTAATAGAAACGCAGACCGACGCCAAATTTGGAAAGAAAATTGCAGTATTCTACATAAATGGTGAATACTATCTTTTGAATGCTGTCGATGAAGATGTAACAAGAGTTTGGCATGTACAATTAGAACAGGAGTAAATATATGATGATTAATCGTAAGCTAAAAACAACAGTTGCTTTCTTTTTGATCGTAATGGTGCTTTGGGGTACAATTCCTTTTTCCGCATCTGCCTCCTCGCCTGTATATTATGATTTTGCAAATTTTACAGAAGAAGATAGCATGGATTTTGTAGAAGAACATAACATCGAAATCCCCACAAAATTAATGCAATTAGATGATTTGCCTGCTTTCACTCAGGGATTAATTTTACAATCTTACAATCGTCCTGATATTGAGTTTTGCTTCAATTACAGCAAAACGCAGGCGTATGCAGAAGCAATTCGTATAGCGGTCCGCTCGCATATGAATTTAAGTGCTGTTCCAGAAGTTGCCCAAGAAGAAATTGATGAATTACAGTATAATACTGTGAAGAATGCAACTGGAAATTGGGTTACAAATAATGGCGCCTTCGACTACAGATGGGAGCAGTATAATTGTTATGCTTATGCAATTAACAGACAGGAACGCTCTTTGCACTATGCAACTTTTAATTTTATCCCATATGCACCTGGAGATATGTCAGATAGCGGTAGCTTTGAAACAATTACTTCTATTTTTGAATTAGCTCAAATTGTGAAAGAAGATCTGTTATCAATGAATTATACGGATGTCTCGATTTCATCTGCAATACCTACGATCAATTCATCACAGGATTTGATTTGCGTGCGAATGAATAATGTAGACTATCACTTTATGCGTTACGATCTTGAAACAAATGCTTGGTATCACAAGCCAGGTAACACTGCGGTTCTAAAGTATAATTATATTCCCTCAAGCAACGCTCTCTGGTATAGTGAAGTAAGCTTTTGGGGTAATGAATATTCTTTCACCGATATTTATGATAGCGAAATAATGTATATCAAATACTCAAAAAAACAGATAAATATAGATACCGATGCTGTATCAAGAGAATTCATTCAAGCAGATAAGGATATACTTTGCGAGCTGAATTTCGAAAACACAGGATTGTTTGATTTCCACATAAACTCACAAAACAATGTTAATTACGAGGTATACGATGAAAACTTTAGGGTGGTATTTTCTGGTCTCGCGCAAACATTAGTAACACAATATTTTCAAGCAACAGCAGGTAAATATTATTTAAGAATGAATTTTTCTAACACAGAAGTTGTTAGTTACGTTGATATATCAATAGAACCACACTCACAACATTCATACACAACCTGTGAATATTTGAATCGATTTAGTCATAATATGTCTTGTTTTTGCGGAGCAACACAAATAGCCAATCACTATGTTGATGCTTCTTCAATACAAGGGGGAAGATATGCAACTTGTTTGGGTTGTAACCGTTTGTTGGACTTAGAGACAGACCATGCCGATTTAATTATGTCCATCACCCAAGTCTCCGTCAACGGAAGCTACATTTTGCCGAACGGAATTGTGGTTTTGGTAGAAGAGGACGTTGAGGCTTATCTTGCAGGCACGCTGCAATTCTATCACCCCGAGGATGTTCCCGTAACGCAATAACAATTTCTTTTCTTGGATGCCACCTCGGTGGCATCCTTTTTTGCGCAATGTGATAAAAAATGCGGTAAAACGTCTTATTTTTTCATTTTGTTGTTGACGAAAAATAAATTGTATGATATAATAAGTAAGTTAAATGTTTATTACACGGAGGAATTCCACATGACTTTGTATGAAGATCTCAAATGGAGAGGTTTGATTCAGGATATTTCCAGCCCCGAGCTCGTTGAAAAGCTCAATAAGGGTGGAATGACCTTTTATATTGGTACCGACCCCACGGCTGACAGCTTGCACTTGGGTCACTACTCCTCTTTCTTGATCACGCGCCGTCTTGCAGCAGCAGGTCACACTCCCCTGCTCCTCGTTGGTATGGCAACCGCCCTCATTGGCGACCCCCGCGGAACCGTTGAGAGAAAGCTCTCTGACCGCGACGAGGTTATTCACAACTACGAATGCCTCAAAACACAATTGCAAAAGATCTTCCCCTACGAGGTTGTTAACAACTACGATTGGGTAAAGGATCTCAATATCATCGATTTCTTCCGTGACTACGGCAAGTATATCAACGTTGGCTATATGCTGAGCAAGGACCTCATCCGCCGTCAAATGGAAAGCGGTATCTCCTATGCGGAGTTCTCTTATATGCTCATTCAAGGCCTCGACTTTAAGTATCTGCACGAAACACGCGGTGTTGATTTGCAGGTTGCAGGCTCCGACCAATGGGGCAACATCACCACCGGTATCGAGCTCATCCGCAAGACCACGGGTGACGAGGTATTTGCTATGACCATGCCTCTTGTAACCGACTCTCACGGCAACAAGTTCGGCAAGAGCGAAGGCAACGCT
>JAZLBH010000042.1:0-4062 GCA_045613605.1 Eubacteriales bacterium
TATAAAAAATACGACTTAAAATGATAAAAAAATGAAAATTTCTATTGAAAAAGAATAAGTATTGTGATACAATACTGTTATAGTATTTCGACAGTAGGAACGGAGAATATATTTATGAGAAATAATAAATCAATGAATATTCTAATGTGGGTGGCGGCAGGAGTGTCCCTAGTGCTTGCAATTATCACCTTGGTTTTTGCATTCAGCACCGAAACGCCTTACGTTAAGGTTATGCTTATTATTGGCGCTGTTTTATTTCTTGCACTTGCAGGGCTCGTTGCATATCTTGCTTATATTGATATGTTCAAGGTTGTTTCAAGTCCGTACGGCTCCAAGAACCGTCCTCTTAACTATTTTTTGAACGTTAAGGGCGGCAGAAGAAGAATTGCCGTAGATGAGCTTACGTTTGAGATCATTGATGAACAAATGAATAAATTTATTATTGATGCATTCGGCTCACCATTGGCGCTTTGGAAGAACAATATTTTCTCGGGCGATCAGTCGATATTCGGCAAGGACGGGGCATTTAAGGTTCTTCTTGCATACAAGATGCTCTCTGACCTTCAGGTGCATCACAGCAAAAGAGCGTGGAAGATGTTTTTTGAGCTTCCCGACGTTGATTTTGCGGACATTCAGGAATGCCTTGTCAGAAACGGTGACGATGAGCTTGCAAAGGCGCTCAACGTATATCGCTTGACAGGTGAAAAATGTGTTTCTGAGGCGGCTGCCTTCCTTGATGAGAATGCAAGCTATATCCATCGCAGAATGCTTAATTACGTAACAAGAAAAATCAATAGCTTTGATATGTAAATTGAAAATTCCAACGGAAATCCCGTTGGAATTTTTGATTTTTTCTATTGAAAAAAATCGGAGCTTGTGATACAATATGTACATATGCTATTAAATGGAGAAACAAATGCAAAATACAAATATTAAGGATAGATATTTGAGAGCCAAAAGGGCTCTTTTTGATAAAGCGTATTCTGAGCTTAACGCAGAGCAGAGAAAAGCGGTGTTCACGGTTGACGGTCCACTTCTTATTCTTGCCGGTGCGGGAAGCGGCAAGACGACCGTCTTGGTTAAGAGAATTGCTTTCATTATTAAATATGGCAATGCATACGCAAGTGAATACGTTCCCTTTGACGTTTCCGAGCAAGAGGTGGCAAATCTTGAGTTTGCCGTTAATTTGACAAAAAATGAAATATTTCCACTTTTAGATCAGTTCGCAACCAATCCCTGTGCTCCTTGGAGAATGCTTGCAATTACCTTTACCAATAAAGCGGCAGGGGAGATCCGTTCAAGAATAAACAATCAGCTTGGTGATGGACAAATTGCAAGTGAGATTTGGAGTGGTACCTTCCACTCGGTTTGCCTTCGTATCTTGCGCTCACACGGTGAGAAAATCGGATATGCAAGCGGATTTTCAATCTACGATGCCGACGATACCAAAAAGGCGATCACTTCTTGCATGAATGACCTTGACATTGACACGAAATCACTTCCCGTGAAGAGCGTTCAGACTACGATCTCACGAGCAAAGGATAAGATGATAGATCCCACTGTGTTTTACAGTGAGGTAGGCAACGATTTTCGCTTGAAGCAGATCGGCAGAATTTACGAGGCGTATCAAAATAAGCTCAAAACGTCAAACGCGCTTGACTTTGACGATATAATTATGCAAACGGTTATTTTGCTTCGCAAATTCCCCGAGGTAAGAGAGTATTATCAAAACCGCTTTCGTTACGTTTGCGTTGACGAGTATCAGGATACTAACGAGGCACAGTTTGCTCTTACTGCGCTTTTGTCGGGCGGATACGGAAATATAATGGTCGTTGGTGACGATGACCAGAGTATTTATAAATTCCGTGGCGCGACCATTGAGAATATTCTCAATTTTGACAAAACGTTCCCAAGCGCAAAAATTATTCGACTTGAACAAAATTACCGTTCAACTCAAAACATTCTTGATGCCGCCAATGCCGTTATCAGAAACAACACGGGCAGAAAGGGCAAAACTCTTTGGACGAATGCGGGTGCCGGTGAAAAGATTCATTTGAAGAAGGTTTTTGACCACAACGAAGAGGCAAGATATATAGCGGACAAGATTCAAAAGATGGTTAGTGACGGAAATTCGTTCCGCGACTTTGCGCTTTTGTACAGAAACAACGCGCAGTCAAGCACCATTGAGCGTACGTTTGCAAAGAGCGGTATTCCTTATAGAATTATAGGCGGCGTAAGATTTGCCGACAGAAAAGAAATTAAGGATATCGTTGCATATTTGCAGCTTATTCAAAACCATAATGATGACGAAAGACTCGTTCGTATCATCAACGAGCCGAAGCGCAAAATTGGAGACAAGACCATTGAGGGTGTCAGAGCTATCGCACGTGAGCAGGGATGCTCCATGTTCAAAATTCTTGAAAATGCCGATAAATACGTTGCGCTTTCAAAGAGCGCGGATAAGCTTAAGGAGTTTGCCGAGCTTATAAATTATCTTACCGCAATAGTTACAAGCGTTTCTCTTGAAACCCTTGTAAATCAGGTCATGGATAAAACGGGCTACCGTCAAATGCTTATTGCGGCAGGCGAAACGGAGCGCGACCGCCTTGAAAACCTTGAGGAATTTTTGACGGGCGCTATCGAATACGAAAACAACTACGTTGATGACGGTTCTTATACAAGTGTTCTTGAAGGATTTATGGAGGAAACGTCCCTTGTTGCCGACGTTGACAGATATGACGAAACTGCTGATGCGGTTGTGCTTATGACGGCACACAGCGCGAAGGGACTTGAATTCCCATACGTGTTCTTGCCGGGTATGGAGGAGGGGCTTTTCCCATCCATGCAATCAATTACGGCAACAAGTGCCGAGGTTGAGGAGGAGAGAAGGCTTTGCTATGTTGCAATTACCCGCGCAAAAAAGGAGCTGTTCATTGTTCACACAAATCAAAGAATGCTCTACGGACGCACGCAGTTCAATCCCGAATCCCGATTCCTAAAGGAAATTCCCGAGGAGCTTATCGCTCGTGAAAGATCGCCCTACGATAAACCTAAAAAATCAGTTTATACGTATTCGGATAGTGACTATAAGCCTGTATATGATACCTTGACTATCACCTCAAAGCCCAAGGTAACTCAATCGGCGGCTGTCTCAAAGGAAATCCTTGAGGCGGGGGACAGAGTTTATCACGCAACGTTTGGAGAGGGAGACGTTATCTCGGTTAAGCGAATGGGCGCGGATTGGCTCTATGAGGTCGTTTTTGACAGGGTTGGCACGAAAAAGCTGATGGCAACCTATGCCAAATTAAAGAAAATGTAAAAAAATATTCGTTGAATTGCAGGGGATTTATGTTTCTTGCAATTCAACGAAAAAACTTTTCAAAAAAGTGAAAAAAGCTATTGACAAAATGCATATAATGTGGTAAAATACATCAGTAAACAAAGCAGAACACCCCGTTCTCACCCTGCCACAAAAGTGCGCTTGTGTTGATATTTTTGATATAAATGCCATAGGTGGCTTGTGTCGTACGGGAAATTTCTGCGTACGATTTTTTTATTTTTTGGAGGTGTTTACCCATCGCTAACGCAAAAGAAATGCTTATCAATGAACAAATTGAGGCAAAAGAAATCCGAGTAATCGGCGCTGACGGAGAGCAGCTTGGTATTATGAGCACTGAACAGGCGCTCAGAATGGCATATAATGACGGTCTTGACCTCGTTATGATGACAGGAAATGCAACTCCCCCCGTTTGCAAAATTATGAATTTCGGAAAATTCCGTTTCGAACGTGAAAAGAAAGAAAAGGAAGCAAAGAAGAAACAACAGGTTGTTGAACTCAAAGAGATTCAGCTTTCTTGCAGAATTGAAACTCACGATTTTGAAACAAAGCTCAAGCACGCTCACAAATTTTTGTCGAGTGGAAACAAGGTTCGCGTAGTTCTTAGATTTAAAGGAAGAGAAATGGCGCATCAGGATCTTGGTGCTGAGATAATGGAGAAATTCCGCGTAGCTTGTGAGGAGCTCGGCACGGTTGATAAAAAACCCGCGCTTGACGGCAGAATT
>JAZLBH010000043.1:0-8154 GCA_045613605.1 Eubacteriales bacterium
GAATATTAATATCAAGGTGTTTTAGAATTCTCATTTGATTTTTATTTAATCTGTATTCCTTCAATGATTAATTTCAATAATTGCTCTGGCAGTAATTCAGTTGAGTTAATCTTTAGTGCATATTTGCCGTCATTCCATATATAGTAGTAACCAGTGTTTATTTGTCGGTAATATATTTCATATTCGTCTATGTTAATAACATCATAATCACCGTGCTCTATATCAACAGAAAACCTTGAAGCATCAATTGGTTGTTGTATAAACTTAATTGACTCTCCTTTTTCATTTATAAATTTATATTGAACTATTGTTCTATTAATCTCTTGTTTTTCTAAGACATACCCCTCAAGCACATATGTAAGCTCATAAACCTCGTCTATAGTTTGGCTGTAATTTTCACCCTCGTCAAACTTAATCTCAACAAAGAATTCTTTGATGTTTGTAACAAATTCACGAATTTCATTACGATAGATAATAGCACAACCCGCAAGGAGAAGAATTGCGGCAGCGACGAGAATTGCAATCATTTTTCTATTAAGTGGCTTTTTGATCTCTTTTCCGTTCACTATACGCACCATATTTCTAATATGCCTGCGCGAATAAGCAATTTCTTCATCACAAGCGGCTATTTCACGATCAATGCGCCTATTTACGCCTTCAACCAATGCCTGTTTGAAAAGCTCTTGATTTGTTTTGTTATCCATATCATTCTCCTTTCAAAGCATCTCTCAACATCTTTTTGCCTCTTGAAAGTCGAGTATAAACTGTCTTTTCGGGTATTTCCATCATTTCTGCTATTTCAGTGGGTGTCAATCCCCTCTCATATTTAAGAAGTAAAGTAACGCTATACACCGGATCGAGGTTTTCAATTGCCTTAACAACGTCTTCATACATTAGCTTGATGTCGATATCCTCTATAATATTATACCCGTCATCAACGAAAATTTCTTCACGAAATTCCAAATCTTTAACATTTTCTTCAGAAATTCTTATAACTTCATGCAAGACAACCGAAAATACATAACATCTGAGCTTGTTATCGTGCATTGGAAACCTAAGATTATGTATATATTTTGTTATTCTTAAATATGCTCTTTGAACAGCATCCTCTGCATCAAGGACAGGATTGTGACTATCCATGGTTCTAAATTTGCTAACCGCAAATCTCATCATATCATCGTGAAAACGATTATATATGTATTCAATCCGACTGTGGTATTTTTCGTCGCATAGTGTTAATAGAAATTGTAACATTGGTATTCCCTTTCAAATTGATTATTTGACAAAATTATACCATAAATGACATATATATTCAATATTTTCTACATAAAAACCGCAAAATAAGTAATTATTTGAAGAATTTTATTTAATAAATAGGTAATATATATGTGTTTTTTTAGGACATAAGTACTATTTGTATTTTCTCACCTTCCAATTTTTTGAAGAAAGGAGGTGATGAAATGAATTACAAATACGTACTTACAAAAACCACTTATTACAACGGCGAGCATACTCGCACAAGCTACGGAATAGCCGTTATTAGCACACTTGATAATATTAGTGTTCTTTGCGAAATGACAGATATCACCGACGAGCGCGATAAACTCCAAAAACTTGTGGAATTTTGCAACAAAAAACAATTAGACATCGACCATCTGCAAAATGTGGTCGATGACTTTTTGTGTATGAAATAACAACAAATTAATTTTCATACAAACAAAAGAGTGAACAAGTCTTATAAAAACGGACTTGTTCACTCTAAATTTTTGGAACTCATAGTCTATGATAGTAGGGTGAGCTCTTATCTTCAATATAATAAAAATTTTAAGATTATTTTGTATTCAATATTGTCTCTTAAAAAGCCAAATGTTATAATATATGCAGAGATGAAATATACGGTAGTTCCTCTGATTTTGTATCAACTATTTGTATCAACTCGTGACAAAAGTTGAACACGAATGTTACAAAAGTGGAGCGTCATCCCATTATTTGCAGAAATATATTAACAAATACGGTAATATATTGACAAATATATGGGGAAAATACTCGGAAAGTGGTAAAAATTCACCCCTTGGGGTGGTAGAGGCCGCAGGTTCAAGTCCTGTCACTCAAACCAAAATCGGAGGTTCAATATCAGTAATGATATTCCTATAAAAAATGCCTTGAAAACTCAATGTTTTCAAGGCATTTTTCTTATATAATTTTTAGTCACCAAATGAGATACCTGTGTTACGAGCAGTCTTTACAACGAAGCCGTTAGGATCAACGTTATGGCTACCGCCCTTACTTGTTTCACCGGTTGCACCGCTGCCAAGTACCTTTTCAAGAGATACAGTTTGAGGTACTGCGTTATAGATTGTTACCATTTCACCGCTTCTACCCTCAAAAAGAGCATCAACTGCAAGAGAACCAAGCTTTGTGCAAAGGCTTCTATCGTACTGGCATGTTTCACCGCCACGCTGTGTGTGACCGATGTTTGTTGCACGAACCTCTTTGCCGCCAAGCAATGCTTCAAGCTGAGAAGCAAGCTGATCACCAACACCGCCAAGACGGATTGTGTCAGCACTGTCAGCAACGATCTTCTTGATAACAACGTCGCCATCCTTGGGCTTAGCTCCCTCGGAAACAACGATTACTGTATCGTACTGTCCCTTTGCGTCACGGTTCTTGATAACCTCAGCAATTTTATTCACGTCATAAGGGATTTCGGGCAAAAGAATGATATCAGCGCCACCGGAAAGACCACCCTCAAGTGCAAGCCAACCACAGTTTCTACCCATAACCTCGAGAATCTGAACTCTATCGTGTGAGAATGCAGTTGTTCTTACTCTGTCAACTGCGTTGCAGATTACACCAAGAGCAGTTGTAAATCCGAACGTAATGTCAGCGTAGGAAACGTCATTATCAATGGTCTTAGGAACACCGATAACTCTAACGCCCTTTCTTGCAAAGTCACGCGCGCTTGTGAGAGTTCCGTCACCACCGATAACTACGAGAGCATCAATGTTAAGGTTCTTAAGGTTCTGCACTGCAACGTCACTTACGTCCTTGTGCTGAATGTTTCCGTTTTCATCACGGTAAGCATAGTTAAAAAGATTATCCTTATTAGAATTCTTAAGGATTGTACCACCCTGATTCAAGATGTGTGCTGTGTTTTCAGCAGTAAGCTCCATATAATTATTAGCATATAATCCTGCATAACCTTTTTTGAAGCCAATAACCTCACAGCCGTATTTGTTAATTGCAGTAAGTGTTACAGCTCTTACAACGGCATTAAGACCGGAACAGTCGCCACCGCCTGTCAAAACGCCAATTCTTTTAATCTCAGACATATTTTTCTCCAATCTATTATATTGTTATTTCATCAATAAATTTCGCGATTTTTCGCATTCTTGAGTATTATACCACAATACTTTACAATTTTCAATATATTTTTTAATTTATCTAACAAATTTTTAACAATCTTTTTAAAATAATGTCATAAAAATAAAAAAACAGTGTAGAAATTAACCTCTACACTGTTATATTTATTAAAGATTATAGTACTTATCAAATTCAGCGGGAGTGGGGATCTTTGAAAGCTCTGCACACTCAGCGCGCTTGGTTTTAATGAAGTTTTTAAGAAGCTCCTCGGGGAATACGCCACCCTCAGTAAGATAAGCGTGATCTGCCTCAAGAGCATCAAGTGCCGCATCAAGAGATGTGGGCAAGCCCTTAAGCTTTGCTTTTTCTTCATCAGAGAGGTGGAAAAGGTTGAAGTCGTAGGGACCCCATCCCTCTTTATGAGGATCAATCTTATTCTTAACACCGTCAAGACCTGCCATAAGAATTGCCGCATAGCAGAAATAGGGGTTGCAGGTTGCATCGGGGTTTGTAAGCTCGAAACGGCGCATATCGGGACTCTGAGCATAAGCGGGGATTCTGATTACCGCGCTTCTGTTAGACGTTGCATAGCCAACGGTTACGGGCGCTTCAAATCCGGGAACAAGGCGCTTAAATGAGTTAGTAGAGGGGTTTGTGATAGCGCAAAGAGACGCGATATGCTTAAGAATACCACCCATAAAGTAGTGCGCGGTCTCGGAAAGGTGAGCGTAGCCGTTATCATCGGAGAACACGGGCTCGCCGTTCTTGAAAAGAAGCATATGAACGTGCATACCGCTTCCCGCCTCGCCGTAAATGGGCTTTGGCATGAAGGTTGCGCTCATACCGTACTTAAGCGCGGTGTTATGAATGATATATTTGATCATCATTGAGGCATCTGCCATATGTGTAACCTCACCGAGCTGGGGCTCGATCTCGAACTGACCTGATGCCGCAACCTCGGGGTGATGATAGTTGATCTCGATGCCCGCGTCAAGCATATGGAGGCACATTTCACTTCTGCACTCATAAGCTACGTCAAAGGGCTTAGCGATATGGTAATTCTTCTGCTTGGGCACAATAACACCGGTGCCCTCAGTGGAGCTATTCCAATATGACTGCTTTGCGTCAATGTGGGAGGAAATATCGTTGGCGGAAACGTTCCAGCCCACGTTATTAAAGAGATAAAATTCGAATTCGGGAAGAATCTTCATCTCGTCAGCAACACCGCTTGCCTTCATATAGTCAACTGCGGCGCGGATAATGTTTCTGGGATACTGAGGAAGCGGACGGTTTGAGGGGTAGTCGATGATCATTGCGTTACCCGTCATAGAGAGTGTGGGAATTGTGCAAAAAGGATCAACGAGCGCTGTATCGGGATCGGGTATAAATACCATATCACTCTTTTCAACAACGGCGTAGCCGTAGTTAGAAGCGTCAAAGCCGATACCGTAAGTCATAACCTCTTCGGAAAAGTTATCCGCAGGGATTGTAACGTGACGGTATTGACCGTTAATATCAACCATCTTAAAGTCAACCATTTTAATGCCCTTTTCTTTAATAAGGGCGAGAATATCTTGAACAGTTTTTGCCATTTTATGACCTCTTTCTTTGTTTTTTACTGTATTTGTTTAATTATACCATAGATTTCTTAGATTTGCAATAGATTTGAATGGAAAAGTTGGAATGGGAGGATATAAAAAATCCCCCGCGCGTTTAATCGCACGGGGGATGGGGTTAGTTTTTTATTCATTATAAAAATCCTCAGGAATAAATGTCGACCAAGTAGTTGTTGCACCATTCCATGAGTTCTCAGGAAGAGTAAAGAAATTCTTTCCATCTGTAGGAATTTTCAAGTCACCTGTTTGGTTCCACTTATTATCCCAGTTATTATCACTTGCAGAACCATTCATACGACAGAAAATAACAGTATCATAATCTTTAGGTACCCACACTTTATAAATACCACCTTCGTATTGATTATTAATAGTCAGTGAATACCACCAATCAGCTTTGCTACTACTATTGAAAGCATATACTGCAAAACGTGCACCGTCATTATACCAGCATATATTAGATTTAAAGTAAAGCACCTGATATTTATCGAGGGTCTTCGCAGTGTACTTAGAAATGTTAACATCTATCTTACCATTAACATAACCATTAATGCTTATCATTACATCGTCATATGCTTCTACTTCACTAATAAGAATATCTCGACATCCCTGACGTCCATCTCTATCTTCGTTCATTTGTCCACTAATATTAAAGCGTTCTACATGAACAGAAAGTTCAAATTCATAATATTCATGGGTTCCATCATAACCAGCAGGTTGCAATTTATTTTCAGTCCATGTGCCGTTGTGAGAATAATAGAGTTTAATATTATCCCACAGCCAACTATTTTGGAAGTGAACTGTAACTGTTTCGGCCTTTTCGCCACAACCAGTTCTTGAACAATTATAAGGATCTTTGCTCCAATCGTGGCCAAGCTTATTTGTCTTGCTATCTGTGTAAGAGTTACCACAAGCTGTACATGTATGTGTTGTATAACCATCTGCTGTACATGTGGGAGCAGTTACTTTGGAACTATAGTTGTGCTCTGCAAGTTCAAGTTCTACTGTTTCTCTTTCAAGTTCTTCTTCACATACTGAGCAGTAAACTACGCTATCGTAAGAACCATTTTCTGTACATGTAGGAGCATTTTCGTTTTCCTTAACTGCATTTGCAGGTGTATGAGCAACTTTGTCAAGAACTTCCTGTGCTACTACATAATCACATCTTGAGCAATGTGAACCTTCTGTCAAACCTGTTGTTGTACATGTAGGAGCAACTGCTTCATCAATTACCATATCGTGACCAAGAGCTGCTTTGATTACAGCGCTACATACTGTACATGTCTGCGCTGTTGTACATGTTGCTTCATCACCGGGTGTGTGACCCTTTGCGTCAACTGTTATTGTTTCACGGCTAAGCTCTACTTCACATACTTCACAATAAATTACGTTATCATAAGAGCCTGTAGTTGTACAAGAGGAAGCTACTTCGTTTTCAACTGCTGCATCACCTGCTGTGTGTCCTTTTGCAGTAATTACAGCTGTTGAAATAACTTCATGACAATTGTTACAAGTTACTGTTGTTGAACCATCAGTTGTACATGATGCATCAACTGTAGTTGTTGTAGTTGTTTCGTGTGTGCAAGGAGCACTACCGAGAGTAATAGTTTCACCATCTTCGTAGTCTGCAAGAACGAATTCATCGCTTTCAACACCGTCAACAACAAGCTTGAATCCGTATGCATAAGCGGGGAGGTCAACTCTATAAACTCCGTTTTCTTCGGTCAAGGTGATAGGATCAACAAGTGTTGTCCAAGTGTCATCACCGTTTGCGAACCAATAGTAGAGTTTAAGGTTTTCCCAACCTTCGTTGTTCTCAATGTAGATTGTCTTTGTAAGACTGTAGTTAACAGTTACACCCGCATGCTCATTTGTACCATAAACACCCTGGCCGCCGCCGTAGAGCTGGTTGAAGGTGATTGCTGCGAAGCCGGTTTTATTTGCTTCGGCAAGTTCAAGAGTGTTGATCTTTTCACCACCAACAACGGGGTTACCGTATCTAACGTTACTGAAGGGACCGTTATAGTCGCTCTCTTGCGCTCTTACCCAAGGATAATTGCTTTGCCAAGAGCTATCTTGATTTGTAAACTGATAATATGTATAGTTTGTCCAGTTGCCATAGTAAACGCTAACGTTTTCGCATGTCAAGAAGTCAGCGGCTGCGTTTGTTGCCTGCTTGGGACTGTTCTGTCCTGTGTAACCAACAAGCATACCGCAACGACGGTAAGCGTACCACTGATATGCCGCTGTTACGTCGGAGAATACGTCAAGCTCTGCGGCAACGATTACGTTCTGCATCAAAACCTTTGAAGAACCGTACTTACCGCCGATTACACCGCCGTTACCTGTGTCAAAGTCACCCCACATAGAGGAGAGCTTAACGGAGGAGTCAACTACGATATTTGTGAAAGTGTGAGAATAATCACCTTCGGAAACATTGTCACTTGCGATAACGTAGATATCACCAACGATACCACCGTTACGCATCTGGTAGTTGCCAAGGGTTGCATCGGAAACAACGATGTTTTCGAATGTACATTTACCCTGCGCGCAACCTGCGATGATACCGATTGAAGTTGTTTCAACGATAAGCTCGGAGCCTACTACTGCAAGGTTTTTAATTGTCGCGTTGTGGATGGAAGAGAACAAGCCTGCGCCCATGCTTGTACCGGAGTGCTTATCACCTGTTTCGTCAAGCTCCCAACCGTTTACACGGAGGTTGTAGATTGTATGGTTTCCACCGTCGAAGGTACCGTTGAAGGTCTTGCCTCCGTTATAAGCCCAACCGCCACCGATGGGGTTAAAAAGCTTTTTATCAAGGTCGATGTCAGTAGCAAGTTTTACTGTTTTGCCTTCGAAATTGTTTCCGCCATCAACTTCATTTCTAAAATAAATAAGCTGTGCAGCTGAATTGATGATGTATGGATCTTCTTCAGTACCTGTACCAGATTCAAATCCGTTTGCTACAGATTCGCCATCCCAAACGTCAGCAGTTGTCTTAACAGCTGTGAAAACTGAGAAGGAAGCAACGAAGATGGTTACGTTACCTGTTTCAGCGTCATAAACGTACTGATTGTGGATTGCAAATTCGTCAACAGAGTTAACTCTTGTCATGAGAACGGGTGCGCCGTTTTCAACGTGGTAAAGCTTAAGCTCTGTGTTTGCAAGTCCTGAAGGA
>JAZLBH010000044.1:0-5377 GCA_045613605.1 Eubacteriales bacterium
AAAACAAAAAAAATTTTTCCCGATTTAAGAAAATAACTCTTGCCAAATGCAAAAATAGGGTGTATAATATGCTCGTAAATAAAATTTGACAACTTTTTGGAGGAATATATTATGGCAACTAAAAAAGCAGTTACAGCTAAAACAACACCCATTGATGATAAAGAAGCGCGTAAAAAGGCGTTAAGCACTGCTCTTGCTCAGCTTGAAAGAGATTTTGGCGCAGGAGCAGTAATGAAGCTTGGTGAGAATACACACATGGAGGTGCAGGCGGTTCATACAGGTTCACTTGCGCTTGACTTTGCTCTTGGTATAGGTGGTGTTCCGAGAGGAAGAATTATTGAAATCTTTGGCCCTGAATCCTCAGGTAAGACAACCGTTGCACTTCATATTATTGCTGAAGTACAAAAAACTGGCGGTGAGGCGGCATTTATTGACGCTGAGCACGCGCTCGACCCAGTGTATGCAAAGGCGCTCGGTGTAAATATCAACGAATTGCTCGTGTCCCAGCCCGATTGTGGCGAGGATGCTCTTGAAATCACCGAGGCGCTCGTTCGTTCCGGCGCTATTGACGTAGTCGTTGTTGACTCTGTTGCGGCTCTCGTTCCACGTCAGGAAATTGACGGTGAGATGGGCGCGACGATGGTTGGTGTTCAGGCGCGTCTTATGTCACAGGCAATGAGAAAGCTCTCTGCGGTTATTTCTAAGAGTAACGCAGTTGTAATCTTCATTAACCAGCTTCGTGAAAAGGTTGGCGTTATGTACGGAAATCCCGAAACAACACCCGGTGGCCGTGCGCTTAAGTTTTATTCTTCCGTTCGTATCGACGTTAGAAAGACTGAGCAGCTCAAGAATGGCGCCGACGTTTACGGAAACCGTGTAAAATGTAAGATAGTTAAAAACAAGGTGGCTCCTCCCTTCAAGGTGGCTGAATTTGATATTCTCTACGGAAAGGGAATTTCAAAATCAAGCGAGCTTATCGATATGGGTATCACACTTGGTATCATTAAGAAGAGTGGTTCTTGGTTCTCATACGAGGGTGAAAGACTTGCACAGGGTAAGGATAACACTCGCAAGATATTTGAAAGCAATCAGGAGCTTATGGACGAGCTTGAGGCAAAGGTTCGCGCTATGGCTGACAAGCTTGTTGACCACAATGACGATGAATTTGAGCTTGAGGATGACGAGGATATCGACAGCTTCGAAATCGAAACTCTCGGTGACGAATAACCCGGATGAAAATTGAAATAATTTCGGTAAGCGCTATGAGTGAGGGGGAGGAAATCCTCCTCACCCTGCAAATATCCGACAGCGACGGAAATAAGGAGAGGCGCAAGCTTTTGCTTTTTACAAATCAATATCTTGAGCTTGGATTGAAGAAGGGTACACTTTTGGACGAGGAGAGCTTTGATCGGATCGAAAGACTGTCAAAGGATTGCCTTGCGATAAGAAAGGGAAGTGAGCTTTTGTCTTATTCCTCGTCTTCAAGAAAAAGATTGGTCCAGCGCCTTCGAAATAAGGGCATAGACAAAGAAAACGCCGAGAACGCTGCATCCCATCTTGCGCAGATCGGCGCTATAAATGAAGAATGCGATGCTGAACGTCAAGTGGAGCTGTGCCTTAGAAAGCTTTGGGGTAAAAAGCGCATATATAACGAGCTTATCGTTAAGGGATATGAGAGTGAGCATATCGCAAGGGCGCTTGAAAGCATTACCAAGGAGCAAATGATGGAGAATTGCGCATTGCTGCTGCAAAAAAAGCACAAGAGAATCCCTGATGATCCAAACGTCAGAAGGAAGATTGCAGGCTCGCTTTCAAGATACGGCTATACCTTTGATGAAATAAAATACGCGTTTGAAAAAGCATTGACTCAAAAGGAAACGGAGTAGAATTCTCCGTTTCTTATTTTATTATCATTAAAAATCCCGAAAAGGTAACTAATATTGCAAAAACGGTTTTTACCGTTTTCAATTTCAATTTGCTTAAAAGAAAAGCCCCCAATATTCCGCCTGCGAATGCGGAGGGCAAAATTGATAATAGCTCCTTGTTAAGTGTAACGTAGCCCTTGGATAAATAGCCGAAAATTGAAATTATTGAGATCGGGAGCATCGTTGCAACCGCATTTGCAAAAACTCCGTTTTCTTTCTTTTGACTCTCGCTCAGTGAGTGCGCTAAATAATAGGTTATAATTATTCCTCCACCTGCGCCTAAAAGTCCGTTTATTAAGCCCGCTATGGCACCTATTGATAAGCAAATTCCATATTTTTTAATAAATTTCATAAAAACCCCGAAATTCAATATTGAAATTATATAATTATTATGCTATAATATCTATGTATGTATTATGAATCTTTCAAAAGGATGTGAAAAAATGGCTGAAAAAAAGAAATCCAATACACAAAAGGAATTGCAAAAATTACCTAACAAAAAATCAAATCAGGGAAATAATTCAAAAGCTCACAAGCCTTCATACGGGGTTCCGTCTGAAAAATTGTCAAATCAGATATTGCCCTTCGTGTTTGTTGCGTTTGCACTGCTTATCGTTGCGTGCTTCCTGTTTGCTACTATAACTCAAGACAAGCACGTCGGTGTGGCGGGAGTTTTCATCAAAAACGTATTTTGGGGCTTGTTTGGCTGCGGAGCGTTTATTATTCCATTGGCACTTATTAACTTTGCGATTAATTGGCAAAAGTTTATTGATAACGGCTTGGCTAAATCAAAGATTATATTTACATCTATATTTTTGATTTCTTTTACGGGACTTATTCACGTTTTTGTAAAGGGAAGCGTTGAGGAATTCCGTGAAGGGTTTGTTGGAATAGGTGAGCTGTATAGATATTCAACGGGTAAATTCTTCAGTGCAGGTGTTTTTGGCGGATTTTTCTGCGAATGCATATACGCTCTTTTCAAATCCGTTGCAACTACTGTGATAATGCTTGCTCTTTCCATTATCTTCTTCGTGCTCTCTCTTGGCATGAAGCCCAGTATCATCACTGACTTTATTGCTCAAAAGTGGGCTGCGTTCTCCATTATTCAAAAGGAAAAAAGAGATATTCGCAAGGAAGAAAGACGCGAGCAAAGAGAGATTGAAAGACAGGAAAGAGAAGAAGAAAAAAGACGTATTAAAGAAGCCGAGGTAATTGCACTCAAGGCCGAAAAGGAGATTGAGGATGAAAGGGTGGCAAGGGCAGAGCGCCGCGCCATTGAGATTGAACAGCAAGAGTCCAACGATAGAAAGAAATACGGAGAAATGAAATTCGTTGATCCCGAAGCGTCAACATATGATGAGCCACAGCTCAAGAAGGTGGATCTTGATGACGGCGAGGGTGAAATATTGGAGGACGGTGTGGTAGACGTCGCGGCTGTATTCAAAAATCCTCCCAAGGAATTTGCAGTTTCAAATGAAGAGCCCGTTATTGAAGAGGAACCGATTGCAGAAAAGCAACCTGAGCCCAAGGCGGAGGTTCCTGAAATTGAAATGAAGGAAATTACCGACGTTGAAACCGTTCCCGATGACGGAGAGGATTCAACTGTTCCCGAAAATATAGTTCGCGAGTACGTAAGACCCGACGTTAACCTTATGAAAAACTATAGAAACGAGGAAAACGAAAAGGCGGCTCACGACGAAATCAAGGCAAACGCAAATGCTCTTATGGATACTCTCAAGAGCTTTGGCGTTCGTATTCAAGAAATTACATATTCAAGAGGTCCGACAATTACTCGTTACGAGCTTAAGCCCGACGTTGGTGTTCGTATTCGTTCCATTGCAAACCTTGTTGATGATATCGCACTTAGTCTTGCAACAACCGGTGTTAGAATTGAAGCGCCCATTCCAAACAAGGCGGCAGTTGGTATCGAGGTTCCCAACAGAACCGCGGCAACCGTTGGCTTGCGTTCTCTTATTGATAATCCCGAATTTGAAGAAAAGAAGAGCATCTTGACAGCTGCTCTCGGTAAGGACGTTGGCGGTAATTCTGTTTACTTCGATATCGGAAAAATGCCCCACATGCTTATCGCAGGTACAACGGGCTCGGGTAAATCCGTTTGTATCAACTGTATTATTATGAGTATTCTCTATAAGGCGAGCCCGCGTGACGTTAAGCTCATCCTTATAGACCCCAAAAAGGTTGAATTCCAGCCCTTCAGATCCATTCCTCACCTTTATGCTCCAATAGTTACCGACCCCAAAAAGGCGGCGGGCGCGCTTGCTTCTGCAGTTGCTGAGATGGAAAGAAGATTTGAGCTTATTGAAAGCGTTGGCGCAAAGAATATTTCGGGCTATAACGAGCTTACAGCCAACGATCCCTCAAAGGAATATCTTCCTTATATTGTTATTATTATCGACGAGCTTGCCGACCTTATGATGACTGCCGCTGATGACGTTGAAACGGCAATATGCCGTATCGCGCAAAAGGCTAGAGCTGCAGGCATACATCTTATCGTTGGTACACAGCGTCCTTCTGTTGATGTAGTAACCGGTCTTATTAAAGCTAATATTCCTTCTCGTATTGCCTTTACAGTGGCATCTCAAGTTGACTCTAAGACAATCCTTGATACTGCGGGCGCGGATAAGCTTATCGGACGCGGCGATATGCTCTTTGCTCCTATCGGCTCGACAAAGCCGATGCGTGTTCAGGGCGCATTTATTGACGACCGTGAGGTTGAAAGAATCGTTGATTTCATTAATGAAAATAATGACGGTGTTTCCTTCAACGATGCATTCATTAAGCGCCTTGAGGAAGAAGCCGCTAAATGCGGTATGCCCAAGGGCAAGAGTGGTGGCGGAAGCTTTGCAGGCGTAGATGACGGTGGAGAGCCCGGAGAAGAGGGAGTTGATCCCAAGTTCAAGCAGGCGCATGACGTTGCTATTGAAATGGGTAAGATTTCAACATCATTGCTTCAAAGAAGACTTGAAATCGGCTACGGCAGAGCCGCAAAGATTATTGACCGAATGGAAGCGCTTGGATACGTAAGTGCTCCCGACGGTAACAAGCCCCGTG
Source organism: Eubacteriales bacterium (assembly GCA_045613605.1). Classification (GTDB taxonomy): domain Bacteria; phylum Bacillota; class Clostridia; order Oscillospirales; family CAG-272; genus RGIG4608. The sequence goes on from JAZLBH010000044.1 coordinate 4,998, forward strand.
TTGTTCTTGTAACCAAGGCAGATATGATGGAAAAAAGAATGAACGATGAAGAATAAATAATTAAGAGGAGCCGAAAGGCTCCTCTTTTTGATTTTCCGGATCTTTCAAATTTTGATTTATCAAATAGTTAGTTTTATTGAACAGCGGACGCGCAATGCGCGCCCCTACGAGTTTTCAAGATATATTTTGCTAAATAATAGCCGTTTAGCTTTCAAAAGGGCTATTATCATGCTATAAAATTAGCTCTATCGTTGTAGGGGCGGTCATCGGCCGTCCGTTTCCAAAGCAAACTAACTTTTATTGAATATCGGGAGGCTAATAGCCTCCCCTACGGTGTATAATATTATTTTATTGTAGGGGAGGATATCATCCTCCCGCTT
>JAZLBH010000045.1:0-1574 GCA_045613605.1 Eubacteriales bacterium
TGCTAGCAAGACTTGTTAGACGCTTTTTCTTTTGAGGTAAAAGGCCCAAAAGAAAAAGCTTTGCAAAAAGAAAATGCCGTTTTTTGCGCTAACGCCGCGCGGGCGCCACCTTTGAAAAGGTGGACGAAACAATAGCACAAAATGAGTGCTAACAACTCGCTAAATCCCAATTTATAACAATTATATCACAAATTGCGGTGCGTGTAAAGTCGGTTTTTGAAAAGAAATAAATAAAAATCCCCGTCAACGTGGCGGGGATTCGTTTTATTTGCTTGTTTCTCTTTTGAAATCACTCACGCTCTTACCGTAAAGCTTTTTGAAAACACGGCTAAAATATGCGGGATCGTCTATACCAACCATTTCCGCCGCCTCATATGCCTTCATACCGAAGCGCTCGATATAGGTTTTGGCAATATTCATTCTATATGCGGTGAGGTAGTCGATAATCGTCGTGCCCTTAACCTGCTTGAAAATCGCGTGAAGGTAGTTGGGTGTCAACCCAAACTCCTCAGCAATTTCAAGAACACTGATTTTCTTTCTATAGTTCTTAATGATATAAGAAACAACCATTTCACTGTAAGCAACCGCGCTTGTGGGGAAGACCTTAGCATCAAATGCAACCTCATCCATGCTCGTTTTCGTGATTTTGCTCAAAAGCTCAAGCACGAGGGTAAGCGCGCGTGTCTCCTCACCGATTCTTTCACCGGGATAGCAGGAAACTATCTTCTTAACGTAGGGGAGGATCCAATCAAACTGAGTGGACGAAAGTCCCTCTTTAGGGAGCAAGAAACGGTTTCCCGAGGCAAGATTTTTCATAAGAAGGCGAGTGTCCTCCTCAGAAAGTCTTTCGGAATCCACAAGCTTGACCGAAAGATCGCATTCGAGAGAAATTGAATACATTCTTACAGGCTTATCGTTCTCGGTGTAAATTTCATATTTTTGTGAGAAAATCATTGGGTAAAGGTGACCCTGCTCGCAAACAAGCGCACCGTCGGCACTTTGGCAAACGTAGTCACCTCTATCAACGTAGCAAAGCTCAAAAAGGTGATTGCTTTTTACTGTTTCGGTGCTGTAATCAGCCATAGCAACAATGCAATTATGTTTTATTTTGGGAATATTAGTTAATTCAATATCGTAAAAAAGCACTTTTATGTCCTCGCTTTTATTAATTCATTGCAAAAGCCGTCGATTTTTGGCGGCGCATACATATATAATAGCACAAAAAAGTAGTTTTGTCCAACATTTTTTGAAGATTTTTCAAAAAATTATATAAGTATTAAAATTTTGTTAAAATTTGGCGTAAAATGTCCGCGCAAACCGTTGCCTTCCCCAGCGGGGAAGGCTTAAATAAGCCCCAATTTAGCGCACAATGTTTGCACAAATTCTGTAGGGGAGGGGTCTCCCCTCCCGCCTGTTCAAATTTTGATTTATCGGGATGTTAGCACAGACTTCGCGCTATTGTTTCGTCCACCTTTTCAAAGGTGGCGCCCGCGCGGCGCTAGCGCAAAAACGGCATTTTCTTTTTGCAAAGCTTTTTCTTTTGGGCCTTTTACCTCAAAAGAAAAAGCGTCTAA
>JAZLBH010000046.1:0-4102 GCA_045613605.1 Eubacteriales bacterium
AAATAAAGTAACTTTTTAACGAAAATGTTAGGTTTTGTTTGTGCGAAGCCGTGATAATGGTGTTTATCGTTCATTGTGGACCGTCGGGGACGCCGGTCCCTACAAAAGTTAGTTTGCTTAAAAAACAAAAATTATACGCCCGATAAATCAAAATTTGAACTCGGACTGCCAAAGGCAGCCCCTACGGGTTCGTGCGAACAAGGTGAGAGATAAATCAAAATTTTAAATCAAACAAAAAAGGACTCATAATGAGTCCTTTTTTACTATTATTTATGATATTTCCCACCGTGGGAAATGGAAAGACAACGGTAAAGAATTTCAACGAGCCAAACTCTCAGCATTTGGTGCGTCAAGGTCATTTTTGAAACCGACATTCTAAAATCGCACGCGCGCTTAACCTCATCAGAAAGGCCAAACGAGCTGCCGATAATGATTGCAACCTCACCGTGAGTGGAGGCAATCGAATCAAGCCTTTCGGCAAACTCCTCACTTGAAAGCTGTTTCCCCTCAACGCACATCGCAATTTTATAAGCACGAGGAGGGATATCCGAAAGTATTCTCTGCCCCTCAACAATGAGTGCCTGTTCTATCTGCTTTTGAGACGGATCGTCGGGAAGCTTGAATTCCTTGTATTCAATTATCTCAAGCTTGCAATATGCATTAAGACGCTTTTTGTATTCCGCAATCGCGTCCTTGTAATACTGCTCCTTGAGTGTTCCTGTTACGTAAATCTTAACGTTTAACATATCTTCTCCTTGTTTTTCTAAAGGATTTATTGATTTCAAATTTTGATTTATAGGGGAGTTAGTTTAGAAAAGGATTTTTCGCTTTTTCGAGAAAAAGCTTACGCGAACCCCCAAAACTCGACTTCGCTCGTTTCGGGGAACCCCTACCGCAAAAAGCTTTCTTAAAGCACTTCGTAATAGTAGCCGTAGAGTTTGTACTGACTCTACTAGATTTCGCACAAATCGAGTGCCTCACTTCTTCGCGCTCGGCACATTGTTATTTTCGTGCTTTACACGAAAAAACCACGATTTGCTACTGCAAAACATAGCCGTTTTGCTTTGATTATGGCTATTATATAAACAGCAAATCATAGATTTTTTCTGCGCCTGTTAAAATGCAGAAAAAATCGTTATGTGTTGCAACGCAACACGATTTGCGTAACTTTTTTGCCGCGAAGCTCTATTAAAAGTTTTTGGTTCTTTTTTCAAAAAGAACATTAATCTTAAGTAAACTAACTCACCGCTAAATCCCAATTTATCAGCCAATCAAATCAATCTAACGATCTCATTTTGCTTTGCAAGCTTAAGGTTAACGCTCTCGTCCGCGATAGCGCTCCAAACCGCATCAAAGGCAAGGGCAGGATCATTATTTTCTTCACTGAGGTGAGCAAGAAGAATATTCTTTGTACCAACAAAGCAAAGCTCACTTGCAAAATCAGCGCACGCGGAATTTGAAAGATGACCCTTGTTTGAGCGTATTCTGAGCTTCAAATCATATGGATATGGCCCATTCATAAGCATTTCCTCATCGTGATTGCATTCAAGCACAACGCTTTCGCAACCGCACAGCGAATCCTTGATCTCGCTTGTCACGTAGCCAATGTCAGTTGCATAGCCCATGGTTTTTTCACCGATTTTTATAGTGTACCCCACCGAAAATTCACTATCGTGGGGAGTTGGAAAGCTCTTTATAACCATATCTCCTATTTCAACCGTGAAAACGGGAGTGTGAAGGCAAAGTAGCTCATCATAGAAAGAAAATCCCTTCAAAAGCAATTTTTTTGCACTCGCCGAAACAATGTGCACGGGTATTTTATGATTCTTCAAAAGTGTCTCAAGCGCGGATATATGATCGCGATGTTCGTGCGTAATAAAGATTGCATCAATCTCATCAATGCCAACGCCAATTCCGTCAAGAGATGCGCAGAGCGCACGCGCGCTCTTTCCGGCGTCGATCAAAATTTTCGCATTTTCGCTTTCTATAAGCACCGAATTTCCTTTTGATCCCGAATAAAGCGCAGTTATAGAATAATTAGCCATCAGTTCACCCTTATCGCGCCGTCAGGTCTTATGCGAAGCACTAAGCACGCACCCTCACCAAGTACAGAATCCATAAGTGCACGGTATTCTTCGACGTCACTTTCTTTAATATAAGCCTGAATAGTACCCGCAAATCCACCACCGTGAACACGAAAGGCTCCTTCTCTTCCCCTCATAAATCCGTCAGTTAAGCAAAGCGCCAGTGAGAGTCCCTGCTCGGTAACGTTTTTGGTAGTATATACGTTTTGCAAATAGCAGAACGAGGATCTTCCCGACGCGAGAACACCACCAAAATAAGCATCCAAATCATCACCCTTAAGCGCATTCTTCATGGCGTCCACGCGCTCATTCTCATCAAAGAAATGAATTGCTCTCATCAGTGCGCGGTCACCGCATTTTTCACGAATTTCCTTGGCTCTCAAAATAATTTCCGCCTTTTCACATTCGCGAAGAACGGCCCTTCCACAAAGGGCGGCAACCGACTTCATCTCGGTCGGAACGGAAGCGTAATCATCCGTCAAATCAGCGTGATTTCCACCCGTGTCAACAATGCAAAGATTGTATCCTGCCTTAGTCAAATCGAAATCTATCTTCTCAATTTTTGGATTTTTGGTGTCCTCAAAATCAATTGAAACCATGCCACCGTAAGCACAGGCAACCTGGTCCATAAGTCCACAGGGCTTGCCAAAGAATACGTTTTCGGCATACTGCGCAAGCTGTGCGATCTCAACGCTTGAAACTGATCCGCCGTTGAATTCATGATTAAGAATATTACCTATCATATCTTCAAATGCCGCAGAGGAGGAAAGCCCCGAGCCGCGAAGCACACTTGACGTGCAATAAGCATCAAATCCGCCAATTTCGTGTCCGTTTTTCACAAAGCCTTGGCACATTCCTGCAACAAGGGACGCGCTGGTGCCGAAATGTCTTTCGTCGGGAGCACAATATTTTGTGTAATCAAGACTGATTTTCTTAAATCCGTCACTTTTCAAGTTTACGGTCGAGGTGCCGTTTGCGGATGCGATAGCAATTATATCAAGATTGATCGATGCGGCAATAACCTTTCCGCAATTGTGGTCTGTATGATTCCCCGCAAGCTCACTTCTTCCCGAAACGGAATATATATTTACGTCTCTTTCCTCACCGAAAAGCGAAGCAAAGCTATCAAGCGCCAACAGATATCTTTCTCTTTGGGTATTAACAGAATCAGCATCGTAAAGAGACACGAATTTTTCATCAAACGCGCCGTTTTCTATAAGTCTTTTGAGTTCAATAAGCTTCATTATAGACCTCCTCAAAATTATAATCGCAAATTACGTCATTATAATTATAACACTATTTTTACACAAATGCAAGTAATATTTTAATCAATAAAAAAGCACACACCCGAGGGGTGTGTGCCAAAAATCAAATTATATGTTTTTAATTATTCAACAGCAGGAGCTGTGTATGTAACTGTTGCTGTGAATTCGCCTGTTTCACCCGCTGCTGTTACTGCAAGGCAGATAGCATATGTACCAGGTTCAAGATTTGCAGTACCTGTCATGCCACAAAGAAGTGTTGTACCTGTAGCATCGAATACCCAAATTGTAAGGCCTTCACCTGCGAAAGTATATGTTCCCGCTTCTTCAGCTGTAAAGAATACCCAAGTGATGTAGTATCCGTAGCCGTTGTCAAGAGCGTCTGTAATAACGATCTTGTTGTCTTCGCCTACAACAAGTGCATTAACGTGTGTGCTTTCTTCACAAACGTCGCAAATGCCGTCTTCATCTGCGTCAGTATGACCAAGAGGATCAATGTAAGCATAACCCCAAGCTTTTCCGCAAGTGTAGCAACCAATAGCATAGAGACCATATTCTGTACATGTAGGTTCTGCATATACCCAAGGTTCTGTCAAATCGTTATGATACTCTTCGGATGCAGGAATTTCTACGTAATCCTCACCCTTAGCACCACACTCACAAGCATGGTGTGCGTTGCAACCATTCTCTACACAAGTAGGATCCTTAGCTTCAACTTCTACTGAGTAATCGTGGTTACCTGTTGCAGGAATAACG
>JAZLBH010000047.1:0-4000 GCA_045613605.1 Eubacteriales bacterium
AACTGTAAACAGTTTGCCTAGAAACATATGTCATCAGTATTGGCTTGAGCGGTTTTTACTTTGTAACTCCTCGATAAATCCCAATTTATCTACATTTATAATAAACATAGCGTTATTTTATAGTATAATTGAATTTTTGTCAAGAAAAATGACAAAAATATATTGAAATTTTCAATTTGTTCATATATAATAGAATTATCAAATCTTTTATTTGGAGGTACAAACTATGGAACTCAAAGGTTCAAAAACAGAACAAAATCTCAAAGCCGCTTTTTCAGGCGAGAGTGAGGCAAGAAACAAATACACTTACTTTGCATCAGTAGCAAAGAAGGAAGGCTACGAGCAGCTCGCGGAAATCTTCCAAAAGACTGCTGACAACGAAAAGGAACACGCAAAAATGTGGTTCAAGCTTCTTAACGGAATTGGTAACACAGAAGCAAACCTTAAGAGCGCGGCTGAAGGCGAAAACTACGAATGGACAGATATGTACAGAACATTCGCAGAAGAAGCAGAAGCAGAGGGCTTCCACGAGATCGCGGCTAAATTCCGTTTGGTAGCTGAGATCGAGCGCTCACACGAGGAAAGATACCTCGCACTCCTCAATAACGTTCAAATGCAGACAGTATTTGAAAAGGGCGAGCAGGTTATGTGGGAATGCCGCAACTGCGGTCACCTCGTAGTTGGCAAAAAAGCTCCCGAGGTATGCCCCGTTTGCAACCATCCCAAGTCTTATTTCGAAGTTAGAAAAGCTAACTATTAATATTTATTTCTTGCCTATCAATTTCATTTATCACATTCAGAAAGGCAAAAAATACAATGGAAAGAATTATCAGAACAGTAAAGTCGGATGAATTTGAAAAATCCGCACTCTTTGTAAAAAAAGTATTCACTGAAAGCGAGGACGAGGAAAGTGGAACACTTGTAGGCAACCTTGTTCGTGAAATAAGAAGCAAAAAATATTACTTACCCGAGCTTGATCTCGTTATGGTTGACGAAAATAATGAAATTATCGGATACGTGATGTTCTCGCGCTTCCATCTTGACGGAAAATATGAGGACGAATTGCTTTTGCTTTCGCCCGTGGCGGTAAAAACCGAGCTTCAGCGTCAGCATATCTCAAAGGAGCTTATCGAATTTGGGCTCAAAAAAGCCAAAAATCTTGGGTTTTCGGCGTGTATGGTTGAGGGAAATCCTCAAAATTATAATCCTCGCGGGTTCAAAACCTCACAAGATTTTGGAATTTATGCCCACGAGAGCGTTGGACTCCCCGCTCCTGAGTGCCTTATGGTGCAAGAGCTTAAGGATGGAGCGCTTGAACACATCAAGGGCGGAGTAGAATACTCGTTTTACGAAGCATTGAGATAATTTTGATTCAAAAATAACAAAACCACCTTCTCTCGAAGGTGGTTTTTGTTATTCCTCGCAATACAACTCATCAAATTCCCATTTTAACGGGTTTTCGTGGATGTATTTCGATATTTCTTCGTAATCACATTTATCGCGAATTATGTGGTCGTAATAATACCTTTGCCAAATATTTTCACCAAATTCCTTATTGCAAAACCGTTTAAATGTTGATACAAACGTAGGCACTACGGAATGTTGTCTAACCGTAGGGGTCGACGTCCTCGACGACCCGACATCGCGCACAAACAAAATCATATGTATATGATTTGGCATTATAACATATTGTTCCACAGATATATTTTCATAAAAATCATTTAATTGGTTTATATATTTGTCCACAATTTTCCCATACACCGTCAATTCAACACGCGGGGCGTCGAGGACGTCGCCCCCTACGATTTGCGGATTGAAAATCGGAGCGTAGGGGACGCCGACCCCTACAATTTTGGATAATATTTTGCGGCGTTTATCTGTACATATCGTTATAAAATACGCACCCGGCTCGGAATAATCGTATTTCTTTAATCTTATTTCTTTTCTCTTCGGCAAATCACCCATAATATTATTCATTCTCCTCATCCTCGCGCAATTTCTTGCCGATTTTGACGAGTTGGGAGGAAGCAACAAGCATAAGGACTATGCCCAGCAACAAAAACGTTGCCCAATGTATATTTTTTGTAAAAAACATCACCGCCGCCGCTATAAAAAGCGCCGCGGACAAAACGTATATTAAAATCGCAGGTAAATATTCTTTTCTCATATCAGAACAATCCCACGATTTCGCCGTTTTCGTCAACGTCGATCTTTTCAGCCGCAGGAATTTTAGGAAGACCGGGCATTGTCATAATATCACCCGTGAGAGCGACCACGAATCCCGCGCCTGCGCTTACCTTTACCGATTTAATCGTAACCGTAAACCCTTCGGGCGCGCCCAAAAGATCCTTATTGTCGGAAAAGCTGTACTGTGTTTTTGCCATACAAACGGGCACGTTTCCAAAGCCGATGGCTTCAAGGCGTTTTATCTGCTCCTTAGCCTCCTCGGTAACGAAAATTCCGTCGCCGCGATATACATTTTTAACTATGGCTTCAATTTTATCCTCGATCGTGCCGTCAAGTGAATATGAGAATGAGAATTCGGAATTATCCTCCTCACAAAGTCTAACGACCTCACGAGCAAGCTCGATTCCGCCTTCTCCACCCTTTGCCCAAACGTCCGAAAGAACTACGTTTACACCAAGAGCGCGACATTTTTCAATAATAAACTCAACCTCGCGGTCGGTATCTGTCGGGAATTTGTTGAGCGCAACCGCACAAGGAAGATGATATACGTCCTTGATATTGGAAAGGTGGCGCAAAAGGTTGGGAATTCCCTTTTCAAGTGCCTCGAGATTTTCCACAGCAAGCTCGTCCTTGGCAAGTCCACCGTGCATTTTAAGTGCGCGGATTGTGGCAACAAGCACAACTGCATTGGGTTTAAGACCCGTCATTCTACACTTGATGTCAAGGAACTTTTCAGCACCGAGATCCGCACCAAATCCCGCCTCTGTGATTGTATATTTCGCAGTTTTGAGAGCCATTCTCGTCGCGATTACGGAGTTACAACCGTGCGCAATATTGGCAAAAGGTCCACCGTGAACGAACGCAGGCGTTCCCTCAAGCGTTTGAACGAGATTGGGAGATAAAGCGTCTCTCAAAAGCGCGGTCATAGCGCCCGCCGCCTTAAGATCCCCTGCAGTTACAGGCTCTCCGTCAACGTTGTAAGCAACTATCATTCTTGAAAGTCGCAATTTGAGGTCCTCAATAGAGGAAGCAAGGCAGAAAATTGCCATAACCTCACTCGCAACCGTAATATCGTATCCGTCCATTCTCGGAACTCCGTCAACGCGTCTGCCAAGTCCGTCCTGAACGCAACGAAGCTGACGGTCATTCATATCAACACAACGGCGCAAGGTGATTTTTTCGGGATCTATTCTTAATTCATTTCCTTGATAAATGTGGTTGTCAAGCATAGCGCAAAGCAGGTTATTTGCCGCACCGATTGCGTGGAAGTCACCCGTAAAGTGAAGATTTATATCCTCCATAGGCACAACCTGGGCATATCCACCGCCTGCCGCACCGCCCTTGATGCCGAAAACGGGGCCTAACGAGGGCTCGCGAAGTGCAGTAACAACACTCTCTCCTATTTTTGCAAGTCCGTCAGCTAGACCGATCGTTGTGGTGGTCTTTCCCTCTCCTGCAGGAGTTGGAGTAATTGCCGTTACAAGCACGAGTCTTCCGTCGGGCGTATCCTTTTTCGCGTCAAGATATGAAAGTGAAACCTTCGCCTTGTTCTTGCCGTAAGGCTCAACAAAGTCCTCGTTGATACCAGCTACGCGAGCAATTTCATAAATGTTCTTCATTTTGCATTGCTTTGCAATTTCAATGTCAGTTAAATATGCCATAATAAATTCCTCCCTTGAGGTTGAATTTTTGTTTTTCAAATTTTGATTTGTGGTTAGTTAGTTTACTGAAAACCGCTCAAGCCGCTTGGGCTCTTCTTTTGCGAAAAGAAGCAAAACAATCGCTTTGGTTTGTGATGATTTGACGTAAATTT
>JAZLBH010000048.1:0-14685 GCA_045613605.1 Eubacteriales bacterium
AGCGCATCACGGCATTTTCTTTTTGCAAAGCTTTTTCTTTTGTGCCTATGGTTTCAAAAGAAAAAGCGTCTAACAAGTCTTGATAGCAAAGCCATTTAGCCGCTTTTCTTTGACTAAACAAGCGCAAAGAAAAGCTAACAAAAGAAACGCTATGCTTCGTGGAGCTACGCGCTCCACACCGCGCCAACTTTTTGAAAAAAGTTGGATAAAAACTCTTTTTGGCGCCAAGTTTGTGCGAACAAGGTGCTCAACAAATCAAAATTCGAAACATCAAATTTGCATATCAATTATAAACCATACTTTGAGATTTGTCAACATTAGTTGAGCGTCTTGATACAAATTCTGCGCGTGCAATTACGTTCATATCATCAAGCTTAATTAAAAAGCTTCTTCCAATAACATCTTCAATTTTAAGCTTACCCGACAAACTAATGTATGAACCATCATCCATATAAACAAGATTTTCACCGCAAAAAATATTTTGCAAAGCAAAACCCCCTAAATTACGATTATACATTTTTATTTCTTGTAGCCTTCCACCATAAAGATATACATGCAACAAAACTCCCAGCGGAGTATGTATAAACTCAATGCTTCCACGTCCGTTTTCAGTTGGAAATTCAATCCTTGCCACAGGGAGCCTATCACGAAGCAACATCTTATAAAATTCTTTTTTGTCTAAAATTGGTGTCATCTTTATTTTTCCTTTCGTTTGATCCTTACCAATATATGCAAGAAAAAAGCAAAAGATGAAAAAAATAAAGGACATCCACAAGGATGCCCTTTATTTATTAGACATTAGTCAGCGTATACGCTAACCTGTTTCTTTGTCTTTGTCTTGTGCTCAAACTTAACCTTACCGTCGATAAGTGCGAACAATGTATCATCTGTACCGATACCAACGTTGTTACCGGGATGGATAGCTGTTCCTCTCTGTCTAACGATAATGTTGCCGGCAACTACGTGCTGACCGTCAGCCTTCTTAACGCCAAGGCGCTTGGATTCACTGTCACGGCCGTTCTTTGTAGAACCAACACCCTTTTTATGAGCAAAGAACTGCAAACTAAGCTTTAACATTTCTTATTCCTCCGTACTTAAAATTTTTGTGACCTTATTGGTCTTGTTCGGACGGTTTTTCGTATTCCTTGTCAATAACCTCAACCTGAAGATAATCATAATATTCTTCCATAAGATCATTGAGCTGAATGCAATAGGCCATAAACAAACCGCTGATTGCATATCTCTTTCTTTCATCTTCCTCAAATTCAGGAAGAGCAGATTTCGACTGAACCATAATTTCCGTCGCGCCCTCGTCTATTGTATAGTCGAGCTCGCCTGCGTAAACCACGTTAATCGAGTTGATAAGCAACATTGTCATTGATGAAAGCGCTGCACAAAGAATGTCGTAGCCCTCATCACCATAGCCTGTGTGTCCTGTTTCACGGAATCCGTAAAAAATACCGTCATTTCTAAAAAAAACTACTTTTGTCATAACTTATGACCCTTTTTGAAAATTAACCGTTGATAGCTGTGATCTCAACCTTAGTATAAGGCTGTCTGTGGCCAATCTTCTTCTTTTCGTTCTTCTTGGATTTGTACTTGAGAACATAAATCTTCTTGCCCTTACCGTTCTTAAGAACGTTTGCAGTAACTGTAGCGCCTTCAACGTTGGGAGCACCAACCTTGAATGTTTCGCCATCGGACAAAGCCTTTACACAGTCAAAAGTAACTGTTTCTCCTTCGTTAACGTCGAGCTTCTCAATGAAAAGAACGTCACCTACGTTAACCTTGTACTGCTTTCCACCTGTCATGATAATTGCGAACATGGAAGTAGCACCTCTCTTTCTTCTAGACTCGCTAAGGCAGGGGTGACTCGTTTTTGTTACCAAAAGCGTCCACTCTCTACGACCTGACATTATGCGGCATATTATTGTATCACATTCAATACAGATTTGTCAAGTGTTTTTTAAAATTAATTTTATTCCCACAAAAACCAAAAAGGGTGTCCTTATAAACCACCCCTCTGGCACGCCATATTGGAATCGAACCAACGGCCTTTCGCTTAGGAGGCGAACGCTCTATCCTACTGAGCTAATGGCGCATAACAACACAAGTATTTTATCACAAGATGGCAAAAAAATCAATAGAAATATATATTTATTTTTGAAAACGCATTGCAAAGTCTAAGTTTCTGTGTTAAAATAAACTATCTTCTACAGGATACGACATAATAACTCATTTACAGGAGGCTATAATTGTGTCTAAAAATACAGGTGCTAAAATAGTTTATAGAATTGCCCAATTTTTATCCAATATTATCGCCAAGGTAATATTTAAAAGGAAATATTTGCGCAATGAAATTAAAAATACAAAAGGCCCCATGGTTATCGTATGCAACCATCAGGCGGCTCTCGATTTTACAACACTGATCGGTGCTACAAAGGAAATGCAGACCTTTGTTGTTAGTGATTCCTTTTATCAAACCCTTCCCTTTCAAAAAGGAATGGATAAGATCGGGGTAATTCCAAAGCAACAGTTTCAAACATCCATCAAGGAAATTGCCTTGATGCGCAAGGCGGTCAAGCACGACGGGATTCTCACCTTTTATCCCGCGGGACTTATGTGCGAGGACGGTCTTTCTACTCCAATTCCAGATTCAACTTATGCTTTTCTTCAATGGCTTGACACGGACGTTTATGCCGCAAGAATATACGGCTCGTATTTTTGCACTCCAAAATGGAGCTCAAAAATCCGCCCGGGCAAAACTCATCTTGATATCCACAAAATAATTGACCAAAAAGAGCTTGGCGATATGAGCGTTGAGCAAATTCAAGAAAAGATTGACGATGCATTGCTATTTGATGCGTATAGAGAACAAGAAGATTACAAGGTTAAATACCGCAATGGTGATAACGTAGAGGGGCTTGAAAACGTGCTTTACATCTGCCCTCACTGTAAGAAGGAATTTACAATCAAGGTAAAAAAGAAAAACACACTGTATTGTACCGAATGCGGATTTGCTCACAAAGCCGACAAATACGGATTTTTGCACAACGTTGGTAAAACCAAGGAGGAATTTCGATATGCTTCAGATTGGTCTCTTTGGATACAGGATATAACAAAAGAGAAAATGGATAGTGGAGAGCTTACCCTTCTCACCTCACGCGCGTACATTCAAACCATTGATCCTAAAAAGAAAAAATATGTCACCGTCGGTTACGCAACCATTACTCTGACTCCCGAAAAATTCATTATTGACGGGCCTATCAATTGCAAAAGACAGCATTTGGAAATTCCGATTTTGCAATTTGCCTCCCTACCCTTCAAGCCGGGCTGTTGCATTGAGGTTCAGCACAACAAAACAACATACCGTTGCATTTTGGACGACGGAAAGCTTGCAATGAAATACGTCGATATGGTTGAAGTTTATTATAAATCCAAAAACAAAAAATAAAGAAAAAGCTCAACGCCACATGGCATTGAGCTTTTCTTTTAACATTTTCTCATTAATCTTAAATAAAATTCTACGCTCTTGCGTATCGTATCAAGAGGAATTTTCTCGTCGTTACCGTGAATTGTCGCTCTTTCACCACTTGTAAGTGCCATAGCGGAAAAACGGTATACCTTGTCACTGACTCTGCTCCAATGCTTCGCATCCGAGCAAGCAAACATAAGGTATGGAGAAACTATGGTATTATCCCAGGTTCCCTTAACCGCGCAAACGATTTTATCCCACGCATCGCCCGAGGCTACCGACGTAGGAGAAGGCTCTTCGCCCTCAAGAACAGTCAGCTTGATATCCTTATCCTTGATTTGCTTTTTGAGATATGCTTCAGCACTCGCCTTTGTTTCACCGGGAATAAGACGAAGATTCGCGCACATCGTCGCATTGGGAGGAATAACGTTAATTCCCTTTGAGCCCTCCATTTGTGTAAACGAGCAGGTGGTTCTAATAAGAGCATTAAGCTCACCGCCACTCAATTTGCCTATAAGTGAAAGCACGGGGCCAAACAACCAAAGATTAGCGAAAATAAGCTTGTAACCAAAATTAGAATATCTTGCAAGCGTATCAAACATAGATGCCGATACCCTTGAAAGACGGTACTTAAAGGGGTGGTTTTCTATTCTCACACACGCGGCACTGAGTCTGCCAACGGGAGTGTGGGGCTTCGGTGAAGATGAATGCCCACCGTTACCCGTAAATTTAAGCTCAACGTTTAGCATACCCTTTTCGGCAATACCGATAAGCGCGCAGGGTGTCGTAACACCGGGGAATACGTTATTTACAACCGCGCCTCCCTCGTCAAGCACAAAGCCAATATTAATGCCTCTCTCCTTGAAAAGTCTGATAATTTGAGGCTGTCCCTCTCCGTTGATTTCCTCGTTACCCGAAAATGCAAGATAAATATCATTTTCAGGCACAAAACCCTCAGAAAGCAGCTGCTCAAGCGCCTGCATTGAAGCATTCAACGTGGATTTTGTATCAATTGAGCCACGTCCCCAAAGGAATCCGTTTTCAACCTCTCCACAAAACGGCTCCTTGCTCCAATCCTTCTCTTCAACGTCAACAACGTCAAAATGCGCCGTGAAAATTGAAGGGCTTTCGGATGATTTTCCCTTAAGATGATAAAGAATCGCTCTATCAGAAACTCTTTCAAAGGTACATTTTTCGTATATCAAAGGGAATCTTTCGGATAAGAGCTTAATAAAGCGCTCAAACTCCTCATCGTTTTCACAATTTCTGTCTCGATGAGAGATAGTCTTGCATCTAACCATATCCGCAAGGTCACGTGTTGCCTTTTCTAAGTCAACGTCCACCTGATCGATTTCAATTGCCTGTTCCCTTTTGGGTACAAAAAGCAACGTCTTGATTATTGCGATACCTAAAAGAAGAGCAATAATTCCTAAAACTATATATAAAGCAATCATTATTTATCTCCGTTCGCTTTTCTCTCTTTGTTATAAAGAATTCTTGAATAAACAAGAGTAATAACCATGCTAACGGGAATCATAATACCAACCATTCCCGAATTAAGGTACGGAACGAATACAAAGAGAAGAATCATAAGAGCCATGGGCAAAACCGCAATTTTGAAATATCTTGAAAGATATACAACGCCAAGACCGCCGAAAAGCGCAGGAAGAACGTTGTCAAACGCAGGCTTGAGCCATTCCCGCTCAAAGAAGCTTTGGAAGGACACCAGCAAGCAAACGCCAACGAAAATAATAAGAATTGTCATAATTGATGACGTTGCAATAGAAATGGTGGATATGACCTCACCCTCATCGCTGTCCGCCTTAACTCCCGCTTTATCCATTGCGTCAATCGCGCAAGGAACCTTTAGTGAGGAAAGATTACCCGTAACGAAGCTAAGATACGTACCGCCCACACCGAGCATGGGAGTGTAGGTAATAACCTCAATAATACCAACGGGCCAAAATGTAACCGCAACTGCAAAAAGTCCTTTAAGGAAAGCATTCCAATCGGGCCAAGCATTAAAAACCAAAGCCAACACGAAGGGGAAAGCAAATATAAATCCGGCAGTAACTACAGCCCATCTTCTTCCCCATTTATGCATTTTATCAATATAATTCATATATGTACCCCCTTATCCCTTGATCAAAATAGAAACGGGAATAGCCAAAGCCATACTGCCTATCATTGAGATAGGAAGTGCGTAGTCGTTGAGCCACTTCCAGTTAAACTTTTTAAGAAGAATACCGCAAATAGCCATAAGAGCTGCCGAAATAGCCATAACGAATACGGGAATCCAATGCTCAAGCTGATAATGGAAGGCAAGCAGCTTTGTTCCGTTCTCAAGTGTTTCAAAAACAAGACCAAGATCGCAAACAATATATCCAAGAAATGCAGAAAGCATACCAACGAACATGCTGTTCATAAGAAGGTCCATCCATTTTTTGTCCTTGTCCTTAACCTTCATCATACCGCCCGTAATCGTCTTACAGGTAATGGGAGCAAGAATAAGGCTAGAAGCAATACCAAAGGTCATAACCATTGCAACGGTTACAAATTGCTTAGCATCGCCGATCGAATCAACGCCAATAGCCTCAAGCGCATTTTTTGCCGCAGGAAGCTCATAGGTAACCGCGCCGATAATAGAAAGTCTTAGCCACGGAAGTGCAAGACCGAGCATTTTAACGAGTGAAACCACTCCCATAAATATCGCAACCGCAGGTGCGATGGTAAATATAGCGGATCTCTTGATAGTGTCTATCAAGACGGATTTTTCGATACCCAGTTCAAGACCTCTCTTATATGCTTTGATAAGAAAGAATACAGACTGAGCAATTACTACGCCGATTACAACTGCCGCAAGTGCAAAAATAATCGGACTGTTAAGAGAAAATTCCATATTTTTATCTCCTTTAAAAATATCATTGTTAAGATTATAACACTTTCTGCATGCTTTTGCAAGTATATTTGACAAAATCTATCAAAAGCTCAAAATAATATCAAAAAGGTGCCCTTTTTAGGGCACCCATTTATATTTATTCATTTAACAGCAAGTGCGGGATCGTCTCTCCAATAAACAGGGGCATCGAACGTTCCTGTATGATATCCCTTAATAAGGCGCACAAGCATGGAATTTAACAATTCAACCGTTGCGTTTGGAAGACCGGGATCGTGATGCTCACCGCCAATTCCCGAATCATCAGTAACGAAAATAAATGTTCCGCCGGTGTGAATAGCCGCCTGTCTCATTGTATATTCCGTAATTTCAGCCGCGCCGCTGCAAAGGATCGGATTTATTCTGATTCCCTTCTCCGCAGCACTTATAACCGCGCTGTTGAATCTTTCCTCATAAGGACTTCCGCTATGTGCAGGAGCGTCAAGAACATGGAATATCAATTTTGTTGTAGCGCCCGTGCTCCACTGAGCATTAACCGCCATCTCAAGCGCCTCGTCAACGGCTTCCTCATAGTCACCGCCACCGCTTGCAGATTGTGATGCAAGCACACCAAGGGCACTCTTAAGTCCGTTCGAATCGGTAATATCCACAAAATCACAGTATTTGAATATCTCGGCATCACCGTGATCTCGATAGAACAGCAATGCAAGACGAATAACAGTTTGAGCGTCGTTTGCAGCTATTTTTTTGATCACGTCATCAAGCTCAGCTTGAAGGAATCTAAGCTCATCTCCCATTGAACCCGTCACGTCCACCACGAACATCATTTCAATAACGTTCAATTTCTCGGCACAAGAATCAAGCTCTATGGAGATATCGCGGTCATCTGCATTAAATTTTGCCTCTGCCACAGCTTCACCGCTTGAGACCGCAACGGTTCCGTATATTTTGCTTGTAAACAAATACGCGTTGCCACTGGCATCAGAAACCGCCTTGAATAAAACGCTTTCATCAACGCCGTATACTATAACCTCCGCACCCGCAACAGGTGCTCCGTCACTTGTAACGTGAACCTTGACTCTGTTCAAGGAATCAAAGCCCCACGAATTTTGAGATTTAACATAGCTATAAAATTTACCGTCAGGCTTTTCTTCCTGCTTGTTTCCCTGTGCAAAAAGGTCGACCCACATTTGATAATTATCATTGTCGTTCCACGCGCCGGCAGTTATCATACCCGACGGCAATGCTACATTTTTATTTTCTTCTGTTGAGGAGCCATCGGTTTCAACGCCCGATGCAGGTGACATTTCGGCATAATATCCTCCACCACCCTTTCTGTCAGACCCACTGCAACCAATAAAGCTAAACAAAAGAGACAACATCAACAATAATGACAAAATTTTAGTAAAACGCTTCATGATCAACCTCCTAAAAATTTGATTTATTATATGACGGATATTCCAAAGAATAGAATATAACTGTACCGATTATGCTCCTTGGCTTTCACCTGTAATTTCAAACACAACGCTTGTGCACTCAATAACAGTGCCGCGATTTGCAAACATACCAACGTACATATATTGTGTGTCAACAGCAAAGAAATCAAAATCAACGTAGGTCTCGGTATAGGTCTTTTCTCCGTAAACCACCGTTACAGTAACGCTTTGTCCCACTCTTTCAATGCTCATTGTAAAGGTATCACCCACTGCCACGCTACCCGTTACCGCATCACCCTTGTAAAGGGTCGTGTTTTCGCGATAGAAGTTAGCGCTCAATGTATTGTCACTCGGGAAATAGAATCCTGCAGTTACGTAGTTTGAATTTATCGATCCGGTCGCGCTTTGACCGATAATGCAGTCATCACGAAGCATAAGACCAAATCCTGCCTGCTTAACCCCTGCGGTATAAACAATTTTACCGCTAACGGTAAGCTTAAAGTTCTTGCTTGCTTCAACCTGACGGAAAGCAAATGCAAATCCGTCGTCAGCACTTTGGAATTTACCCTTGTTGCTTCCGCTGTCAAGATGCTGACCTACCTGGAACACGCCCTCGCTTACCTCCTTGGCAATATAGCCGTTAGAGGTTGATTGAGGGCTGCCGCCCGTGTTACCGAATGCAGTTCCGTACCAGCCCTCGGTCATCGTTGAAAAATGCGCAGGGGCATTGTAGGCTTCAAGGTCGGGAGCCAAATAATCCGGCACCTTATAGCTGGGATTTGCTACAAGATCGTCCTTGGTCGGTTCTTCAATACCGTCAAGAACGTATCCGCCGATACCGTCAAGCTCAGCCATCTCGCTTGCAAAAAGATATGCTACGAATTTAGCACCGTAAATATTCAAGTGCGTCTTGTCAACCGTTGCAAAATCAGGAATAACAGTTGTGCCGTCAGTATCATACTTTCCGTTTATAACGGCATGATAATAGCAAGCCTCTGCAAATCCAATTTCTTCGTATTCCGCTTTGGTAAGTGCGGTAAGGTCGATAACTGCCACGTCAAGCTCAGCACCAAGATCACGGATTGCCTGTGCATAGTCACCGGTTGCGGTAACGTGACCCTCAGCACCACTGTAATCGTCCTTACTTTGTGCTCTAACTATTGGCGTGCAAAGAATCGGAATCGCTCCCTTTTCCTCTGCAAGCTTGATATAGTATTCATAGAGATGATAGCCGAATGATGCAGGATCGGTGTAATCCAAGGAAGCATTGGTAAATCTTGCTACGTCATCACTCTTTTCATCGTTATGACCAAATCCTATAACAAGAATATCTCCTGCCTTGAGGTCGTTCTTGAGCGTCGTGTAGTTAGGTTCACTCAAAAAGCTCCTTGAGCTTCTGCCCGAAAGCGCAAGATTTTTAACGGTCACCTTCTCTGAAAGATAATTAGCGATCTGCGTTCCGTATCCGTATCTCGGATAGAAGTAGCTGTCAGCAAACGATGCAACCGTTGAGTCGCCGACAAGATACATTGTTGTTTCGGGTAATTCCACGGGAATTTGTTCCTCCTCAATTTCTTCTCCGCAAGCGTCACAAAGCTTGTCTTCGTTTTCATCCACGTGCTCGTCGCACTCGGGAATAGCAGGGTCCGTAATTGCGGGAGTAGTTGTTGTAGTTGTTGAGTCTTCAACCTTATTCATTGTGGTGGTTGAGTCTTCAACCTTATTTGTTGTGGTCGATTGAGTATTTGTTCCGCACGCCACAAATATCAT
Source organism: Eubacteriales bacterium (assembly GCA_045613605.1). Classification (GTDB taxonomy): domain Bacteria; phylum Bacillota; class Clostridia; order Oscillospirales; family CAG-272; genus RGIG4608. The sequence continues at coordinate 9,578 of JAZLBH010000048.1, forward strand.
TGCCAGCATCAAAACGCAAGCAATAATTGAAGTAATTTTTTTCATAGCTTTTCCTCCATAATATATTACACCTTAATTATAACACCCATTTTTTATTATTTCAACATATATTTTTAATTTCATTCATTTTTGTGAACATTGCTTGACAAATTCGATTTTTTATGTAATAATAAGGTCAGAAATGTTCACATTTCACAACAAATTATACGAAAAGAGGAAATTTTATGAGCAAATTCACAAAGTTAATTTCTTTTTTGATGCTCGCCGCAATCATTTTGACCTCGTGTGTTATAACGAATACGCCCGACGGTCCTTCATCACCAACAACATCCTCAACAACGGCATCATCCGATGCTTCTACGTCACAAACGACCCCGTCAACAACGACCACCACTCAAAACGTCGGTGGCACCGATACACCCGAGCCTCCGGCAGACGATATGGAAGCTCCGACTATTTATCTTGCAGGTGACTCCACGGTTAAAACCTACGAGGACTCTCAGTATATAGCAGGTTGGGGACAGTATCTCTCCCTTTTCCTTGACGAGGAGATAACCGTTGTAAATGCCGCACACGGTGGCAGAAGCTCGCGCTCCTTTATCAATGAAGGAAGACTTTATAACATTGACGATCCCGATTTCAAATATTCCTTCTCACAAAACGGAGGCAATTCCATTGAGGATTGCATTAAAGAAGGAGATTTTCTCTTTATTCAGTTCGGACATAACGACGATGCGTCAAAGCCCTCAAACTATTCATCAATGTTTGACAGAATGGTTCCCCTTGGTGAACCCGATGAAAACGGAGTCTATCCCACCTCTCCCGCAACAAAGGTTGCAACAACTATTCTCCCCGAGGAATACACCTCCGTCGCAACCGATGCAGAGGAAGCAAAGGCGCTTGAGGAAATCGCAAAATACGGTTCAGAATACTACGCATACAATAGCGGTGGAACATATAAATGGTATTTGAAGCAGTACATTGACTTTGCAAGAAGCGTTGGCGCTACCCCCGTTCTCGTAACCCCCGTTGCGCGCGTTAAATTCAGCGGCGGCGAAATCATCGGTGGCGCAGGACTCCACGGTGAGAACTTTGCTTACGTTGAAGCGGTACGTCAGCTTGCAGAAGAAGAAAATTGCCTTCTCATAGACCTCTTTGCCGAAAGCAAAACAATTCTCGAAACAGCTACAAGCACGTATGCAAATTATCTTATGGCATTAAAGCCAAATGATCTTACGGGCACTTGGCCTGCAGGATATGACGGAGCTTACGGCAACACAGATGCAGGCTATACGGGAATTGAAGCAACTCACTATAACAAATACGGCGCATTTCTTCAGGCTGCCAAGGTAGCAGAGCTTATTCGCTGTAATGAGGACGTAAAGGCCAACGGTGAAAGATTTAACTTCACAGGACGCATCCTCGACGGACCTACGGAATTTATAGATCCTTCCAATCTTATGAGTAAGTCAAGCGTAGCCGCTGTCGAAGCATTGTTCACACACATCAACGTAACAAACCCTGATAGAACTTATGCCGACCCCGCAGAGGTTGTAGATGCGATCGATCAGCTTCAAGCCCTTGGCTCGGTTACCGTTGAAAATCATCTTGAGCTTTTGGAAATTTGTGAAGAGATCCGAGCAAAATATAACGCGCTTAACGTCGACGACAGAGATGAAGTCGGTAATCTTGCAATACTTGAAAAGTACGAAAAGGACATCGCCGACACGATCGCCGCATGCCGCCCCGAGCCCATAAAAACCGTCATTTTCAAGGCGGACGATCTTTTGCTCACCACATACAACGCTACGGTTGAGGAACAGGGATTCACACTCGTCGGCACAAGCGATAAGAAAATGGATAAAAAAGCCAAATCCGTAACCTTCTCCTATGCAGGGGAAACCTATACAACAACGTACGGATTAAGCATGGGCGGTTCCGCAAAATTCGGAACAAGCAGATATATCTCCTTCACGGTCGACGGACCTTGCACGGTAACAATTGCAGTTCAATCCTCCGGAACGGATGCAAGAACGCTCTCCCTTGTAAATTCAAGTAATTCCGTTATCGGCTCATACGAAGCAGGAACAAGCGTTACTGTTTCTTCAATAGATATCGAAGAAGCAGGAACCTACTCCGTCGGTAGCGCAGGCAGCGGAATGTACGTCTACTATATTTTCATCGAATATTTCGAATAATTCATCAAAAAACAAAAGGCAGTTCATTTGAACTGCCTTTTTCTATATATTTTATTTCATCCGTTTTAATTAACCCTGCGCCTGCTCCTTAAGTCTTTGAGCCTCGATCTCACGGGCGCTTGTCTTTCCTTCGGTATTGATATCTCCCGCCTTTGTAAGAGCGATCTTTGTCAAGAAGGGACCAACGATCTCGTAAATAAGAACTGCAAACAAGGTTATGTTTCTGACAATGCTTCCGTCAGGGCCAAGCTCAGTTGCCTTAATAGCCATACCAAGCGCAACACCCGCCTGAGGAAGAAGAGTGATTCCAAGATATTTTACAATCTTAGGGTCGCATTTCACCCACTTCGCACTCATTGTAGCGCCTGCGCATTTGCCAAGTGATCTGACAAGTATATAAACTATACCGATAATCACCACCGCCATATCAGTAAACACCGACAAATCAAGCTCGGCACCGCTTATAACGAAGAACAAAATGAGTATGGGAGCAGTCCAACGGTCGGCTCTGTCCATAAGCTCCTCTGAAAAATCACAAATATTGCAAAATACCGTTCCAAGCATCATACAAGCAAGAAGTGAAGAAAATCCGATGTGAATACCGCCGACTTCAAACTTGCAAAGTGAAAGACCTACAGTAAGCATTACGAACGTAACGGACATCGCCATTCTCTTTGAGCGTGAGTGGAAGAACTTTTCACAATGAGTGAAAAGAATACCCATAACGAAGCCAAGCCCAAGTGAGAGAACGACCTCAAGAAGAGGCTCAAGAATAATGGAAGCAATGCTTATGCTTGATGAGGTAAGAGATTTCGCAACGCCAAATGAAATTGCAAAAACAATAAGTCCAACAGCATCGTCAAGAGCAACAACGGGCAAAAGAATGTCAGTGAGCTTGCCCTTTGCCTTGTATTGCTTAACAACCATGAGAGTTGCCGCGGGTGCCGTCGCAGTTGCCACCGCACCAAGAACGATAGCTGCGGAAAGTGAGAGCTTGTCGGGCATAATAAAGTGCAAGCCGATCAAAAAGGCATCAACCATAATCGTGGTAAATACCGCCTGCCAAACACCGATAACGGTTGCCTGCTTGCCGATCCTTTTAAGCTGAGAAACTCTGAATTCGTTACCCATCGAAAACGCGATAAAGCCAAGAGCAACGTCTGATATTATCGTGAGGCTTCCTGCCTGCTCGTGAGAGATTCCAAGTCCGTTAATACCAAGTCCGCCAAGAACGAAGGGGCCTATAAGCACGCCTGCAATAAGATATGCCGTAACCGCAGGCAAGCTCACCTTCTTTGCAAGACGGGAAAGCATCAAGCCCGCCAATAAAGCTATTGATATGCTGATCAAAATTGCTGAATTAGATGTCATAATGTAATTTACCTCTATATGTAATCATAAATTATATCTTTTTTTCGCACGGTGCATATTGTATCACAACAAAACACAAATTTCAAGAGGTTTTTTCAACTTTTTTAATAATTTTACAACTCTTTTTTTGTGTATATTGCACAAAAACGGGCTTGCGTTCAAACAAGCCCGTTTTTACGTTATTTTTTCTTTTTCATCAAATCCTTAATTTCCTTCAAGAACGTATCAACGTCCTTGAATTCGCGGTAAACCGATGCAAAACGAACGTAAGCAACCTGGTCGTGATCCTTCAGCTTGAGCATAACAAGCTCACCGATCTCGCTCGTCGTAACCTCGTTTCTCATGGAGTTGTGCAATTCCTGTTCAACCTCGTTAACGATCATTTCAGGGTCAACGGGTCTCTTGTGACACGCCTTAAGAACACCGGAAAGTATCTTATTTCTATCAAATATTTCTTTTTCTCCATCCTTCTTAAGAACAAATATTTGAACCGTTTCAATTGTTTCAAAGGTAGTAAATCTTCTTTGACATTCAAGACACTCGCGTCTTCGTCTGATACTCAATCCATCGGGAGACGGGCGGGAGTCAATAACCTTGCTGTCAATATATCCACAAGCCGGGCACTTCATAAATAAAATCCTTCTTTCAAATTAATTTATCTAATAATACCACAACTTTTACCATTTGTAAAGTTATTTTACACTTTTTGCCTTTCAAAATCACTCAAAATGTATGAAATGCAATTAATATCAGTGTAGCTGCTTGAAATTTCTTCAAAAAGACTCAATGCCTCATCCCTGTCAGCACATATACTGCCACAGTAAAATTCACGCTTATCCTGAGCAATAATAACAAAATAATTTCTATAAAAATTCGTTTTTAACAGCTTGTAGCAAATCCCTGCAAGCTCCCTTTTCTCAATCAAGGTAAAATCCATAATTTCCTCCGCAATTCATCAATAATATAATCATATCATAATGTTACCATAAAAACATATTTGTTTTTTGTCGCAATTATGCATCATTTTTAACATTTTCTTCCAATTTTAACAACAATTTTGCATTGATACCGCAAAAGCTTTCGTGTATAATTATATTGAAATAACTGTACTTGGAGATAAATTTATGAATAAATTAAAAAGCTATATAAATTCAATGTATCCTCCGGCTTTTATAGTCCTTAGCTTGGGACTGGCCGTTTTTTCGTTAACGTTGTGCATTTTGGCAGTGAATTTGCGAATAGATATTTTGGCAGGTAAAAGTGATATAGTATATAGATATCCTAAAATGATAGAAGAAATAATATTTCCATTATACATACTTTTCCCAGTAGTATTAGCCGTTGATACAAAAGAAAGATATCGAAGAAAGAGCTGACACATGTGTCAGCTCTTTTGATAAACTATAAATTGGGATTTATTGAGGAGTTACAAAGTAAAAACCGCTCAAGCCGCTTGGGCTTCCGCTTTTGAAAAAGCGGAGCAAAACAATGGATTGGGTTTGTGGTGACCGTTCGTAAATTTTTGATAATTCGCAAACG
>JAZLBH010000049.1:0-3168 GCA_045613605.1 Eubacteriales bacterium
TCACCACAAACCCAATCCATTGTTTTGCTTCTTTTTTCAAAAGAAGAGCCCAAGCGGCTTGAGCGGTTTTTACCTTGTAACTCCTCGATAAATCTCAATTTGTAGATTTTATTAAGTAATACAGTCGAATTTTATCACAAATAAAAATATTTTTGCAAAACCTATTGCATTTTTTGTGATATTATGGTATAATAATACGGTTAAAAAATTAATAAAATATATGCCAAAATCATATATGACTTATCCAGAGTGGCGGAGGGACGTGCCCTATGAAACCACAGCAACCTACCTTAAATGTGTGGCAAGGTGCTAATTCCCGAGAGATGAGATGTTTATTTCGTGTCCTCGGTAAGCCGAGGCTTTTTTAGTGCTTATTTTTTCGGTTTGATATGATTTTTGGCTAAAAAGAAAGGAATTTTCAAAATGAAGAAGGTATTATTTACTTCCGAGTCCGTTACCGAAGGACATCCCGACAAAATCTGTGACAAGATTTCAGACGCGGTTCTTGACGCGCTTCTTGAACAGGACCCCTATAGCCGTGTTGCTTGTGAAACATGCTGCACAACAGGTCTTGTAATGATCATGGGTGAAATCACAACAAAGGCAGTTATCGACTATCAGAAGATAGTTCGCGAAACAGTTAGAGAGATCGGCTATGACAGAGCTAAATACGGCTTTGACTGTGATTCTTGCGCGGTGCTTAGCTCCGTTCACGAGCAGTCCCCCGACATCGCTCTCGGCGTTGACAAATCCCTTGAAGCAAAGAACGGTGAAATCGTTGACCAGTACGATACAGGTGCAGGTGACCAGGGTCTTATGTTCGGTTATGCTTGCGATGAAACTCCCGAGCTTATGCCCCTCCCCATCTCTCTTGCCCACAAGCTTGCTCTTCAGCTCACAGCAGTCAGAAAGAATCATACACTTGACTACCTTCGTCCCGACGGTAAGACTCAGGTGACTGTTGAATATCACGATGACGTTCCCGTAAGAGTTGACACAGTTGTTATCTCCACACAGCACTCCGATTCCGTTGCACTTGAGCAGATCAGAGAGGACCTCATCGCTAACGTTATCAATCCCATCATTCCTGCAGACCTTATGGACGCTGAAACAAAGATCTACATTAACCCCACGGGCCGTTTCGTAGTAGGCGGACCTGCAGGCGACTCCGGTCTTACAGGTAGAAAGATTATAGTTGATACATACGGCGGATATTCACGTCACGGTGGCGGTGCATTCTCAGGTAAGGACCCCACAAAGGTTGACCGTTCCGCTTGCTATGCAACAAGATATATTGCAAAGAATATAGTTGCAGCAGGACTTGCAAAGAAGTGTGAGGTTCAGCTTGCATACGCGATCGGTATTGCAAAGCCCGTATCCGTTATGATCGATACGTTCGGCACAGGTGTTGTTGATGAGGCACTCATTTCCGAGGCAGTTCAGAAGCACGTTGACCTTCGTCCTGCCGCAATTATAGATAGATTCCAGCTTCGCCGTCCTATTTACAGCGCAACAGCCGCTTACGGACATATGGGCCGTGAGGATATCAATGCTCCTTGGGAACAAAGAGATCTCGCTCCCATGCTCAAGGCAGAATTGTTGAAGTAATTATTTAAGACCTCAAATGAAAATTTGAGGTCTTTTTCGAAATATTGAAAGGAGAGCACCGATGGAAAAGCAATTTGACAATGTCAATGAAGGCATTGAGACGCTTGAGGGTTCAATTGAATACGTTATCTATTCCAACGAGGAAAATGGCTACACTATTCTTGAAATAGTGGTTGGTAAGGGTGAAACAGTGACTGCCGTCGGTGTTATGCCATACGTCGGTGAGGGTGAAAATCTTAAGGTCTACGGCAAGTGGGTGCATAATCCCAAGTACGGAAGACAGTTCTCGGTTTCCTCGTATGAAAAGGTGATGCCTGCGGATGCCGTTTCGATTTTGCGTTATCTCGCATCGGGCGCAATAAAGGGAATTGGTCCTAAAACTGCGCAAAAGATAGTTGATTTGTACGGTGACGATACCTTCGACGTTATCGAAAATCATCCCGAATGGCTTGCTCAAATTCAAGGCGTTAGCCTTAAAAAAGCAATGGAAATCGGTGAAAGCTTCCAAAAGAGCGCGGGAATGCGAAGCACGATGATGTTCTTTAGAGACTATTTCGGCGCGACTCTCACCATGAAGATATACAAGAGATGGGGCTCAAGATCCGTTGAAATGGCAAAGGCAAATCCGTATGTTTTATGTGAATACATTGACGGAATAGGCTTTGAAAAGGCTGATAATATGGCGCGTGCGCTTGGATTTGACCGCGATGGAATTGATAGAATTTGCTCAGGCCTTGTCTATATGATGAAATACCGTATTACGCATAACGGACACGTTTGCCTACCCGAAAACGAGGTAATAAACGAAGGTGCGGAGCTTCTTGAGGTTGAAAAGGAGCATATAAAAATAGCTCTTTCGGTGCTTTATCAGCAAAACAAGCTTTGCGCTGTTTCATATGACGGCGTGAAATACGTTTATGATAGAGATAGCTACGAGTCTGAGAAATATATTGCTCGCAAGCTTGATATGCTTGATAAGGTGTGCGCTTCAGTTGATATGCGCGATATGAATGCTTTTATACTTAAGGAAGAGGCGAGAAGCGGTATTTCCTACGCGCCCTTGCAAAAAAAGGCAATTAAATCTTCACTTGAATCGGGCGTTATGATTTTAACGGGTGGCCCGGGTACGGGTAAAACCACGGTCGTTCGTGCTCTTATTGATATTTTTGAGAGTATGGATTTTGACGTGGCACTTGCTGCGCCCACAGGACGCGCCGCTAATAGAATGAGTGAAGCTACCTCTCGCGAGGCAAAAACCATTCACCGTTTACTTGAGATGGATTTTTCGGACAGTATTTACGGAAAATTCACAAGAAACGAGGATAATCTTCTTGATGAAGAAATAATTATAGTTGATGAAGCCTCAATGATAGATCAAAATCTTATGTGCGCGCTTCTCAAGGCAATAAAGCCGGGCGCCCGACTTATAATAATAGGTGATAGCGATCAGCTTCCAAGTGTTGGCGCGGGCAATATTCTTTGCGATCTTATTGACAGCAACCGTTTTGCTACGATTCGTCTTAACGAGATCTTCCGTCAGGCGAGCGAGAGCTTGATAGT
>JAZLBH010000050.1:0-1658 GCA_045613605.1 Eubacteriales bacterium
TAGGCTCCCTCCGAGAGGGGGCTCCGCGAAGCGGTGGAGGAGAGTGCGAGATTTTATTGTTATCACTCGTGATGTGAGGAGATATTTTCTATAATTTCGCAGGCTCCCTCCGTCACCTTCGGTGACACCTCCCTCTCGGAGAGAGGCTTCGCTGCGAACAATCTCAACTGACCGACAAATCCCAATTTATCACACCCTGTTTGCACCCACTCCGTAGGGGCGCGCACAGTGTGGTTTTTGTTTAACGACAAAAGGAGCTTTACAAAAGCTCCTTTTTTGCTATTTCTATTAATTTTTCTTTTTCGTTAAGCGTTGGGTCTTCGATAACCTTATGCAAAAGCGCTTCAAGTATTTTTCCGACCTTGGAGTAATCCTTGTTGCAAAGGGGCATAACGTCCTCCCCTCTAATATCGAGGTCTGAAATCAAAAGCGGATTATTTTTGCATCTTTCGGTATTCACGGTATTCAAAAACGCTTGCTCGTTTTCGTTGTAGAAGCAAAGCATCTCGATCGCTTCGTCATATATATTATTATATAAATGAAGAAACTCACGCGCGCACCTATAAAACTCGTCGTGTTTTTGGGGCACGTCGAAATTTTTGATATTGCAAAGCCTTAAAACAAGCTTTTTTTCATTATTTGACAGGCGAAGAGAGTTCAAAAACGTCTCTTTTTCGTTTTCGGAATAGTTGTTTACGATGAATGCAAGACGGGTTGCAAAGCTTTTGCTCTGCAGTCTTGTGATTTTAGAAATCGTTTGGATATCGGGCGCAGGCGCGTTAAAAAGATTTTGCCAGACGTCACATTCAACCATCTTTTCAAGGGAATAGGTTGGATCGGCGCAGGAAAGGAGCTTTTTGAATTCAACTCCGATGCGCTCGCGCGCAATATTTTTGAGCAATGGGGCACATTGTTTGGTGCCGGCAAGGGTTTTTTCTTCAATTTCAAAGCCAAGCTGAGCGGAAAAACGGAACGCGCGCAAAATTCTCAGCGCGTCCTCTGAAAATCGCGTTGGGGGATCACCCACCGCACGAATAATGCGATTTTCGAGGTCATTTTTGCCGCCAAAGGCATCAATTATTCCCGTTTTTTCGTTAAAAGCCATCGCATTTACCGTGAAATCGCGACGGGAAAGGTCATCGCAAATATCCTTTGAAAACTCAACACTTTCGGGGTGACGCGAATCGCGATATTCACCGTCAATTCTATAGGTCGTTATCTCGATCGGAATTTGCTTATCATCGGCATCCATCAAAACCGTTACGGTTCCGTGCTTGATTCCTGTTGGAATGGTGCGAAATTCTTTAAACACCTTAAGTGTTTCTTCAGGCCTTGCGCTCGTTGTTACGTCCCAATCAGACGGCTCCCTGCCAAGCAATGAATCCCTAACCGCGCCGCCAACCGCATACGCGGAATATCCCGATGCTTCAAGCAGCTCTATGCAATTTTTTATGTATTCGGGATATTTCATAGTGTTTCCTTTCGTCAAGGTTTTGTTGTTTCAAATTTTGATTTATAGGGGAGTTAGTTTATTAAGGAATAATGTTCTTTTTGAAAAAAGAACCAAAAACTTTTTAAAGGTGCTTCGCGGCAAAGAGTTACGCAAATTGTGTTATTGTACTTAAAAGCACAATAACACATAACGATTTTCTCGCCAT
>JAZLBH010000051.1:0-19157 GCA_045613605.1 Eubacteriales bacterium
GTCAATGAGAAATATTACTTTTAAGCAATATCGCACAGCTGATATTTTAATTTTATGTATTTTGACTGCGGTATTTGAGGTCATTGCTGCACTGGCCTCTAATCAGTGGTTTAATTTGCAGGCTATGTCAATTTCGATTTATTTGACCATGGCTTGCATCACGATGATTCGTTGGAATCAATATGCAGCTCTTCCATCCTTTATCGGTGCCCTTGCCTACTGCCTGGCATCGGGTGGATCATTAACCCAATACGTGATCTATTGCGGTGGTAGCTTGTTTATTTTACTTACTTACCCCTTGATGAAAAAATTGACCAAGGAAAAAATCAGGACCGCCTTTTTAACGAGAGCCTTGTTTGTGACAGTCGCTTATTTGTTACTGGTCATCGGTCGCTGGTGCTTCTCACTTCCCTTTGAGCTTACTCTCAAAACACTGTTGGCTTTTTTGGGAACTGATATTTTATCATTGCTGTTCGCAATATTTGTTCTTTCATTAACTGCAAGCGGCGACGGAATGCTTGAGGATCAAAAATCCTACCTCCTCCGTTTGGAGCGTGAGCGAAAAGAAGAGCAAAGCGCTAATCTCAATGATCCCTTTTAGAACGTTTCTACATTATATAAATTAATCGATTGGAGATTATTATGAAATCAAAAGTAGCAGACTATATCATCTATGATGAACAAACAGGAAAATATATGGAGGACCCCGAGCAAAAGGTTCGTGATGACGTTGAAAAGCATCATTGGAAGCACGTTGGGTTGACCATACTTAAGGACTGGCGTCTTTATTTGATGCTTATCCCCATGTTGCTTGTATTCTTCTTCTGGCGCTATATGCCAATGTACGAGCTTCTTTCCTGCTTCAAGATTTATGACGGAAACTTGGACGTTTCTGATCAGCTTTACTCAGGATTTACATATTTTGCAGAATTATTTAATGGAGAAACTCCCCTTTCAAGAGACTTTTGGAGAGCTTTTCGTAATACCTTTGTAATTTCATTCTACGGACTTTGCTTTGGCTTCCCAATGCCAATCATCATTGCCCTGTTCTTCAATGAAATCAAGTCAAACATCGCGCGAAGCATCTATCAGGTGGTAACCTACCTTCCAAAATTCATTTCAACCGTTGTAATGACAACTCTTGTTGCCTTGCTTGTAAGACAGTCCTCAAGCATTGCTCATATCGAGATGGGTGTTATTTCTCAGCTTTTGGTTAATATGGGCTTGATTACCGAGGAGGTCGGTAACGCCGGCTTGCTCAACAATCCCGAATTCTTTAGACCTATATATCAGATAACGGGTATTTGGGAGACCGCGGGATATGACAGTATCGTATTCTTTGCGGCGATAATCGCTATCTCACCCACAAGCTATGAGGCGGCGCAAATCGACGGTGCAAACAAGTGGGCGCAAATGCGTTACGTTGTTCTTCCAAGCATCTTATCCACTATCGTAATTATGTTGATCACGAGAATAGGCTCACTTCTTAACGTTGGTTACGAAAAGGTGCTTCTTCTTTACAATGATAAAACCTACGTTACTGCAGACGTTGTTTCAACGTTCTCTCAAAGATACGGTCTTGACGCTCCCGTTCTCACGGGTATCGCCAGTGCCGCTGAAATGTTGAATAACGTTGTTGGTATGCTTCTTGTAATCGGTGCAAACACAATAGCAAGAAAAGCATCTGACGTATCACTCTATTAATGAAAGGTTGGTTTGACTATGAAAAGAAAACTTGAAATATCCGAACTGATCTTTAAGATTATCAGTTACGTCCTTTTAACTATTTTTGCTCTTTGCTGCTTGTATCCCTTCGTTTACGCCATCTCCTCTGCTATCAGCGGAAGAGAGGCTGTTGAATACGGACAAATCATCCTTTTCCCAAAGGATATTCAATTTGAAGCATTCAAATCAATGTTTAATAACAATCTTTTCTGGAACGCTTATGCTAACACGTTGTTCTTGACCTTCTACGGAACGCTTTGGGCAATGGGTGTTGCAATACTCGGCGCATATGCTCTTTCAAAAAAGAGATTGCTTTTCCGCAAGCAGTTCAACTTCTTCCTTGTATTCACGATGTGGTTCTCAGCAGGTATCATTCCTCAGTACAAAAACTACATTGACACAAGAACTGTTTTTAATGCCGTTGGCATTAACGACGACAAATGGCTCGTTGTAATCGCAATGGGTATGGCAGCTATGAACATAATCCTTCTTCGTAACGCGTTTGAGGGAGTTCCCTCTGAAATCGAAGAGGCTGCTATCGTTGACGGCGCAACCGAAATGCAGGTTTTGACGAACGTTTATATTCCAATGAGTAAGTCAACCATCGCAACCGTTGCTCTCTTCTTCGGTATCTCCCGTTGGAACGGTTACTTCTGGGCAAGACAGATGATTTCAAAATCTGCCGAGCATCCCCTTCAGGTATTTATCCGTAACACACTTGAGGACTTTCAGGACCCCGACTATATGATCGGTTGGAATGAGATCTATGCTGCGGACTCCGCAATATACGCGCTCGTTATCTGCGCTATCATTCCTATTCTCATAATCTATCCCTTTATTCAAAAATATTTCGCCAAGGGCGTAAATATGGGTGGCGTAAAAGAATAACGCCCGCACAAGCTTTAGGTTATTATCGAGTTTAGAGTACTGGTAGTAATATAAAAATTTTATATGGAGGAAAACACCATGAAAAAACTCTTATCACTCGTTTTGGTTCTTGTAATGATGCTCTCTGTTGTTGCATGTGGCAATAAACAGGACCCCACAACAACAGTACCCAAGGACCCCTCACACATCGTAGCTGATGACCCCAATTTGGCTAACTACCAGGCAGCCGTTACTTTGGCTCAGGAATGGGGCACAGCATCATACCTCTATTTTAAGCAGTCCGCTTATAATAGACTTATGAACTTCTATGCTAACCCCACAGGTACTAGAATCCCTGACTATTCTCTCACTTATGCTTCCGGCACAACATTGAGAATGGCAACAGGCTACAACAACGCAAAGACAGGCTTGTTCTTTGACGCTAGTATCGCAGGCGAAGGCATTACACTCGCTGACGGCAAGACTTATCACACAGGCGATCTTAAGCCCACTTGGGTTGAGGTTCAGAACAAGCTTGGCATAGGCTTTGAGAACAAATATCAGGGCAACAGTGCTAACAATGAGTTCAAGTATTGGGAAACTCAGCTTGACCAGGTTGATATGGTTTCCGGTACTGCAACTCAGCTTTCTGAAGCAGGTGTAGCAGGCAAGCTCGTTAACATTGCTGAATATCTTGATGCAATGCCCAACTTCAAGGCTTATCTTGAAGCTAACCCCATCGTTCTTCTCTCTATCGTTGGTAACGTTGAAAACGGCGCTATCTACTACTCACCTTACTTTGACGGTGTAGATGACATCGAACGTATGCCTCTTATGAGAACTGACTGGGTTGAAAAGCTCCTTAACGGTGAAGGCGAATTCACAGCTGAAGCTTCTAACAAGCTCGCAGCTGCTGCTTATACTCCTTACATGCCCGTAAGCGGTAAGGTTGAAGTTGATGCAGCTAACAAGGAAGGCACAGCAGTTATTAAGCTCACAAAGGATTATGACGCAGCAGGCAATATCGTTCAGGTTATGAACGACGCTCTTGCAGCAGGTGAAGTAACAGGTGTTCAGGCAGTTAATATGCTTCGTAAGTACATCGATGAAGCTTATAACGGTTACTACGGCACAAACAGAGCTGACCTCTTCATCGGTCAGGATGCTGCTTGGGACGCAGACGAGCTCGTTGCTCTTCTTCGTTGCGTAGTTGCTAACCCCCAGACTCTTAACGGCACTGATACAGTTGCAGGTCTCTTCTCTCGTGAAGACGACAACAACCAGAGACGTATCGATATGTTCCGTTTCGCAGGTATTCTCTTTGGTGTTCGCGGTCTTGAATCTCGTCAGGATTACCTCTACATCGGTATCGACGGTAAGCTTCACGACGCTCGTCAGGAGCAGGATACATACTTCGCTCTTGCAAAGATGAACGCAATGGTAGAAGAAGGTCTTATTTCCTCTTCTTTCGTAAATGCTGAAAGCAACAAGACTGAAACAATGCTTAAGAATGACGCAGGTTTCATGCACTATGACTACAACCAGACTCAGACTGTTTACAACCAGACAGTTCTTCAGGAAGGTGAAAAGTACATGGCAGTTATGATCCCCGTTGCTCGTTGGTACGACGGCTCTAACGCTGACGGCGTTTACATGAGATTTACAGAATCTTGGAGATCCGTTAAGACAGACGGTTGGGCTATCTCTCTTGCAGGTGTTGGCGACGACGCTAACAAGCTCAACGCAGCTCTTAAGCTTATCGACTTCGCATACAGCCCTGAAGGACAGATCCTTATGTCCTACGGTCCCGACGCATTCATTAAGAAGGATGCAAGCGGCAACTACGTAACATTCAACTTTAACGGTAAGCAGATGCCCGTTATCGCTGACGCTACATACGAAGAGCTTTGGGATAAGGCAGGCGGTAACTATACTAACTACGCTCGTCAGTATCTCGGTTCTACTCTTTCATTCGTAAAGAGCCAGGCATTTGAATATCAGTGCACACACGTTGTTGGTAAGGAAGGCGCAGGTAGAATTTCCAATGCTATCGGTCTTGGTCTTATCAAGCACCCATTGCTTGCTATTGATGAAGCAAATCCTTGGTACAGCCTTGTTCCCACATCTCTTCCTACAACACAGGCAGAAAATGATGCTATCGCTCTTTTGACCAACTTGTCATCCAGCGGTAAGTACTCTCAGTCCAAGGGTAATTACAACCTCTTCGTTGACATTATCGCTAACGGCTTTAAGGTTCTTGACGAACAGTAATTAACAATAACAATTTTGGGCGGGGGGCTTTGCCCCCCCTGCCCGTAAAACAAAAATCACCACAAATCAGACTCAAATCTTTATGCCGTCGTTGCTTGACGGCGGAATGGAAATTATTATGTATAAATTACAAATGAAATTTCAAGGCATAATCGCATATCTCACACTCGCGGCTGCCACGTTGACCTTTATATATTCCCTTGGCGTTATTACAAACGCATATACTCTTCGTACTATGGAAGCGCTTTCTATTGACCTTCCCGGTTCGGAAATGTTCTATGAAATGCAATCCTTCAATAAGGATTTTACTACATATAGCCTTGTGCTTATTATTCTTGCGGTTTTGGGCTTGATCGCCAACAATCACACAAGAAGAAAATATTACGTTGCAAATTATTGCACGATAGCTTTGAGCTCCGTTGCAAACATCGCAGTTGCAGTTTGGGCTTTTGCTAACGTGTTTAACTATAAAGCAAAATATCTTGCAGTTGATTATTCAAATCTTTCTATCGTTCCCGACAGAGTTTTGATAGACTTGAAAATCGACGTTTCAAACCTTGGCTCAACCTTCTGGTTTGATATTTCAATCTTTGTTTTGTCCTTGCTCATTCTTGCTTCCCTTTTGAATATCGCTAATATGATCTTCAAGATTTATCTTATGAAGGAAGAAAAAAGACTTTTGAAGGAGGGAGAATAATTCTATGAATAAAATTACTGATATTAAAACCGATAGAATGAGGTACACAAAAAACTCCACCTCAGCAACTCTCTCTTATATATCAATTTTGTTTAATGCGTTATATTTCCTTAACGTATACCATTCAGACGTTGGAACCTTTTATTATAAGATGCAGATAGGCATTTCGGTCGTTTATAACCTTTTGTTTATGCTTTTTGTATTCCTTGCATCTGAGGCCGTTAAAAAATATGATTTCAAGTATTCCTGCGTTCTCATCGGTATCGGCGCTATGCAGGTAGTCAGAATACTCGGCATTCCCCTTGACGCTTACAACTCCTTAACGAAGGTTTCAGGTGAAGAGGTTCAGGTAATGACGACCGGTCAGTTTATAACTTGCGCTGTGTTCCTTGTAATATCTGCGGCATTTGCTATTTCCGCCGGTATCATTGGCATTATTAAATCAAAAAAACTCAAAGAATATAACAAAACTTTAATTTCTCAATAATTTAAGAAAGGCCTGTGATTATTTATGGCTTCTGTAACATTAAAAAACATTAACAAAATCTATGATAATAACGTACAAGCTGTTTTTGATTTCAATATCGACATCAAGGACGGAGAATTTATCGTTCTCGTAGGTCCCTCCGGCTGCGGTAAATCAACAACGCTTCGTATGATTGCAGGTCTTGAGGATATTACTTCAGGATCGCTTATAATCGACGGCAAGGACGTTACTCAGTTGCCTGCTAAGGATAGAGATATAGCTATGGTTTTCCAAAACTATGCTCTTTACGCGCATATGACCGTTTATGAAAATATGGCGTTCTCACTTACCTTGCGTAAGGAAAATCCCGACGTTATTCATGAAAAGGTTCTCGCGGCGGCTGAAATTCTCGGTCTTACCGACCAGCTTAACAAAAAGCCCCGTCAGCTCTCCGGCGGTCAGCGTCAGCGTGTTGCCATGGGACGTGCCATCGTTCGTACACCCAAGGTATTCCTCTTTGACGAGCCCCTCTCTAACCTTGACGCAAAGCTAAGAGGCGCGACAAGACGCGAGATACTCCTTCTTCATAAGAGACTCGGCACTACAATGCTCTACGTTACTCACGACCAGACCGAGGCGCTTACTCTTGCTGACAGAATAGTTTGTATGTCAATGGGCTACGTTCAGCAAATCGGTACTCCCCTTGAGCTTTACGACACCCCTGCCAACACCTTTGTAGCAAGCTTTATCGGACTTCCCCCAATGAATTTCTTTGAGGGCAAAATTGAGGGCGGATGCTTCGTATCTCCCTACTTCACTGCCCCTCTCAGCGATGAACATAGAAGCCTTCTCTCTTCTTATGAGGGCAAGGAAATCATTCTTGGTTCACGTCCTGAGAATATAGTTCAAGATAAAAACGGATATATCAATATCAACGTTACGTTAAACGAAAACCTTGGTCAAACAACACTCGTTCACGGCAATGTTAACGGTCATAAAATTACTGCTAAGTTCCGTGAATGGTGCGAATACAAAAAGGGTGACGTTGTTAGTGCTACCATTAACAAAATGCACTTCTTTGATAAAGAAACAACAAATGCTATAAGATAAGGAGCAAGATATGAAAAAAGAAAATACTGCATTCAATAAGCTCCAAGCATCTTTTAAGGAGTTTGTTCGTAAAATACTTGTTTTTTTGAAACGTAACCCCAGCTTTGTTCCCCTTTTGGCCTTGGCGGTTTCATTTGTCTACTATTCTTTCAATCTTACCTACATTTCACAAACAACGTTGCTTATCAATACGAAGCACATGGGATTGTCTTGCTTTATCACAATGCTTTTCTCAATTTTGTCATTTGTTGGTATGTTAAATGCATTCCCCAAGCGTAAAAAACCCAATTTCGCAATGCTTCTTCTCTTAGCAGTGCTTTTTTCCGCTATAATCATTGCTGATAACTTCTATTGTAAATCAATTATAGCTTCAAATATTGAAATCACTCCCGAAAGATCATTTGTACCCATTGCAAACAAGGTGGTTTCTACACACATAATCCTTATGCTTGTTACGACCGCGTTAACAGCCTTAGAGCCCGTAATCGCAAAGCTCTTCAAAAAGATCAATACCAGCTTTGATATCGAATACGAGGAAGCTATCGACAATATCGAGCTTGCTGAAGAGGAGTAATAATTTCCAATGGCTAAGAACAAAAATAACTCTTCAAGTACCTCTGACAAAAATTATTATAAGCTCAATACCGAAGCGGTTGACCGCTTGGTAAATGCTGATAAAAAGGATTATTCAAGGGATAAAAAGCTTAAAGATCCCGCAAAGAAATACAGAAGCGGATTTCTTGACAGAATCCCTGCCCCCGTTAAAGCGCTTTTTATAAAGTTTTGGTTTAACGGAGCCATTTGCTTCTTTATCTTTTGGGGACTTATGTCCATTGTCAACAACTATCTTGATATGATCGTTATCTTGGCAATCGTGATGGGCGTGGTTACCGATCTTCTTGTGAATAATACCCTTCATTTCGTTGAAACCTTACCCGGTGAAAACGATAAGTGGATGATGTTTCCACAAAAGAAATATTGGACGTTTATTGCTAACGTTTTCTATGCCTTTTTGGTGCTTTTCTGTGTTATTGCAGCATACGAAACGTTGCACATAAACGTTGAACCCATTCTTTTCGGTATTTTCTATATGTTATTTGATCTTTTGTTCATTGGTATGAAAAATCTTATGAAAACCATTATCAATGATGCAATAAACAAGGTAAACAAACAATAATATGCTTAAAACGTTATTTATTTCATCCTCTTCGGCTTGCTTTGAATGGAAAAATGAAAATCCATACTATGCTGAAAAGGAATATACTATTTTTCTTAACGGTAACGAGGTGTTGACCTCTAATACTAACGTGTTTTCCCTTTTTGGACTTACACCCGATACAGAATACAAGCTTACCTGCTCAAATGACGGCGCGGGCACTGTAACGTTCAAAACCCCAAAGGATACTTGCGTTGTCAACGTTAAGGATTTTGGTGCAATCGGTGACGGTGTAAACGACGACACCCTTGCGATTCAAACTGCAATTAATTGCTTGCCCCGTGGTGCAAAGCTTTATTTCCCTGCAGGCAATTATCTCTCCGCCCCAATCTGTCTTAAGAGCCATATGGTCCTTGAGCTATCAGAGGGTGCTACCCTGCTTGGTCATACTGATACCGGCAAATATCCCGTAATTCCCGGACATACCTTAGATATGCATACCGGTGAGGAGCTCGAATTCGGTACTTGGGAGGGTAATTCCGTTGTAATGCACCAAGCGCTTATTTTCGCGCAATATGCTGAGGATATTACAATTATAGGTCCCGGCACCGTTGACGGAAATGCTCAAAATTCAATTTGGTGGCAAAATCCCAAGGCCCCCATCGGCCGTCCCCGCCTTCTCTTCTTTAACCGTTGCAACGGCATTAGAGTACATGGTATTACGGCTCAAAATTCGGCGTCTTGGCAGATACACCCCTATTACTCTAAAAACATTGATTTGCTTGATATTTCAATATTCGCACCCAAGGATAGTCCCAATACGGACGCTATCGACCCCGAGGCCTGCGATATTGTAAATATTATCGGATGTAAATTCAGTGTTGGTGATGACTGCATTGCCATCAAATCATCTAAAATAGATTTGGCAAGCAAGCTTAAAACACCCGCCAACCGCCACACAATTCGCAACTGCATTATGCAGTTCGGACACGGAGCAATTACCCTTGGAAGTGAGATGAGCGGTGGTGTTACTAACCTTACTGTTAATAAATGTGTTTTCCGTCAAACTGACAGAGGTCTTAGAATTAAAACCCGTCGCGGACGCGGAAAGCATGCTATAATTGACGGTGTGCTTTTTGAAAACATTAAAATGGAAGGCGTTATTACCCCTATTGCTATCAATATGTGGTATAACTGCTGTGACCCCGACAGATTCTCTGAATACGTTTGGTCCCGTGAGGCCCTTCCCGTTGACGATCGCACTCCATATCTTGGTGAATTCACCTTCAAAAACATGGTGTGCTTGGATTGTGAAGCCGCTGCCTGCTATTGTGACGGCTTGCCCGAGCAACCTATAAAATCCATTACCTTTGACAATATTCGTTTCACCTTTAAGGACGATGCAAAGCCATTTGTTCCCATTATGCAAAACTTTGCTGAGCCCGTGTGCAAGATGGGTATGTATCTTGACAACGTTGAATCCCTTGTGTTAAAGAATATTACGGTTGAGGGTAACGAGGGTGAGAAAATAATTGCCAAAAACGTTAAAAATATCGTTAAATAACCTTGAAAGGATGCTTTTATGTACGCAAAAATTGATGCCTATATCGAAAAATTGCTTAATTGCTCGACTCCCGATGCACCGATTTGGAATATTGAAAGCATCAGACAGGGTAAGGCGCCGCATTGGAATTATATCGACGGATGCATGATAACCTCCCTTCTTGAGATCGGAAGGATTACAAAAAATCCCAAATACTTTGATTTTGCTGAAAAATTCATTGATTATTACGTTTTCGACGACGGTACGATTCGCGGCTACGATATTGAAAAATATAACCTTGACGACCTTAACGAGGGCAGAGTTCTCTTTGAGCTTTACGAGGTAACCGGAAAAGAAAAATACAAGCTTGCGATTGAGCATCAGGCTCTTCAGCTTAAGGGGCAGCCCCGCACCTGCACGGGCAACTTTTGGCACAAGCTTATATATCCAAATCAAATTTGGCTTGACGGTCTTTATATGGCGCAGGTATTTAGCACTAAATATCAAAAATATAAGGGCAACAAGGATTATTCCGATATTTTGATGCAAATCAAAAATGTTAGAAAATATATGTTTGACGAAAATATCGGTCTTTATTATCACGGTCTTGACTGTTCAAAATCAATTTTCTGGGCGGATCAGGAAACGGGTCTTTCAAAAAATTTCTGGCTTCGCGCCATCGGTTGGTACACGGTCGCTATGATAGATATTATCGAAATCTGCGATGACGAAGCTACTAAAAACGAAATTTCAAAAATCTTCGCAGAGCTTATGCACTCAATTATCCGCTATCGCGACAATGACAGCAAGATGTATTATCAGGTTGTGAATATGGGCGAGCGCGAGGGTAACTATCTTGAAACAAGCGGCTCTTCGATGCTTGCTTATGCAATGCTTAAGGGCGCAAGATTGGGTGTTCTTCCCTGTGAATTTGCTACGTACGGCAAGGAAACCTTTGACGGCATCTGCGCAAGATATTTGCAAATCAAGGATGACGGTGACCTAAATCTTTCGGGTATTTGTCTTGTTGCAGGTCTTGGCCCCGAAAACAATACCCGACGTGACGGTAGCTTTGAATACTACATTTCAGAGCCCGTGGTAGAAAATGACGCCAAGGGCGTTGCTCCCTTCATTCTTTGCTACACGGAAATTTTAAGAAATATACAATTCAGGTAAAAATATGAAATTGATGATTCGCGCACACGACCTAGGTGTTAAAGGCGCAGAAAACATAAACGACAGGCTTTGTGAATTGAATATTGACGGTGTTCAATTCGTTGCATACAAATCCATTGAGGGTGTTGCGTGCTCTCCCCGTCAGTTAAATTCCGAGCAGGCGCAAGAAATCTCTCGCGCTATCAAGAAAAACGGCAAGGATATTGCTCTTATTGGGGCATATTTTAATCCCGTTCACCCCAATACCGCAAAAATCGAAAACGGTATCGCGGTTTTTAAGGACTACATTTCCTTAGCTAAGGATATCGGCTGTGATTACGTCGGCAGTGAAACCGGCTCGTATAACGGTGACCCGTGGATATATCACCCGATGAATCATTCAAAGGAGGCTCTTGAGCGAGTGGTGGAAATTTTCTCATCCCTTGCACAATATGCTGAGTCCTGCGGTGTTAATATTGCTATGGAGGGTGCCTTTGGGCACGTTTGTCACACTCCTGAGCGCCTTTATGAGGCGGTTGAAAAAATTGGCAAGGACAATATAAAATTTATCTTCGACCTTTATAACTACCTCGATATATCAAACGTTGATACGGCATACGATATTTTATCCCGAGGCATTTCCCTTTTGGGAGATAGAATCCTTCTTTTCCACATCAAGGATTTTGTTATTGAGGACGGAAAATTAAAGCAATGTGGAGTTGGCAAGGGTGTTCTTGATTTTGACAGAATACTTGAGGCTATTTACAACCACAACAAAAATGCAATCTTGGTTTTGGAGGGTACTGTTGGTGATGATATCCCCTTCGCGCTTTCCTTCTTATCAGATAAAATCACAAAAATTGAAATGACGCATAGCGTCTAAGTAAAGGAGTATTATGGCATACTTATCTCTTAAAGAAATTAACAAAATTTATCCCAACGGCTTTCACGCAGTTCACAACTTTAATCTTGAGATCGAGCAAGGTGAATTTATAGTATTCGTTGGTCCCTCCGGCTGCGGTAAATCCACTACCCTTCGTATGATCGCAGGTCTTGAGAATATCAGCAAGGGAGAATTTTATATAGACGGCAAATATGCTAACGAAATGCGTCCCCGTGAGAGAGGAATTGCAATGGTATTCCAAAGCTATGCGCTTTATCCCCATCTTTCGGTTTACGATAATTTGGCATTCGGTCTTTCCCTTCAGGGTATTGATGAGGAAATCATTGAGGAAAAGGTTTTGGCAACCGCTAAGATCCTTGGTCTTACCGATTATCTTGACAGAAAGCCAAGAGCTCTTTCGGGCGGTCAGCGTCAGAGAGTTGCCGTTGGACGTGCTATCATTCGTAAGGTCGGTATCTTCCTTATGGACGAGCCCCTGTCAAACCTTGACGCAAAGCAACGTGTAACAATGCGTTCTGAAATTACTGACATTCATAGAAAGGTTGGTTCAACAACGATTTACGTTACTCACGACCAGACCGAGGCTATGACGATGGCGGATAGAATAGTTGTTATGAAGGATGGCTATATTCAGCAGGTTGGTAACCCCTATGAGCTTTACTTTAAGCCCGTTAACCTCTTCGTTGCAGGATTTATCGGTGAGCCACCAATGAATTTTGTTCGCGCAACCGTTAACAACCGTTGCGTTGAAATCGGCGGTTCTAAGCTTGATCTCTCATATGTAATCGGTGATGATATTGATGCTTATGAGGGCAAGGAAATAGCATTTGGATTCCGTCCAGAAGCAATTTCTCTTACCGATGATGCAGATGCATTCAAGTTGACAGGTAACGTTGAACTCACCGAGCTTCTTGGTGACAACACAAACGTTTATATGGATATGTTTGGTGAAAAAGTAATTCTTAAGGTTGATCCACATTCAACTCCTAAAATGGATACTGAAATCTCCTTCTACGTTCCCCACAAGAGTGTATATCTCTTTGACGGAAAAACTGAAGAAATCATTAATAAATATTAACTTTATAACAAAAAAACAGGTGGCTTTAAGCCACCTGTTCTTTTATTTATATTAGAAATTGAAGTATCTGAGTGCATTGTGATAGCAAATGCCGGAAACGATTTCGGTGAGTCTTTCCATATCCATAGGATATTCTCCATCCTCAACCCATTTGCCGATAAGGTTACAAAGTATTCTTCTGAAATACTCGTGACGGGGATAGGAAACGAAGGAACGGCTATCAGTAAGCATACCAACGAAGCGAGCAAGCATTCCAAGATTTGCAAGTGCCTGCATTTGCGCCTCCATACCGTCTCTTTGATCGTTGAACCACCAGCCTGAGCCGAACTGGATTTTACCTGCAACAGGTGCCTTTTGGAAGTTACCAAGCATTGTACCAAGAACGTAGTTATCCTTGGGATTAAGCGTATAAAGAATTGTCTTCGGGAGGCAATCTCTATATTCAAGAGAATCCATAAACTTGGAAAGATTTTCTGCTATGCAAAGGTCGTTGATGGAGTCAAATCCAACATCAGCGCCAAGCTTTTCATACATTCTTCTATTGTTGTTACGAAGAGCACCGATATGAAGCTGCATTGCCCAGCCGAGTCTTGTATATTCTTCAGCGCAAACAGTAAGCATTGCTGTCTTAAAGGCGTCAATCTCCTCGTTTGTAAGCTCTGCGCCCGCCATTCTCTTATTGAAGGCAGCCTCAGCATCACCCTCACCGTAAGGAACGTATTCAAGCGCGTGGTCGGAAAGACGGCATCCGTGATCGTGGAAGAACTGAATTCTTGCTCTCATCCAAGCAACAAGCTCTGAGTATGACTTAACACCTGTTTGCTCAATATAAGGAACAAAGGTTTCCTTGCCTATTTCAACCGCCTTATCGGGACGGAAGGTGGGCAAAATCTTTGTTTCAAAATTCTTAAGCTGCTCGTGATATTCAAGTGTATCAAGAGGGTCGTCAGTTGTACAAATGATTGCAACGTTTGAACGCTTAATAAGATTCTGTGCACTGTATTCGTCCTTTGCAAGACATTCGTTTACTCTATTCCAAATTCTTTCACAGCTTTCCTCGTTAAGAGTTTCGTCTATATCGAAATATCTCTTAAGCTCAAGGTGCGTCCAGTGATAGAGGGGATTGCCAATGAGATAAGGTACTGTTCTTGCAAATGCCTTGAACTTTTCATATTCATCAGCGCCACCTGTGATAAATTCTTCATCAACACCGTTTGTTCTCATCTGGCGCCACTTATAGTGGTCACCGCCAAGGAAAAGGTCAAATGCGTTTCTAAATTTATAGTCCTCTGCAATCATTTTTGGTGAAAGATGGCAGTGGTAGTCGATAATGGGAAGATCCTTAACTGCAGCATAGAGCTTTCTTGCAGTTTCGGTCTTAAGCATAAAATTATCATTAATAAAGCTCATAACGTTACACCGTCCTTAAATATTGAAATTTCGCGATAGGAATGCAATTCATTTTTAGTTTGCTCGCCCTCAGCGACTCTTATTATATATTCAAACAATTCGTTTGTCAAGGGGTTGCCCTCAAGTGTGGGGGACGCGTCAAAGTCTATCCAATTTGACTTTCTTTGCGCAAGTGAGTGATTCGTGGCAATCTTTACCGTGGGGACGGGACCGCCAACGGGTGTTCCGCGTCCGGTGGTGAAAAGAATGATATGCACGCCCGCCGCGGTGAGATTGGTAATTGCGACAATATCATTACCGGGGCCGTTGAGAAGTGAAAGACCGTTCTTTGAAATAACATCACCGTAATCAAGAACGTCAACAACCTTTGAAAGTCCGCCCTTTTGGATACAACCAAGGGACTTTTCTTCAAGGGTGCTTATTCCTCCCTTTTTGTTTCCTGGAGAGGGATTTTCATAGATAACCTGATTATGTCTTGTATAATAATCCTTAAAATCATTTATAAGCTTAACGCATTTATCGAAAATTTCCTCGTTCTCTGCTCTTGCCATCAAAAGATGCTCCGCGCCAAACATTTCGGGAACCTCGGTAAGCACGCAGCTGCCTCCGCTTGCGATAACCTTATCAGAAAGTCTGCCGACAAGTGGGTTAGCGGTAATTCCGCTATATCCGTCACTTCCGCCGCATTTGAGACCGATTTTGAGCTTGCTTACGGGAACTCTCTGACGCTCAAACGTACTTGCATAAGCTTGAAGCTCCTTCACCAAGCGAATTCCCTCTTCAACGTCATCATCAAAATCCTGCGCGTTGAGGAATTTTACGCGATTTTCGTTAACAGGACCAAGAACCTTTTTGAAAACGTCAATATTATTGTTTTCACAACCAAGTCCAAGCACAAGCACACCGCCTGCGTTGGGATGATTTACAAGTCCGCGAAGTATGAGCTGTGTTGTTGTTTGGTCATCACCGAGCTGAGAGCAACCAAAGGGGTGCGGAAAATGAAGCGCACCTGTTTCCTTGGCAATTTGTTCAGCAACCTTATTTACGCAGCCAACAGTTACAACAATCCAAACGTCATTTCTGATACCAACGTTGCCATCCTCTCTTACATAACCCATAAAGGTACGGCTTTTGTCCTCTTCCTCGATATCGTAGAAGGTTGGCTCATAGGTATATTCAAGATTACCTGAAAGGTTGGTTTTGATATTGTGGTTATGCACGTGCTCACCCTTTGCTATATCAACTATAGCATGTCCTATCGGGTTGCCGTATTTTATAATGTTTTCACCCGCCTTGATGTCACGAAGCGCATATTTATGCCCGTCATCAAGATTGATGTCAACGTTATCCAATTTATTAATTAACATTTTTCAATCTCCTCTGCAAGGAAGCTAAGATCCTGTCCCCAAAAATCAACGTTTGCAAGAATTTCGCGTGTGTTATGGGTCCTCATGAACTCAATAACCTCGGGCGCATCCTGTGGCATATCTGTTTTATAGAACTCAATAAGCTTTGCAAATGCAAAAATGAGTGTTTCGGGCATCTTGCCGTATCTCTTTATATATTCAAGGATTGAAGGAAGAACTCTTACCTTGAATTTGCTCACTGAGTTAAGAGAAATTGCAGAAAGGTAGTGCTTGATATAGGGGTTTCCAAATCTTTCAACAACGCTGTTAGCGTAAGCCAAAAGCTCGTCCTTGGGCAAGTCGAGTGTGGGGCAAATCTCATCAAATACACATCTGCGAAGATGAGCGCACATTCTCTCGTCGTCAATACAGCTCTTTACTGTATCAAAGCCCTCAAGCATAGCATAAGGAACCAAAGAGGTATGTGCACCGTTGAGGATGCGAACCTTTCTTGTTCTATACATTTCAAGCTTATCCCTCGTTACGATAACGTTAAGTCCTGCTGAGGCAAACGGAATTTCAGCTTCAAGATCGTGCTCGGTCTCAATTACCCAAAGGTGGAAGAATTCACTTGTGTTGAGCATATTATCCTCATAACCAAGTCCAAGGTCCTCTCCTCTTGGGAAGCCTGTGTTGATTCGGTCAACCAATGTATTTGTAAATACGTTTTCGTTCTCTACCCAAGTCTTGAATTCATCGGAAAGCTCCCAAAGATCAGCATATTTGAGCACACATTTCTTAAGGTTATCACCGTTTCTGTCAATAAGCTCGCAAGGAAGAAAGATAAAGCCGCCAAGCCCCAAATCAAATCTCTTTTTAAGAAGAAGAGTAACCTTTGCAGGAAAGGTCTTGGGAGGCGCATCAGTAATTTTATCCTCCTCGGAGAAAACGATACCTGACTCAGTTGTGTTTGAGACAACGAAACGGAAATCGGGATTTTCAGCAAGTGCAAGATAAACGCCAAAATCTTCATATGGCTTTACACAACGCGAAATAACGTCAACCAGGGTAGTATCAACACCCTCAACACCGCGAATAACGTGTGTATAAACGCAGTTCTGCGCAGAGAGCATATCGCACATTCCCTGCTCGATCGGTTGAACAACCACAACGCTTCCGTTAAAATCAGAGCTTTCGTTTACCTTTTGAAGCATCCAGTCAACAAATCCGCGAAGAAATCCGCCTTCACCAAACTGAATTACTCTTTCCGGTCTAATGGTTTTTTCAAAATTCATACTAAAATCCTCCGTTTTCCAAAATAGATATAATATCAAAAAAATCCTACTGATTAAATATGGATACAAATATCCATATATATTTTATACCTATATATAATTTAATACCTTAAAAAATTTGCATAATTTAACAAACTATCTTGATTTTTTTGATATGAAGTGCTATAATATCTTTAATATTATGATGGAGGCTATATTTATGGCTACAAATTTGATAACTAATACCGAAGATTTCTATTTTCACCGCACTGAAAACAAGACCTGCTCAAACTCAACGCAGCACTTTCACTCGGGCTTTGAGCTTTATTATATGAGCAGTGGTAAATGTCACTATTCTATCAACGACGAGTCGTTTGATATCGTTTCAGGTGACCTTGTTCTCATTCCCTCCGGCACTATGCACGCTACGAATTACAGCTCAAAGGCATGCACAAGATTGCTTTTGAACTTTCCTGAGGCATTGATCGCGCCCGAAATTCTTTCGGCAACAAAATCAATGGGCTGGGTTTATAGAAATCCCGAGATCCTGCCCGCAATTAACGAGCTATTCTATTTGATCGAGCAAGAATATAACAAAAACGACCTTCTCTCAAGATCCGCAATAAAGGCTTATACCGAGGGGATTTTGATGATCATAATAAGACAAAATCTCAAGATCGAGCAAGGCGGAAACACCATCGTTGAAGCGGCGGTTAAATACATTCAAGAAAACTATACCTCCACTATCCGCCTGACAGATTTGGCTAAAAAGCTCTCGGTTAGTGAGGAGCATCTTTCACGCTTATTTAAGAAGGAAACCACCTTCGGATTTAGTGAATACGTTACTCTGATCAGATTGCAAAAGGCGGAGCATATGCTTAAAAACGAGCCGAGCAGAGCTATTACCGAGGTGGCATACGCCTGCGGCTTTAACGATAGCAACTACTTCTCATACAAATTCAAAAAGGCTTATGGCGTAACCCCCTCACACCTCAGAGACGGCATGGAAAACGAGACGCCTAAGCCTCCGCAATTAACTGAGCAATAAGGGGGAGAATATGAACGATTTAATTTTTGTAATTAATGCG
This sequence comes from Eubacteriales bacterium, assembly GCA_045613605.1. Taxonomy (GTDB): domain Bacteria; phylum Bacillota; class Clostridia; order Oscillospirales; family CAG-272; genus RGIG4608. The sequence goes on from JAZLBH010000051.1 coordinate 18,091, forward strand.
ATACTGCCGATAATTTTGATGATTGCGGTGGGATATTTTCTTAAACGAATCGACCTTTTAAGAGACGATACGGCAAAAAAGCTCAACACCCTGGTGTTCAGAATTTTCTTGCCGATAATGCTCTTTCTTAACGTTTATAAAATTGAAAGCTTCTCTCAAATCGACTTCACGTTCGTGTGGTATGCGATAGGAATTACCGTGCTTCTCTTCCTTATCGGAATACCCGTAATGGGCATTATTTTCAAGGAAAACCGCCAAAGAAGCGTTATGCTTCAAGGAATTTTCAGGGCAAATTACGCGCTTGTCGGAATCCCCCTTGCACAGTCACTTTTTGGTGAAGAAGGAAGCATTATGGCGTCCCTTTTGTCCGCATTTATCGTGCCGATTTTCAATATTTTAGCAGTGATTTGCCTCACCGTTTATTCAGCGGGTGACAAGAAGCCAAGTCTTTCGGGCGTTATCAAGGGCATTGCCAAAAACCCCTTGATACAAGGCATTTTTTGTGGCTTTATAGCGCTTGGGATCAGGGCAATCTTCATTAATTTCGGTATAGATTTTCGTCTTTCCGACGTAGCTCCCGTATACAAGACTTTGCAAAATCTTTCTAGCATTGCAACTCCTCTTTCCCTTTTAGTTTTGGGTGCAAGATTTGAAATTTCGGCTATTCCCCACCTCAAAAAGCACATCATTATCGGCGTTATAAACAGAGTCGTTATAGTGCCGTTTATCGGCATATCTTTGGCACTTGCGCTTAACAGATTTACGGGCGCTCAATTTGCAAGCTTCGTTGCCTGCTTCTGCACTCCCGTTGCCGTTTCAAGTGTTCCCATGTCGCAGGAAATGGGTGCGGATGCCGACCTTATGGGGCAAATCGTTGTTTGGACAACCCTGTTCTCGGCTATAAGTATTTTTGTTGCCTCTTATATATTGAGAGTGCTTGGAATTTTTTAATAATATCAATAAAATTAAGGTTTTCTCGTGAAAACCTTTTTTTATTTGAATTTTTATGAACATGCATTGTGCAAAGTGTAAAAAAATAAACTCGCATTTTTGTAGAAATATGAGAA
>JAZLBH010000052.1:0-15274 GCA_045613605.1 Eubacteriales bacterium
CGATAATTATATCACAATGCCCCCAAAAAATCAACACTTATTTATAAAACTCAAAAAACATTGTTCATTTAAGACAAAAAAATAACATCGATAAGCCCAAAACTTACCGATGTTATGAGTATTTTAACTAATTGAGTCGACCTTGCAATTTATACGGTCGATCAGCTCCCTTTCCGATTCAACGTCGGAAATATAGGGGTGAGTCCTTGCATATTTATCAAAACGAAGCATGATTTCACCTGCTTTTTGAGAATTTTTATCACACAAAATCGCAAATGCATAATCCGTTCTGATGACGCTTATGGACGTCTTCATTTGCTTCGAAAACGCTTGATAGCTCTTACTTAAATAAAGATTCCTTGCCAATGCGGTATTGCCCTGCATCAGTAAAATCGTTATTTTATCCGAAATAAGCAAGCTTTTATGAATGCCTACAAGCGCATTTTCTCCCTTCAAAAGCTCGTTTATCAATACAATTGCCTCGTCAAACCTTTGAGCATCCATAAGGCGGTTTTCCAAGAATATTGCCGCGCTTGCCGATATACTGTTTTTCATGCCGTCGGGAGTTGGAGTCGGAAAATAATCGTCCGATATATCCTTAAGACGCGTGCCGTTGCGAATGGAATCAAGTATCATAAACTGGCAGTAAAACGCCCTCACCGCCTCCTTGCTCCTTCGCAGCTCACAAGCATTTGATCCGTCGTTGTTCATCATTCCCGTCTTCAGCGGAATTCCATTGGTCAAGGCAATTATCAATCCCGATAAAAACATAAATACACAAACTGCATAGGGCAACGGCTTTCCAATTAAAAATCTAACTAAAAAAACGCAAATAGGAAGGGTGATTAAATTCATTATCACGCCACCGAGATTATAGAAAACAACGGGGATCTTTCCGTCAATCGGCTCAGGAGGTATCATCAGACACTGTCCGCCCGTCCCCGCAATGCTTTGCCTCTTTATTTTAAGCCTGCCGTCCCTCTTGACAAGCATAATGCTCCCTATTCTAAACGAGCCAAACGAATAACCCGATAGCAGTCCCGACACAAGGTGTCCCACCTCGTGTAAAATAAGCTGAACGTAAAACGTAAGTAAAAATATCAAAGCCTTAAACGCAAGCGACAAAACCAGTCCATATTCCTCAAACACACCGTCAAGATATACCACCATAATGACGCCGCTTATTGCTCCAACCACAACCAACACCAAATATAATGCAAAATTTTGAAGCTTTTTCTTCATATCGATCACCTCTTTTCTCAATTATATCATAGAAAATAACAAAAATCAACAAAAAAGACTGCGGAGCAAATCCGCAGTCTTTAATATTGAAATTTAGATATTCATTCGGTATAACAAATACATAGCTCCCATTATCGCCATAAACACAAGTCCGCAAATGAGCAAAAAGCCAAAGCTCATATCTCTATTTGACTTACTTTCCTTATAATCATAATAGGTACGGTATTTGTTTTTCTTCTCTTTTCTGAAAATATCAATAAAGCTGGTCACAGCATAGGTTATACCGTCAAAAACACCCTCATTGCTCACAAAAATCAGCAATCCGAAGCCGGTGATCAATACCGCCGAAACGCAAAAGCTATCTGTGAGAATGTGAAAAATTTTTGACAAATCCGTTTGAGCAAACACATCCTTGGAATATGCAATAAGAAACGCTATTCCAAAGCCAATACCAAACGTTATTAAATATTTTTTAAGCTTGCTCATTTGTTCTGTGCCTGATATTCCGCTTTGTATCTTTCGAATTCCTCTGTATTACAGTATACAAAGTGACCGGGATATACCTCTCTCATTGAGGGACCTTCCTTTGAATAGTCGTGGTCGAGAATAGGATTATAGGTCGTTCTCGTACGGTTCTTTTCAGTGATGGGGTCAGGAAGAGGAATTGCAGAAAGAAGTGAACGTGTATAGGGGTGGAAGGGATGTGCGAAAAGCTCATCACTTGTACCAAGCTCAACTATCTTACCAAAGTACATAACCGCAATTCTGTGTGAGAAATACTTAACAACCGCAAGGTCGTGAGCAATGAAGAGAATGGTAAGTCCCATTTCTTGGCTAAGCTCGTTAAGAAGGTTGATAACCTGTGCCTGAATAGAAACGTCAAGCGCAGAGATGGGCTCGTCGGCAATGATAAGCTCGGGGTTCATAATAACCGCACGCGCAATACCGATACGCTGTCTTTGTCCACCTGAGAACTCGTGAGGATAACGTGATGCGTGCTCCTGAACGAGACCAACTGTTTCAAGCATCTTATAAACCATCTGGTCGATGTATTCTTTATCCTTAATACCGCGAATAACAAGTCCTTCTGCGATAATATCGCGAACTGTCATACGGGGGTCAAGAGAAGCGATGGGGTCCTGGAAGATCATCTGGATCTCGTTGATAAGCTTGTTATCCTTGTTCTTACGAGACCATTTCTTATGATCCGCCTGCGCCTTTTTCATCTCAGCGCGATTTTCTTCAATGATCTTATCGCATTCTTCTTTTGTAATTGTGCCTTCCTTGAGGTCCTTGCGAGCCTTTTTGATAGCATCCTTGTATGCACGAATACCTGCACAGATACGTTCACCCTTATAATAAACTGAACCACCTGTGATATCATAAAGTCTGATGATGGAACGGCCCGTTGTTGTTTTACCGCAACCGGATTCACCAACAAGACCGAAAACCTCACCCTTGTAAATATCAAAGCTTACGCCATCAACGGCCTTAAGCTCGAATTTTCCCATTTTGAAGTACTGCTGAAGGTTTTCGACTCTTAATAAAACTTCTTTGTTGTCTGCCATATTATTGTCTCTCCTTCTTTGAACGTTCAATACGCGCCTTGATCAAGGCAGGCATTTCTACCTTAGGTGCGTTGGGGTGCAACAACCAAGTTGCCGCATAGTGAGTGGGTGTGATTTCGAAGAGCGGAGGCTCGAGCTCGAAATCTATTTCAAGAGCATACTTGTTTCTCTCCGCAAACGCATCACCCTTAGGAGGATAGATCATGTTGGGAGGAGTACCGGGAATGGACTCAAGTCTCTCTGTTGTTTCAAGGTCGGGCATTGAGCTAAGAAGTGCCCAAGTATAAGGATGAGCAGGCTCGTAGAAGATTTCTTCTGATGTTCCGTGCTCAACGATCTTACCTGCGTACATAACCGCAATTCTATCCGCCATATTAGCAACAACACCAAGGTTATGTGTAATAAAGATAACGGAAAGATTTCTTTCTCTCTTAATAACGTTGATAAGCTCGAGGATCTGAGCCTGAATTGTAACGTCAAGAGCAGTTGTGGGCTCGTCACAAATAAGGATGTCGGGGTTAGCAGAAAGAGCAATAGCAATAACTACTCTCTGTCTCATACCGCCTGAAAGCTCAAAGGGATACTGATTGTAACGTGTTGCGGGCTCAGGGATACCAACCTCTTCAAGAAGTCTGATAGCTTTTGCCTTTGCAATACGCTGATTCATTTTAACAACAAGACGTGACGCCTGCTCCTTAAGGAAGTCGATAACCTCGATCATATGAGCCTCAGTGTCATAGCTTGCATCGTTAGCAATGTCGTTTTCGTAGCTTGCAATGATATTTTCAAATACCTTGCAAATATTTTCAAGCTTAAGATCAAGGTCAACGATGATCTGGGGCTTAAGGATCCATTCAGGCTCCTGACCCTTTGCTATAATAGCATCATATTTTGCCTTGTTCTTAAGATAGATCTTTTCTTCGATAGGATTGTTCTTAATTCCCTCGAAATATTCTCTAATAGCAGTAGAAACAGCAGAATCAAATACGTATTCTGTGCTGTTCTTCTTTACGCAGAGTCTGTCGATCGCCTTGTTAACTCTTACAGAAAGATCCTTGTCATAAGCTTCGGACTTCTTGCGCTCGATATTTCCTGCTCTAAAGTACTCAAGAGCTGCCTTGAGGTCGGGGAGAATAGCCTTCTTAGCTTCAATAGAAGTCTTGTGTGAATGCAAAATACCCTTTTGACCCATCTTGATAAAGTCCATCATAAAGTTATTATCAAGATATTCTCTTGTCATCTTGTTAAGATCGAGTACGCTAATGCTGGTAACGTCAGCCTGGGGATTTGTCAAAAGATAATAACCGAGTGTAAAGAAGTTGGGCTTATCCTTTGCAAGAGCATCCTTAACGATCTCCAATGCTTCCTTAAGAGTAGAAAGAGCCTCTTCTCCGTTTACCTTTTTGCCCTGCTTAGCAAATTCAATAAGTCTTGCCGCGCAGTCGTCATTCTTTGCGTTGTGAACTATAACGTAGGGATTGAACGCAAGAGTAAAGGACTTAGAAATGCGCTTAATCTCCTCGTCAAGCTCGATCTTTCTCTTCATCTCAATAAAGAGAATAGCATTTTCAAGCTCAACCTCAATTTGAGTAGCATTACCGAAGGCTTCGTTAAATTCACCCTCAATTTTTGTACTCTGAATGCAGAAATTATCAAATGTTTTGAGCTTTTCTGCAACAACTGTCTTATAGTCAACGCCCTGATCTGCGTCAGACGCGTTGATGTGTTCGCCAAGGAGAGCAAGCTTTGAGTTAAACTCTCTCTTAGCATTTTTCTTACCGGTCTTTGCCTTAAGGATCATAGCCTCAGTGAGCTGTTCACCTATCTTCATGATAGGATTCAAGCTTGACATGGGGTCCTGGAAGATCATCGCGATTTTATCACCACGGATCTTGTGATAATCCTCTTCAGAAATTTTAAGCAAATCCTGACCGTCATATATGATTTCTCCGCCTTCAACGATTGAATTGCCTGCGAGAATACCCATAATAGCCTTACTTGTTACGGATTTTCCCGAGCCGGACTCACCAACTATGGCAAGTGTTTCTCCTTTGCCAAGATCAAAGGAAATATTTCTAACAGCCTTTACAATTCCACCTTGAGTACGGAATGATATTTGTAGATTTTTTACTTCTAATTTCTTATCCATAAATATATACATTCCTTTCCTATGCGCACTCGGGTGGGTTTTCCACCCATTGCGCGTAACATTTTAGTGTAGTAATAGTTTTGTTTTAATTATTCCTCTGTACCACGGAGTGAGGGGTTGAACGCATCGCGCAAACCGTTTCCGAAAAGGTTGAAGGACAACATCAGCAAGCTGATGAATATCGCAGGGAACAAAATCATGTGTGGGTATGTGAACAAATAGTTCTGACCTGTAGCAAGCAATGTACCAACGGAGGTAAGGTTACCTGTTGAAAGGTTGATGATACCAAGGTAGCTCAAGCTTGTTTCAGAGAAGATAACGCCGGGGATTACAAGAACGGAGCTTGTAATAAGAGTACCGATAGCGTTGGGGAAAATGTGCTTAAACATAACTCGTCTGTCGTTTGCACCAAGTGTTCTTGAAACAAGAACGTATTCTTGGTTCTTGAAGCGGTAGAACTGCATTCTTGTTCTTCCCGCCATACCCGTCCAACCTGTAAGGAAGAAGGAGATGAAGAGAATAACAATATGTGAAACGTCAAAGTGATATTTAAGAAGTGTAATAACGATCATGAAAGGAATAGAGCCGAGAATTTCAACGAATCTTTCCATCAAAATATCTATTCTACCACCGTAGTAACCCTCGATAGCACCGTAGATAGCACCTACGAAAAGGTTAACAGAGGAAACGATAACTGCAAGGATCAATGAGAATCTTGCACCGGAAGAAAGACAAACGTACATATCCTTACCGGCGTTGTTTGCTCCCAAAATGTGAGTAGGAACCGTGATGCCGTCATCTGCCAAAGCATGAATATACTGATAATATTCATAGTAGTCAACACGGATCTGGTACTGGTCGCCGTCCATCTTTACAGAGTAGTTGTAAAGCTTTTCGTCACCCTCCCAAAGCATTTTGGAGGTGTATTTATCCTGTCCGTTGTTTGCAACGTAGATATTGGTAAATCCGCCCTCTGCGTTGTAAAGGATTTCGGTCTTATTACCGCCACCCTTTTTAGTTTCATACCAAATGTTAGCATCCGCCTTATCCTGTTCAGCCTCGGGACGAAGCTTGGAATCTGTTATAGGCAAAATGATCTGAACGTTATGCTCATCCTGATATGCCTGAATAGTTTCAAATTCAGCTAAGGTAACAAGAACAAACTTCGCGCCAACGGAGCTATATGTGTCAAGTCTGAACGAATAAAGCTCACGAGGCTTATTCATATAAGTGTCATGGACAATCTCAGGCTCGGTCATGATAACCTTTCTGCCGATTTCCTGTTCAATAGCCAAATAGCGGTCATAAGTAAGCTTATTTACCTCAATATCTTTACCGCCATCCCAAAACTTGATTCCGTTTTTGTAGAAAAACTCATTTCTGGGAAGAGCAAACGCATAGTTATTATCCTCATAAGCAACCTCATAAGGTGTAAACAAGGGACCAATTATTGCAAACAAAATGATAATACCAATAATAAATGCAGCAACGATGGACGCCTTGTTCTTTGCGAAACGGTTGAACGCGTCTCTGAAATAAGAAACAGGCTTTGTTTCCAATTTTTTATCGTGTAGCTTATCGCCGTGGGAACGGAACACGAACTTTTCACTTGAAATCTTATAATCTTGTGCTTTCATTTATTTCGCCCCCATTCTGTTTCTCGGGTCAATTACACCATAAGACAAGTCGATAACAAGTCCTGCGGCAAGACCAACTAAAAGATAGAATCCAGACAACATCATAAAGAAGTCGTAGTCGATTGAGTTGATAGCATTAAGATACAATCTACCAACACCGGGAACCGAGAAGATTCTTTCAATAACAAGCGAACCGGAAAGAACGCTTATAAATTCACCAACGATTGATGGGAAAATAGGAACCATCGCGTTTCTCAACGCGTGTCTTTGTGTTGCCTGACGCTTTGTAAGACCCTTTGTTCTTGCAAGAAGCATAAATTCGCTTGTAAGAACCTCAGTAAGCTCGGCACGTGTAAATCTAGCATAACCCGCAATAGAACCAAATGACATTGAAAGAATTGCAGGAATCATTGATTTGAACATTGGCCATGTAAAATAATCAGTGCCACCCATCATTGTTTTGGGCAACAAGTTCCACTTAAAGCAGAGGAAATACAAAATAAGTGATGCCGTTACAAATCCGGGAACTGAAATAAATACCATAACTGCGGTACTTATCGTGTGGTCCTGCCACTTATTTTTCTTCAAAGCAGCATAGATACCAAGAGCGATACCGATCGGTACCGAGAAAAGTGATGAATAAACATTCAAAAGAATAGTGGGAGGAAGCATTTTTACAAACGTATCCCAAACAGACTTGTTTGCAAATTCGGGCATATTTGTACCAATACCAAAGTCTCCGTGTAAAATAATTCGCTTCAAATAAAGTACAAATTGTTCAGGAATTGGCTTAAAATAACCTCTTGCCTCAAGCTGAGCCTCAAGAATTGCTCTATCCTGACCAATTCCGACATTAATAGTAATAGGAAGAAGCTTGATCAAAACGAAGCACATTGTGAATATGATCGTAAAGGTTATGAGCATAAGACCAATTCTCTTTAATATATACTTTAACATATACATAATGAAATAATCTCCTTTCGCGTATTATCAAAACCGTTCGGTTATAGCCGAATATAGCCGAAACAGCATAGCCGCACACATAAGACACGGCTACCTTCGGTTATAACCGAATTTTTAGTCAAAACGTGACTTTTTTATAGTGCTGTTAAACTGACAAATGGAGGGATAGCCAAAGACTATCCCTCATTTGTTATAGTAACATATAAGATGATATGTTTTTAATTATTTGTAAGAAAGCTGACCGTTATTTTCAGCAACGAAAGCTGCCCATTCAGCATCATCATAGTTGTATGTCATGTACTTCATACCGCCGTAGCCCATGAATGTATTGTACTCGTATGTGATGTAGTCAACCTTGTAAGAAAGCATGGAAGCTGAGAAGTAGTTCTGGATCGGTACTGTGTAGTACTTTGTAAGAACTGCCTTTTCAAGAGCAGCGATAAGCTGAAGTCTCTTAGACTCAGGAAGCTTGTTAGAAGACCAGTTGTGCTTAGGAGGATTTCCAGCATCATCTTTATAACCGTTAAGACAGTTGTACCATTCAATGAGAGACATTGTTTCAGTAATGTCTTCGCCATTTTCACCAACACCAACCATTGTGAATGTCATCATTTCAGAAGATGTATCCCAAGCTGCAGAATACATATAGTCGGGGCTAAGGTAAGCAAGAAGGAAGTAACCGGGATCCCAAGCAGCGCCGGACCAACCACCTGTACAAACGTCGTATGCACCGGAACGGAAGTCGTCAGCCCACTTTGTGCCGAAGTCCTTAAGCTCTGTTTCAAGTCTGCCTTCAAGAGGAGTACCTTCTACCATTGTCTTAAGAGCAGCTGTAAGGTAGTCAAACTGTCTCTGAGAAGATTCGTTGATTACGGAAGCACCGAATGTAAGAACAACCTTATCGTCGCCATCGATTTCGCCGTCAGCAAGAGCCTTTTCGTAAGCTGTTGTTACAAGAGCTCTAGCCTTTTCAAGGTTATAACCTGTGATAGCTGCAACAGCATCGTCAAGAGAAGCATACTGTGTATAATCTACAGCATAAACTTCGCAAAGAACCTTCTTAGCTTCGTCAGAGTTACGGAATACACCACCGTTTGCTACGTCATAGTAGTGCATGGAGTTGAAGAGACCGAAACCTGCAAGAGAAGCTGTTGTACACTTATTGTTGTAGTCAGCTCTGTCGATTGCAAGAGAAATAGCATTTCTAAATTCAACGTATGTAAGAATTGTCTTGTTTACGCCGTCAGATTCACGGTTTTCAAGAGATTCCTTAGAGGACTGAAGCTGCATAGAACCTACGTAATCGTCGGGTGTAAAGTAAGCTCTATCAGAGTTCTTATAATCAGCTGCGATAGAAACGTCGATACCGATACCTTCGATTTCACCAGCCTGGAACTTGAGCCATGCTGTGTTCCATTCGGAGATTGTTTCACAGTAAACTATGTCTGTCTGGTAAAGACCTGCATTTTCAGGCTTGTTGTAACCGTACCAGTTGTCATTTCTTTCAACCTTGTAATACTTACCAGACTGGAATTCTGTAAGCTTATAAGGACCCCAGCTCATTGTTGATTCAACACTGGAGTTGTATGTAGATGTCCAAAGAGTAGAACCTTCAGAGGGAGCAACCTTGTTATCTTCATATGTAGCCTTGTGAACAAGAGGAAGAGAGCTCATGTTATAAGCTGCCTTGTATGTAAGGTTACCGTTTTCATCAAGAAGATCGAGTGCTTCTACAAGAACGATAACAATTTCAAGCTCGTTTTCACCAACAAAGATACCTACGCTATCCCAAGATGTTTCGGGATATGTTGTTTCCTGCAAGAAGAAGTGAAGTTCTTCGTTAGGCTCTGTCTGCCACCAACCAATAAGCGCTTCCCAAGCTGCATTAAGCGCGGGATCTGCCTTGATTTCAGCAAGAGTCTTACCTTCCATTGCAGCTGCTGCTTCAGCTGTGAATGCAGTACCACCAACGTAGTTGCTTATAAGGTATTTAGCACAAGCTGCTGCATTGTAGCTTGCGGGGAAGCCCATGTGTGTTCTCATTGCAACTTCTTCAAGAACAGGCATATCTGCTACAACTGCGCCGGGAGCAGCAAGTGTAAAGATAAGAGAACTGTCAAGGTCTGTTGAGTAAACATTTGTTGTGGGCAAGCCAAGACCTTTTTGGCCCTGCTTAGCATAAGCCTTAGCACCTACGAGAGACTGTGCACTGTTGTAGTAAGAGTCTGCTCTGTAGTTCTGGAAGAGAGGATTGAGCTGTTCCTTCATTGTGTAAACGAAGTCTTCAGCTTTGATGGGGTCACCATTTTCCCACTTGAGGTCATCACGAAGAGTAATTGCGTAAATGTAACCTGTTTCAGTAGGATCGATATCCCAATCTGCACCATACTTTGCAGTTACGTCTTCAAGCTTTGTAGCTGCATCGTAGTTAACTGTGAATTCACCGGGAAGGATTTCACCATTGTCATCGAACTTATAGTCGAATGAGAAGAATGATGATCCGATGTAACTCATGATCTGTGTGTCGTTTGAATCCTGGTATGTGAGTTCATTCCAGTTAGAGGGTGAGATTGCTGTGTATGTTTGATATGTATGCACGCCAACACCCGGGTGGCCCTTATCTTTACAAGCTGTAACAACTGCAAGAGTCATCACCAAAGCAAGAACAAGAGCAATAAGTTTTGTTAATCTTTTTGTGTTCATAATTTTTTCTCCTTTTCAAAGATTATGCCTCATTGTAACACAGGTTTTTTCATTTGTCAATAGTTTTTTCAAAAAAAATTGAAAAATTTTCAAAAAATTATTTGTGTTAATTTTTTTGAGTCTGTATGTGTTAATTTTTTGCGCTTGTGTCTTAAAAACCTTGATAAATCGGCATTTGTTGTTTCTTTGTCGTTTTTTGTTTCCGACATTTTTTGTTTGCTTTTTCATCTCAAAAAACAAAAATTAACACTATTAGATTTTTGTTAATTATCAAAAAACGTCTCTTTTTTGGAACACACATTTCAACCCCCGAAGGCACACTCTTTTGTGCAATTTGCACCATCAGTTCATTTACAAGGTTCACAAATTATGCACTTTATCCTATACCAAATAATTAAAAATAAAATTTTATTTATTTTTTTAGTTTTTCGCACGCGATGCATATTTATATATTTTCTTGATTTTTTGCCTCAAAAATTCCGATTTTTCTAACTTTGCGCATGTTTTTTCCATTCCGAAATTGATTTTTTTCCTTCAATTATATTATATATACAAAAATCGCAAACACAACTCATTGTTATAACCATAAGAATATCCACGTTTTTATTAATATACTTATTAAAAGCCCCAAAATAAAAGATCATCATTATAAGAAATCTCTCACTACATTAATTATATAATAAACTGTTTGATCTCTCCGTATCTGAGCTAAGCAAACGTCTTAATCCCCATTAATCTTATCGATAATTTCCTTTTTACCCAAAATTAGGCTCGAATTTTACAAGTTACAATCATAGTTAAATCCATATTTATTATACCTTTATATCATTTTTACTCATTAAATATATTAGAATTGTCCAATTTGTTGTTTTTTGTTTCCCAAAATAAAAAACTCGAGCGCCGATAAGCGCTCGAGTTGTAAGGTTATTTTATTTTTTTCTCTTTTTGAATATAAAGCTTCTAAACAATATAATATTGATTGCCACGAACATCAAGGCAAGTATGATCGTTGTAAGCTCAGGTTTTACCGGAGCGAGATTTGCAAGAAGCATAAGTGGGAATCCAAAAACGATTGCTGGGAAGTTTTGATAAACGATATTATCCGAAACGGGCGTCTTGAATTCGGGGTCTATCTCACGAAGAAGAATTACACCTGTGGATGCAGTTCCCGTAAGCATACCGTACATCGCCATAAACTGCTCCTCGTAATATTCGGGGAAAAGCTTCTTTGCAATGATTCTGTTGTATACGTAAGTAACAATTAAACCAACAATACCAAGAACAATCAAAATAGCCCAATATCGCTTAAGCGACTCAATTCTAATAGCCGCAACACCGGCAACAACCATCAAGTCAAAGAAAAGGTTTGAAAGACGGGTCATAAGGAAGTTGTTTGTGTATTTTCTTGTAATAAGCTTTTTCAAATACAGCTTGTTAACAACCGCCTTAACAAGAGTTGCCGAAAGAACACCAAACATAAAGTTAAATCCGAACACCGTTTCCTTCATGTTGGGGATAAGAGCGCTGACTCCGTTCATAAGCGCGTAGCAAATTCCGTATGCGATCATAATGAAAGCAATTTGAACGGTAAGCTTGTCAACACTCTCTTGCATCGGAATTTCATTATAGCTCTCTATCTTTTCGGAATGTGTGCTTCCATCAGTTCTGGTAGACAGCTTAAGTCTGCCCGACTTTTTCTGAATGTTAAGATGAATAACACCGCCAACGGCAGCTGACAAAAATCCAAATGCAGCAATCGTTAAGCCAAAGCTTCTTCCGTTAACGAATCCAAATTCGGTTTCATAGATTCCGCCCCAGTTAAGCGCCTGACCCGTGCCTTGACCGTATCCAAAGGGAAGCAAAAGTCCCGCAGCCTCAAATACGTTTCCTAAAACGTAAGCGGAAATAATCGTAATCACCATACCTACAGTACCCTGCAAAAGGTAAGTTCCAACAGTAGTAAGTCCCGTATTGAAAACCTCATTTGCGCGCTTTTTACCCATCTTACCGCCGCCCGTTTTGAGCGATGAGGCAATAAATCCAAGTGCCAAGCAATGGTACGTTATCATTTCAAGAGTATCGTTACCGGTTCCGCCAAGCATTGGCGATTCAAAAATACTGTAACCGGCAATAAGCATGTATATCCATTCAAACAAAAGGATAACCATGCCACCCAAAACCGAGTTGGGAATAAGAGAATTCTTCAAAAAAGGAATTCTTCTCTTCATCATATTAGCAATAACCAAGCTGCCGAAAAGCAGCATAAGCAATAACATAAAGCTCCAAACGTTAGAGTCCGAGAAACCGTTCATAATCTTCTCCTTTTTCTGCTTTTTTTATATTTCGATAGCGGAACGTGAGATTTACGTACTTAAGCGCGTTAAATCGCTCACCGCCCGTTATCTGATAGACCTTGTCACCATGATAGAGATTAAGCTTGTTCTTACCGCAAACGGTGATCGCTCTTATCTCTTCAAATGGGAAAATATATTCCTCACCACCGCCAACAACCGATATTTTATCTCCATACAGATAAATTTTAACGTTATCAGCAAGTCTGTTTTTGTTTTTGTATAGAATTACCTCATCAATGGCGCCATCCTCAACGTAGATGGGATCATCGCCAAATGAATTAAGATCAAGATCGCCAACGAAATCAAGCTGTGCCTGATACCAATCGGAAATAAATTCATAAGGAAGCTTGTAATTTATCCCCTCGATTTTCTTATTGGGAAGATATTGCGCCTTCATTCCGCATTTCTTACATTCGATTTGGTCGCGATGGCTCTCAAAGGTCGAAAGCGCATTGCACTTAGGGCAGTAATAAATGGCTCTTTCAAGATATTCCGCCAACGCATTACCCTTGTATTCACCGTCAATCTGTGCCTCGTTAACGTAAAGCTCACGATTGATAAGCTCCATCACCTCAGAGTCGGAAAGAGCCTTATAATCCTCCGGCTCAACAACTCGCGAAACGTAACATCTCATGCTTCCCTTTCTAGGGTTGTCCGCCCAACGTGGAGAAACACCGTATCCACCCTCGATTCTTACGAACGCAATTGGAAGACCGAGCTTTTTCGCAAGCATCGCTATTGCGGGATTGATATATTCCGTATGTCCGCTGTACGTTCTGTTCCCCTCGGGAAAAATCGCAATCGTTCCGCCATCGCGAGCAACTCTCATACAGTTGAGCACAGCCGAAACGTCCGTCGTCTGCTTTTTGATTGGAATAGGATTGACCGCAAATCTAAGAAGCTTAGATACAAATCCCATTGAGAAAATATCCTCACTCGCAACGAAGTATATCGGGCCCTTGAACATATATCCAAGAAAGAATTGATCAAACCCCGTTTGATGATTTGCAAGAATCAAATACTGACGGTCGCCCTGCTCTTTGAATTTTTCAATTTTTATGTGATATTTACCGTAAACGATCGGACGTAAAACAACGCCTGCCGCCGCAGCTATAAACGCGTGTCTCTTTTTGATCCACGGTTCCTTTTTCTTTTTCTTTCTCTTGGCTTGTTCCATCAAAATATATCCTTTTACTATAAAAAAAGTATACTATCCATTACATGTTATTAATTATATATCAAAAAAATAACGTAGTCAAGTTTTTTTGAAAATTTTTTCACTTTTATCAATTATTATTCATCTTTTTATTCATTTATTCACAAATTATGCATTTTTTCTCGTAAAAAATCACTTTTTATCCAAATTTATATATCAGTTGACAAAGCAAGGCGCTCGTGATATAATCAAATCAAGCAAAAAATCCGTCACGGAGGAAGCAGATGAACCAAATACACATCAGCGAAAGCAATATAATTATTGAAAATCAAATATATAGCGGGTCACACTTTGCGCGTGAAATCCACCCCGACGGGGCAAAGCGCGGCACCTTCCGCAGCTATACCGTTTTGGTGGACGGCAATAACATAATCTTCAAAAATTGCATTTTTGAAAACACGGCAGGCAAGGGCGAGGACGTCGGTCAAGCGCTCGCGCTCTATCTCGACGGGGATAATATAACTCTTGAGGATTGCATTCTCAAAGGACATCAAGATACCCTGTTCTTGGCTCCACTTCCCGAAAAGGAGATGATCCCCGGTGGCTTTTTGGGACCAAAGCAGTTTACCGAGCGCAAAAACCGTACCTTTTACTTCAAAAATTGCAGAATAGAGGGTGGCGTCGACTTCATTTTTGGTGGCGCAAGCGCCTATTTTGATAATTGTGAGTTCGTAAGCGTTGAAGTGGGCTACGTGTTTGCTCCCTCCACACCTCAAGGCGTGGACGTTGGCTTCGTAGCCAAAAATTGCCGCTTCACCGCTACTGAAGAGATTCCCTGGGGATCGTGCTATATCGCGCGCCCGTGGAGAAATCACGCCGCAGTAGAGCTGATCGACTGTTATATAGGCGATCACATACACCCCGACGGCTTTGACGATTGGGGAAAAGCCGACGCACACAAAACCGTTCGCTTTTCAGAGTGCGGCTCCTTTGGTGAAGGCGCCAACAAAAGTCGCGCGAGCTTTGTAAGGGTTTTTAACGGTTAAAATTCATTATGTAAAATAGTATAAGGGGGCTCTCGCCCCCTTTTTTTGCTTTTAACTATCTACCGCAGCAGCAGGTGATTACAAGCAAAGCGATAAGAAGAAGCCAGATATAATCGTTATCAAAAAGATTGCAAAGACAGTTGTTCATAAATAAAGCTCCGTTTCCGTTGCAAGAGCAACTAATATAATGTAAGTGGGCATCTCACCCACTTGATATCATTCTATGAGCAAAATAAAAATGTGTTAATGAAATTGGGATTTGTCGAGGAGTTAGCACAAACTATTTTCAAATAAATGTAATCTTGTAGGGACCGGCGTCCTCGTCGGTCCATTTTATAAATAAAGTAACTTTTTAACGAAAATGTTAGGTTTTGTTTGTGCGAAGCCGTGATAATGGTGTTTATCGTTCATTGTGGACCGTCGGGGACGCCGGTCCCTACAAAAGTTAGTTTGCTT
>JAZLBH010000053.1:0-1818 GCA_045613605.1 Eubacteriales bacterium
TCTCCTCATACATAGGCTTTTCATTGTATAAAGAGAGATCGAGAGTACTGACAAATTCATCCTGCGCCTTATACCAATCGAGAATGAAACGGTATGGGAGCTTGCAGTTTACGCCTTCAAGCTCCTTGGTGGGAAGGTAACGAACGGTAAGACCGCACTGCTTACATTCCATAGTATCGTCATGGCTCTCAAATCTTGAAAGACCGCACTTCGGACAAACGTAAATCGCTCGTTCAAGGTATTCGGCAAGTTTTTTGTGCTTAAATTCACCACCAAGCTTGCCCTCGTTAACGTTAAGTCCGTCTTTAATAAGCTGATAAAGCTCTTCGTCTGCAAGAGAAAGATAATCCTCAGGCTCAATAACCTTAGCAACGTATCCTCTCATCTTACCTTTTCTCGTAACGTCACTCCATCTGGGTTGAACACCGTATCCGCCCTCAATACGGTAAAGGGCGATTGGCATAGCCAGCTTTCTGGCAAGAGAGGAAATTGTTTCATTCATATGTACCGGCTCACCGCTGTAGGTACGGTTTCCCTCCGGGGCAATGGCAATACTGCCACCCTCCTTGCCTACTCGCATACAGTTAAGAATAGCTCTTACGTCGGTGGTCTGCTTTTTGATCGGAATAGGCTCAACGAGATATTTTATCAAGGATGAAAGCCAACCGTTAGAGAACAGATCCTCGCTGGCGAGGTAATAAATCGGTTTCTTAAAAGCAAGACCAACAAAGAACTGGTCAAAGGCGGTTTGGTGATTATATAAAATCAGGTAAGGACGGTTTTGGTCGCCCTTGAATTTATCAATTTTAATGCCATATTTTATTTTGCAAATAATGTGAATGGGCGGGCCAAGAATTGCGCGCACGATTTTGTGACGAAATTTCAGCCACTTTTTCTTTTTGTTCTTTTCTTTTTTCATAGCGTCTCCTTTGTGAAGGATTTATTTATTATATCACATTTTGGAGATTTCGTCAATAAAAGGATGATTATGTTAACACCTTGTTAATAATTGATGACGATTTTTGTGGTATAATTAACTGTAAAAAGAAAATAAAAAGGAGAAAAAAGATGGAAAGTATGAGTAACAATGTTGATACTGTTGCCGTAGATAATATGCTTGGCGTTATCCTATCCTGGTGTTTGAATACAGGTCTTAGGATAGCTTTTGCTTTGATAATTCTTTTTGTCAGCTTTAGATTGGTGACGGTTTTTGCAAGAAAAATCGAGAAAAAATTTAGCGACGCACGCTTCGATAAGACCTTGGTAAGAACGCTTACCTATATTGGAAAAGTAGGACTTAAAATTCTTATCGTGCTCTGTCTTATCAGCTATCTTGGTATAGACACCAGCGGAATTACCGCACTTATCACCTCTCTTGGCGTTTGCTTTGGTCTTGCAGTGAACGGTGCGCTCTCAAATCTTGCAGGCGGAGTGCTGATTATCTTTACGCGCCCCTTTAAGGTGGACGATTATATCGAGGTAGAGAATGACGGTGTGTCGGGAACTGTGGAGGATATCCATATTGTATATACCAAGCTTCGCACTCCCGATAATAAGGTGATTTATATTCCCAACGGCACTCTGTCAAATTCCGGTATAATCAACTATTCAGAGAAGGATAAAAGACGTGTGGACTTTAGCTTTTCTATTGCTTATGAAAGTGATTTTGATGCCGCAAGGGCTTTGATTTTAGATATACTCGCATCTCATGAGCTTACTCTTGATGATCCGGCACCTATGGTTAGAATGAGCGATCACGGTGATAGCGGTATTATCATCACTGCCAGAGCATGGGTGAAGAGCGAAGACTATTGGACG
>JAZLBH010000054.1:0-20611 GCA_045613605.1 Eubacteriales bacterium
TCTTCCTAAGACCGCTTGGCCTCCGACTTAGGAGCTACTTCCTTCTCTACAACAACCTTGCCTGCAGTGTGTCCGAGTGCGTCAACCTTATCTGCAACGTAGGTGTCGCCACATACGGTACAAGTGTAAGTTGTATAACCACCATTTACACAATCAGGAGCAGTTACTTCTGCCTTGTAGTCATGGCCGGGAGCCTTAACTACTACAGTCTCTCTGCTGGTTTCAGCCTTACATACAGTACAGTAAGTTACGTTGTCGTAAGAGCCATCGTTTACACAATCAGGAGCAACGTTGTTTTCTACAACAGCTGTGCCTGCATTATGACCAAGAGCAGCAACCACTTGCTGTGCAACGAGAACTGTGTTACATACTGAACAGTGCTTACCTTCAGTAAGACCTGTTTGAGTACAGGTTGCGGCAACTGCGCGGTCGATTACTTCACTGTGTCCCTTTGCAGAAACTACTGTTTGAGCAACAATAACTGTATTACAAACGGAGCAGTGCTTGCCTTCGGTAAGACCTGTTTGAGTACAGGTTGCGGCAACTGCGCGGTCAATTACTTCACTATGTCCCTTTGCAGAAACTACTGTTTGAGCAACGAGAACCGTGTTACATACTGAGCAGTGCTTACCTTCAGTAAGACCTGCTTCGGTACATGTGGGAGCTTTCCCATTGTCAATTGCTTCGATATGACCGAGCTTTTCTCCGTCAATCTCTCCGCACTTAGAACATGTTTTGGGTGTTTCGCAGGTTGCGTTCAACCACTCATGTTCACAATCATCTGTTGGATTTTCTGGTGTGGTAATGATGGGTGTTGTGCTTTCACCGGAGTCAGGCTTTTTGAGAGTATCAAAGCAACCAACGGTGAATAAGCATACGGTAAGTATTGTCACGATGAGGAGGACAATTCTTAAACTTTTCATCATAGAAATCTCCTTTTAATATAATATTTTTGTTTTAACTGTAAGCGACAGTTACCCATGATAACTTAATTATACACTATTTTGGGGGTGCTTGTCAAGTTGTTTTTGATTTTTGCTTCATTAATATATATATCGGATAAATTTTCTCGCATTTTAGTTAATAGCACAAGAAAAGCACCGCTTGATTTAAGCGGTGCTTTGCAGTGATAAAATTATGTGTTTTCCAAAATAAACACTTTGATTTCTTTGTTGAAGCAAAGGTAAAGCATGGGTGCCAGCGTGAGAATTGAGCCCACGGTGAACGTGATGTATAAAGGGAATATGTCTCCCAAAACTCCGTATATTACTGCGGACAAGGCGCATCCGCCAACGGTTGCGGCAGAGGTGAATCCGAGTATTGCACCTCGATTTCCTTCGGGAAGTGCTAGCATCATTGAAGCATTGAAAACGGTGTTGCCGGCGCAGTTAAAAAATGAGCCCAAGAACATCCAAACGCAAACTGATATAAAGCTTGTGGATTGATATGCAAAAATCCAACAAACGATTGATAGCGAAAAGCCTATAGCCAATATCCAATATCTTACCTTGGCGCTGAATTTGAATGCCCCAAGTAAAATAACACCAACCAAGGAACCAACGGTGGTCATCGACATCAAAATTCCGTATTGCTCAATTTGAAAGCCTTTTTCGATGGTGAACGGTAGCATAAGCGTAAAGGGACCCGCGGCAAGAAAATTCAATAAAATTGCGCAGGGAAAAAATATGCGCAAGCAAGGATTTTCAAAAATGGTCTTGACAGCCATTTTTGTGTCACTCCATATTCCTTTTATGGATACCTTTTCACCCTGTCTTGAGGTTTTTGGAACCGTGATGAGCATTTCGGATATAGCTGAGTAAATGTTACTGCAGCCGTTGATGATTATAATAAGAGGGACGCCAAAAAGAGCCACAATTGCACCGCTAAATGCCGTGCCGACCATATTGATTATGGAGCTTACGCCCGAGAACAGCGATTGCGCGCGAACCAGATCGTCACGGGGCACTATGTCGATAAGCACCGTGTTTGATGCAGGAGAGTAGAAAACTCCTCCGAACGCGGCAAGAAATGCCGCTATTAGTACAATGGGAACGGTCAATTTATCCGTTAGAGCCAGAACACCTATGGTTATCATAAGCAGACCTTGAAAAGCGTCACCCAAAACCAAGACCCATTTGCGATTTAATTTGTCAACTATCGTGCCACTGAAGGGGGAGATGAACATTGTTACGAACATTGAAATTGATGACATAATTCCCATAAGAGAATTTGACCCTGTTTGCTGATATACCCAATATCCAATTGCAACGCTGTACATAAGGTCGCCTATCAAGCTGACCGCGGCGCCCTGCGATAGCAATATAAAATTTTTATTCCATAATTTTTTAACCATGATGAATCTCCTTTGCTTTTTACCCTATTATACTAAAAAGCATGCATTTGCGCTATATATTTTGGGTTGCAAATCCAAAAAATCAAGCAACTTTTGGTTGCTTTTTGTATTATAGCATAAAAATCAAGATAATTCAAGAATAAATGCTCAAAAAAATATTGATTGTGACAAGGCTTCGTGTTATAATTTATACAACGAATATTTTAGTATAAAAAGGGAGGCGTCATGAAAAAGATCATAGTAATCGGTTGCCCCGGAAGCGGTAAAAGTACCTTTTCGGAAAAATTGCACAAAAAAACTGAAATATTGCTATATCATCTTGATATGATTTATTGGAATAAGGATAAAACTACGATAAATCGAGATGATTTTCTTGCTCACCTCTCTGAGATTCTCGAAAAAGATGAATGGATAATTGACGGAAACTATGCATCAACCATGGAAATGAGAATGAATTGCTGCGATACCGTTTTCTTTTTGGATTATCCGCTTCAAATTTGTCTTGACGGCATTAAAGAAAGACAAGGAAAGCCGAGAGCCGACATGCCCTGGATCGAAACCGAGGAAGATGAGGAATTTATTGAGTTTGTTAAAAATTTCAACGCGGAGCAAAGACCTAAAATCCTTGAGCTACTTGAAAGATATAGCAATAAAAGTATCATAATTTTCAAAAGCAGAGAAGAGGCAAATGCATATCTAAACGAGAATATTATTTGATTGACTTTTTACGTGCTTTGTGATATAATCAACCAATAAATAATTATAGAGGAAGTATTAATGCTAAATAAAAATAAAAGCGGCACTCCTATAGAGGGGCGCTCAGAACGAAAGAAGCTGCATCAGCTTTTCTTTCCTATATTCTTTGAAATACTGTTTATGATGCTTGCGGGTATGGTGGATACACTTATGCTTTCGAGCGAGGGGGACCAAGTCGTTGGCGCGGTTGGTACCGCTAATACCTATATTGGACTGTTTTTGATTATGTTTTCCATCATATCCTCGGGTATGGTGGCGGTTATGACTCAGTTTATTGGCGCGGAGCGTCCGGGAGTGGCACGACAGGCCTTGAAAATTGGTTTGCTATTTAACTTAGCCGTCGGTGCAGTCGTGATGGGAATACTCGTTTTTGGCGCAGGACCTATTTTGAAGGCGGTCGGAATTGCCAGAGATTTGGAGGAGCCTGCAAAAATTTATTTGAAAACCATTGGACTGTTTTGCCTTTGTAATGCCGCAACTCCCATTATTTCAAGCTATTTGCGTTCATTTGGACACACAACCCCCACACTGGCGGCAACCTTGGTTGCAAACGCCTTGAACGTGGTGCTTAATGCGGTTTTCCTTTTCGTAATGCATTGGGGCGTTGTGGGTGTAGCGCTGGCAACGGGTATTTCTCGAGTTGTAAATCTTGTGTGGCTTTGTGTTGCGGCAAAGCGTCGAATAAAACCAACACACGATGCCGATCTACCAACAAACCGCGAGATTTTGGGAAAGATCATCCGCGTTGGTTTACCTGCCGCCATGGAAACTATGCTATACAATATAGCGATTACGTTGGTAATCAGTATGTTGAATCGAATGGACGATACGGGCGCACAGGCAACGGCGCGCGCATATGCCCTTCAAATATCGAATTTTTCATATTGCGTATCCGCCGCCTTAGCAAATGCCAATGCAATTTTGGTGGGTTGGCATCTTGGGGCAGGGGAGTATGACGAATGTGCGCGCACTACAAAAAGGGCATCTGTGATAGGAATATCCGCAGGAGTTATCGTTGCGGGAGCTTTTGCTATTTTTTATCGATCGATAGTGGGCTTGTTTACCGACGATTTGAATATGATAAATTTAGTCGGAGCATTGCTTGTGGTGGATATATTGCTGGAAATTGGCAGGTCGACCAATTTGATTTACGGCTTTGCGCTAAAAACCAGCGGTGACGCGGTATTTCCGATGATTATTGCCGTGGTGTTTATGTTTTTGTGTGCCGCGGGCGGCACTTGGCTGTTTGGCATCAAGCTTGGCTATTTAGCGGTGGGCGCGTATATTGGAATGGCTCTTGACGAGTGTGTACGCGCGATATTTATGTGTGGTCGTTGGCGTAGCGGAAGGTGGAAAAGTATGAAGCTGGTCACCACCGAGAAATGAAAAAATAATGATCAATATCTTATATATGGAGAAAAATTATGAAACGAGTATTTGATTTTTTGCAGAAGGCAGAGGTGTATTATCTTGCAACCGTTGAGGGCGATCAACCAAGAGTTCGTCCGTTCGGCACGGTAAATATTTTCGAGGATAAGCTTTACATACAAACGGGAAGGGTAAAGCCCACCTCAAAGCAGCTTTTGGCAAATCCCAAGGCAGAAATTTGTGCCTATAGAAACGGATCTTGGATCCGTCTTTCGGGTGAGCTTGTAGAGGACGATAGAGTGGAAGCAAAAAAGTCCATGCTTGACGCATATCCCAATCTTCGTCATATGTACGACGAGAACGACGGTAATACACAGGTGTTCTATTTTAGAAATGCCATTGCGACCTTTTATGCATTTGGCAAGGACCCCGAGGTCGTGGAGCTTTAATTGAGCTTTTTTAGTAAGTTAAAATAGGTAATGTGATAAAAAAGAAAAACCAACCGCAAGGGTTGGTTTTTTCTTTTCGATTAGAGGGGCATTGCGCCCTTATGTCTCATATTCGTCTTGCTTCGTGAATAATTTACTCGCAACACTCCTTGCTTGGGCTCATCGCAATAGAAAAAGGACACAAAATGTGGATAATATTGCAAGTGATAACAACACCCACTCGTCGAAATAGTCGCCTCGCTGTGTGTACTGAAGCACACCCTCGACGCTCCTTTTCTCCTCCCATCTCGTTCTCCCTTTATCCGCCACCGGCGGCGGTCGAACTCGATGCCCCCGACCTCCTCCGTCGGTCGTGGATTCAAATCCCCATCTGCTCATAACGGATAAAACAAAAAGCACACCGAGTGGTGTGCTTTTGTTTTATGTGCCTTTTTGTCAATATTGATACAAAACAAGAGGGGGTGCACTTCGAGGGGGAGGGGGTGCAAATTTTAGTTAGGGGGTGCATTTTTGTGAAAAGTGTATTTAGTAATATTATGAGCTAAATTTGACTATTCACTAAGTAGGTATTTGTTGATATTGATACAAAAACATCTGATAGCAAAAGTGACTATAGTATTATTCTGAAATCATATCCACACAATTGGTAAAAAATTATTGTAAAATGTCAAATTTTGTGATACAATATAAATAAATTTATTGAATATTTTATTCTATTAAAGAAGGTGACATATATGCGCGAAGAGATTCAAAAAAAGATAGCAGATAACAATAAGCAAATTTCTGAATTGCTTCGTGAAAATGAAAGATTGTTAAGGCAAGAGGGATATAATCCGCCTGTGACCAATTTTGCACTCCCACTTACTGAACGCATATCGTTTCCACCAGGGTATATTAGAACGGTTTTAACTTTTAATACAAAATATCATTTAAGAGATATCATTCCTCAAAGAACCACGAGACATAATGTTACATATGCATTGGAAGTGTCAGATTTATTTAATTATGTTTTTAATCGCATTGGTATTTGGGGGGCTGTAGAGACAGTTTTTTACAAATTAGCTATTGTTAATCTTGTTTCAGTTATAGAAGCTATAGTTTTAGAAGCAGCCAATAACATTTGTCCTAATGCAAGAAATTGCAATAATACCAAAAAGTGTTATCAACACTTTAATAAAGATGAACGTAGTAATGCAAGATTGGCTTTGCAAAAATTGGTTTTGATTGGTGTATTAGATTTTGATGAGAATAAGTTGGAACGTGTACAAAATATGATTGACTTGCGCAACAGAATTCATATTAGACTTACTGATGGCAATGAAATGCAATTAGATGATTTTAATTTAAAACTCTATAATGAGGTTATAGACATACTTCAGGATATAGATGAACAAGTGTACAAAAAGGGAGTGCCGTTATATGGTTGTCATAGATAAAAGAAAGCTATATGGTAACGAAAATAATGCGTTTATCCTATGCGAATATCGGCGTGAATTGCAGCTTATTAAAAAATTAATTAATATTTCAGAGAGAGCTATCTCTGAACAGCCTGTAGAAAATACTTGGTCATACGAAGGCGTGTGTCACTCATTTGCTAAAACTATTTTGGATTATAGTAAAATGGCATTTGATAATGTGATACTTGGTCATTTTCACGCAGCTAATATGATCAATAGATCCGTTTTAGAAAACCTTGTATGTTTAAAAGTTATTATGGACTACAAAGATTTAGAATTATGGAAGTACTATTGGGTTCACTCATATTATAATACTATACACAAATTCGATAAAACTCCTAGACAAGATCAATTGGATATGCTTGAATATATGTATAAAGATTTAAATATTTCTGAAGACTTTTATCGTAGATGTGATGTGGGCAAAAATGATAGAAAAACACTATCATATATAGAACGGCCATACGGCTGGATATATAAAATTAGTGGCAAAAGGCGTTTTTCTTTTGCGGGTCTTTGTGATTTGATTGAGGATAATGCTGAATATGATGGATTTGGTTTGATGAGTGAGTATTCACACGGCACATCTTTTTATACTAAACTACAAAGTTCTATTAGCGTTCATAATGTAATGTTTATTCTTGTTAACTTATATAAAAGTCTTGAATTAGCGGTAAGTCAATATTGCTGTGACGAAATAGATGAAGATTTTTGTTGTGTAGCTAACGAATTACAATTTATTTTTGATAGGTTTGTTGAGTATGAAGAAGAGCATTTTGAATACCTTTAGTTTTTGATTTGTGAAACATAATATTTGATTTATAGACTGATGCTAATAATAGAGGAGGACGCGAGATGACAGCTGAGATAATAAAGACGGTAATTTCATCAGTTATTTCAAAAGCTATTGATTTGGTTTTTGAAGATAAGAATAAGGCTGAAAAAGCCAAAATTGAACATTTTACAAAAATGGAACAAGAGAAAAAAGAATTATTCCAAGTGCGTCCGGAACTTGAAATCATTGAGTATAAGAATTATCTCAAGCGTACAAACTACGGCTTGAAAAAGAAATGCGATATAGAGCTATTTGTGGCGCATATTGAGGATTACGAGATAAACGGAAAAGGGAAGAACGCTAAGGTACATTTTAATTATAGAAAAGAGGATTTCAACCCTGACGAAAGATGCTGTGTAATCTATACATTAAAGAATGTGGGTAAAACCGATATTGCATCACTTGATGTAATTTGTAATCTACCTAAGGATACGGTTTTCTTTCCTACAACCAATCGTGATAATGATTATTTATATGCTTTTGCGAGCGGGGGAGGAATAAACTATTCCGTATGTTCGAGCCGAAAAATACGTGTCGGCGAAACTGTTACTATAAAATTCTGTTATCACAAAGATCGAGTTATTACTGGATTGATTGGAGCAGTTGCCTCGTTAGGAATTACCGATGTAAATGGAAATTGCTGGGCACAAAGCTTCCATGCACCTTTTGATTATGTCGATTATAGTTATAGCATTTCGCATAAGGATTTGAAAAATATGAAAAATATTGATATGGCTATAAAATGTTTTAAAAATCCAATGCTTTGGTAGGTGAAGAAAAATGGCGGTTAGAACAATCAAAAATTTATTTATTGATGCCAATGTATGGCTTTCGTTATTTCATTTTTCAAGTGATGATTTGGAACAGTTTAGTAAATTACAGGCTTTAATAGGAACGGATATAGTCTTATATATTCCTGAGCAAGTTCGCTGTGAGGTGTATCGAAATAGAGAAAATAAAATAAAGGATGCTTTAGACAAATTCGAAAAATTCAATTTTCAATTTCCTGCATTTAGCAAAAGTTACCCCGAATATGAGCTATTTGCGAAAGATTATGGCTCCTTGAAAGCTCGTCATAAGGAATGGTTGCAAAAATTAAAAACCGATATCGCATCCCAAAGCTTGTCAGCTGATATAGTAATTAATGACTTTTTTGCCTCTATAGATTTTATTAATACTACAGATGATATTTTACAAAGAGCTGTTCAGAGATATAACATTGGAAATCCACCCGGTAAAGATAACAGGTATGGCGATGCAATAAATTGGGAAGCATTACTGTCATCCGTCCCGGAAGGCGAAGATTTGTTTTTTATTAGCAACGACAACGATTATTCATCCGTATTGGATACCAAGCGATTTCATCCATTCCTGTTAGATGAGTGGCAAAGCAAAAAGAGTTCAAACATTATTTATTTTAAATCTTTAGTTGATTTTTTAAATGAACATTTTAAAGATATAAAACTTAAGGCTGAACAGCAAAAAGAAACTATTATTAAAAGTTTTTCTCGCAGTTTGAATTTTTCCTCAACGCATAGGTATATAAGACAACTTTCAAAATATTCTGATTGGAGTGCACAGCAAATAGAAGAGCTATGTGCTGCCGCTGTTGACAATTCACAGATTTGTCTAATATTTGATGACGAGGACGTACTTGCTTTTTATCAAGGATTATTAAATTCAGAAACAGGCAAAAATTCTTCAGGGAAAAATGTTAGTACTGTTAAGTCAATGATTGCCGATGCTTTATTTCCAAAGGGAGAATCGGATAACGAAGATTGGCCATTTTAATCTCTTGTACATATAAAACACCTTGAAAACGATAATGCTTTCAAGGTGTTTTAATAATTTGATTATTGACTAGAGGATTGTGTATTATCTTAACAGAATTTGAAGCTAAATCTATAGTACTTCAAGTATTCTTTTGGCAATTCTTTCTACAATTGGCACAACTAATGCATTACCCATACAAAAATAACGCATCTTGTCAGGCATACCAGACGTCCAATTGTCAGGAAATC
Source organism: Eubacteriales bacterium (assembly GCA_045613605.1). Classification (GTDB taxonomy): domain Bacteria; phylum Bacillota; class Clostridia; order Oscillospirales; family CAG-272; genus RGIG4608. Next base: position 9,240 of record JAZLBH010000054.1, read on the forward strand.
CGTTTAATCTCTCACACTCTAATGGTGTTAGTGTTCGAAGCCTTCCTGTTTTTATATCCGTAACAACATGAGAAGCTCGTCCAACTTTGGATTCTGACGTCAACATAGTGCGTGATGGCTTGTTCATAGGTTCTGGGAACTGGACTGCACCCTCAGTGAAATAATACTCGCTACCATCTCTTCTATGGCGCAATTCTTTCTTTGCGCCTTTAGAATATATCCACTTTGGCATATCTTCGTCGCGCAAGAAGAAACGCTCGTCAATATTTCCGGTTTCAAGTATATTTTTTATAGGGATTGGCGTTTCATGTACAGGAGTAATATCAACCGAATAAATGCGCCCATTCATCATAACTCCGGCATTATATAAATGGACACGCTGTTTTTGAGATACTGAATCAACATCGGGATAAACCATCTCGTCAATCCAGTTATCAGTATAATATTTTGCATGCGTTTTTACAGGAAATGCTTTTGCAAATATACCTGTTTGCGATATATGTTCATGCATGCTTTTAATGCCGTAGGCACAAACATTTTCTGCTAAAGTTCTGAAAATTTGAGTTTGATTATGATATGCCAATATGAAGGTGCGCCTACGGCGTTGAGCTTGTCCGTATTCAGACGCATTGATAATGCGCCACTCTACAGCATACCCTTTTTCATAAAGGCACCGTAAAATAATAGAAAAATCTCGTCCGTATTGTTTTGCTGGGGACCATAGAATTCTATCCACATTTTCCAGTAATATAAATTTGGGGCGTTTTTCTTTTATTATATCATCTATGTGCCACCATAATTTACCTTTAGTTCCTTCGATACCCTCGGAATTCTTTTTCATTATAGAATAATCCTGGCATGGAAATCCACCTACAAGGAAGTCATGGTCTGGTACATGGTTTTTAGCAATAGCTATGTCTTGGCAGACGTGATTTGATGAATTGCCAAAATGAGAAGCATAGCAATCAAATGCATATTGCTCGCGCATCGAGGGCTCCCACTGGTTAGCCCATATGATTTTATATTTGTCTGATGCAGCTTCAAGCCCTATACGAAAGCCGCCAACACCAGCAAACAATTCTATTGTTTTTATAGCATCCATGCTGGCAAAGTTATTTTTCTTTTATTTGTTCAGCAATGTAGGTGTTATTTAACCAAAAACATTGCTTTGTCATCATTCTGCCATCGGGCAAGGGAAGTTTATCTGCTGCATTTCTGCCATGGGGACGAACGTGAGAAACCCTACTCTCGGATGATTTAGGAAGATTATTGCTCATTCCAGCAGACGTAGGTACAAGTTTAACACCTTCGCGTATAGCAGAAACGGTACGCTTCCATACAATGCGTACTTCTTCCAAATCTTCATTAGGAATGTTCCAGAACTTGATTCTATCAAACACCAATTGGCCGCTGTCGTTTTCTTGGAAAATAACAAAAAGGAACTTGGTGGGAGCGAGATAGTTATAAAACTCGGATTCTTCCCATTCGGTTTCTTGGCTCAACTTGATAAAGTCGAACGTAGGGAATGACATGGATTCCTTTATAGTACCATTAGGACGTACGCGAATGGTCTTTGGAATGATTCCCGCCTTTTGGAACTCTTCGGTGTATGCAATCTTGCCTTGGACGCCTAACATTTTTGCCAAAAGCACCTCATTGATGTTTTTGGCAGTGCTTTCAACACCGAACATGCGCATAAGCTCTCTATCGGTCTTTCCAAAATAAGGAGTGACTTTAGCTATCAGATATTCTTCAAATGTGGTAGCTTCTAGTTCGTGATAGTCCTTAATTATTTTTTCACTTTGCTCGTTGCCGAATATGTATTTATTAAGGATTTGCGTCATATATGACGACTTGAGAGAATATGCACGCTGTTTTGCGGGCATAGAGGAAAAAGGCTGCGGGCGTACACTAGAAGCATTAGCTCCTTTTGTACAAGCCGCTAAATACATAGTATCACCCTCGGAAATTTCGTGTGCTCGTCCGCTACGCACTTTTTCCATAATGACTTGCCAGTCATGTTCGATAATTATCAAATCTTCCTCGGGGAAACTAAATAATACAGCAGCGTCAATATGATAGTCGCCCTTGGGTTTGTCTGCCAAGTGCTCATATGACATCAAAAGCATTGTATTGCACTTGTGCCAAAATGCGCTAGTCATGAAAGTTTTGTCGTATTCTTCCATATAGTTGATAATGTTACAAACAAGGCGTTCCTTTGCTCTTATACCGTTTCTACCACGCAAATACGGAGTAACTTTTAATTCGACGCCAGCTTCAGGAAAATCTGGCTCAGACTCAGAATTCGGAGTGTATTCAAACCAACTCTCCTCGATAACTGTACCGATAGCGCCTTTACCGGTTGATAATCTACCTGTTTTATCAACATTTTTTAAAGGAATACCTTTTATTTCTAAAGCTCTTTTTAATATAGCTTCCTTTGTAGTATACTTTGTGCCTTCCATCAATACAGCCTCCTGAATTAATTCATTGCCCTAGTAGAGCCAAAGGGTCCCACGTCAAAAAACGCAAGACCCAATGGTGAGTGTTCTATTTACGAATTTTTATCAATTTTCTTTTGCTATAATCTCGTCAAGAACCTTTCCCATTCGTGTTATCATGGGAACAACTAAAGCGTTACCCATGCAAAAATATCTCATTCTATCTGGCATACCCGTGTTTGTCCACTCATCATCAAAGCCCTGTAGTCTTTCGGTTTCAACGGGAGTGAGTAATCTCAAACGTCCTGTTCCAGGGTCAGAAACTACGTGAGTGGAACGATTCAAAGTTGCTTCACTGGTCAGCATTGTACGACCAGGTCTGTCCCAAGGGTCGGGGAATGCAATTGGGCCCTCGGAAAAAGTATATTCATGTCCATCAGCGGATGTTCTTGGTATTTTCTTTGCACCTTTAAGATAAGTCCACTTCGCAATCTTATCTCCGGGGATATAATGCTTGTCATCAACGTTACGTTGCAAAATATCACCTAGAAGGACCGGTTGTTCTTCACGTTCGGTAATTTTGGCGGTATAAACCATTCCGTCATGCATATATCCAGCATTTTCAAATGCAAATTTGAACTCATCGCTTACTTTTACAATATCAGTAGTATCTATAGCGGTGCTTGTGATTTTTCCTATTTCTAAAATAGGGAATGCTTTGCACATCATACCAGCGGTTTCGATTACGTATTGAGCATCGTTATTTGCCATAGCTTGACCGTACACAGTATCGTTACGATATGCAAAAATAAAGATTCTTCTGCGGCGTTGTGCTGCTCCATACTGTGCTGCATTTACTACACGCCATTCTGCGCTATATCCCAATTCTGCAAGGCAAGCCAAAATGATACCGAAATCACGGCCACGCTGTTTAGCGGGAGACTTTAATAATCTATCAACATTTTCCAAGATACAAAATGGTGCTTTTTTAGCAATTAAGGTATCTCTAATCTGCCACCATAATACACCTTTCTTGCCCTCAATTCCTTTTGAAGATGCCAAGGTGTGCGCAACGCTATAATCCTGACAGGGGAATCCACCAACCAAAAGTGTATGGTCGGGGATAGCGTTCTTGTTCATTTCACTGATATCTTCTCCCGTATGATATTCACCATTCATATCGGCAGAATCGCCATAATGCTGCACATAGCAATCGTGCGCCCACTGTGTCTTAGCACCTGGCTCCCACTGAGAAAACCACGTGGTTTCCCATCCTGAGTTGAGTCGGTCGAGCCCCAAACGGAAACCACCGACGCCTGCGAATAATTCGCACATCGTTTTTTGCATAAAGCCCTCCTTTGACCGTCTATGCGGTCATCTCGCTTATTAAATTTTAGGTCTGAGCATAGCTCGAGTTAGCACCGACAGCCGCCGGATCGTTGACCAAAACTTATTATACCATAAAATTGTACTTTTTTCAACACCTTTTATTGCTTTTTACAAGGCTTTTTAGAAAAAGCGATGCTGTAAGTCTTTGATATTACGGGGCTTGTTTTTTTATAATCCCCTCATGATGATTTTCAAACAAATATGAAGTATACTCTCCGCGATTGGGGACTTGCTTACCCGTAAAATAATCGGCGATGTATGTTTTTTGCAAGCATACGTCGCCGTAATATTTTTCGTTTTTAAGAATTCTGCTAACGGTTTCAGCACGCCAAATTTTTCCACCACGTGGAGCAGGGATTTCTTTATCCATAAGTTGACGAGCAATCCCTGAAAGCGTGTCACCCTCGGACCTTAATTTATATATCAATTTTACAACTTCAGCCTCTTCAGGAACAATAATAAGATTACCGTTATTATCATGGCAATATCCATAACATTTTCGGTTGTAAAATTTAGACGAGCCGTCTTTAAAACGCCAAAGATTGCTCCAACGAATACTGTAGCTTTTGGTTTCGCTTTCCTGTTGGTATAAACTTTCTAATATTGTAAGTGCTTTAGTTGCTTCAGGGTCATTGATATGTAATTTTTCCACCTCGAAAAAAACATCAATATTTAAGGCTTTAAATTCATTACAAGCCTGCAAAAATTGAACTGTATTTCGCCCTAAACGACTTATAGATTTTACGACAATATAATCAATTTTCCCGGCACGGCAATCATTCAACATGCGTTGAAATTCTTTCATTTTTACATTATGACGCCCGGAGGACTGATCAGCATATATATCGACAAATACCCAGTTGGGGTGATTGCTAATATAGTTGTGAAAATACTCACGTTGTACCTCGAGGCTGTGATACTGTATATCCTGTTCAGTACTAACACGGCAGTATGCTGCAACCCTTAGAGGTTTGAATCTGCAGGGGATGTTTTTTGCGGGAATAGTTTTTATTTTCATTATTAGCACCTCCTGCTTTAATTCTTACCATAAACAATTGAAAAAGGGAAGAGGTACTTTGAAAATAAAATAAATTTTGTCGTTGTGACCAATATAATACGGGTATATTTTGTATAGTTCTTGTGGTATATTTGGGGCCAAAAACAATAATTGAACGATTACCCTAAAAATGAACGATTACCCTAAAATTGAACGATTTGCCTCGGGACTGCACAAAAACAAGCTGAAAATTATCAGATTTTAGGATTTTAGTGTTTACCAAAAATGATACAAAGCAAAAAATAAAAAAGCCGAAAACCCTTGAAAAATAAGGGGTTTCAGCACAAAAGAATAACGGGAAATGCATTGTTACACACTTCCCGTTATTATGGTTGCGGGGGTGGGATTTGAACCTCACGACCTCCGGGTTATGAGCCCGACGAGCTACCAGGCTGCTCTACCCCGCGATACTGGTAATTAAGTGTGGTGCCGGGAACGGGAATCGAACCCGTACGGTGCTCTCGCACCACGGGATTTTAAGTCCCGGGCGTCTGCCAATTTCGCCACCCCGGCGGAATTTACATCGCCACTTTTGTGGTCCACTCTTAATTGCTTGAATAGTATAACACACAAAATTGAATTTGTCAACACCCTTTTTTGAAAAAATGTTGACTTTTTTTGTGTAAGGGGTTACAATAGTAGTATAATTACTATTAATATATGAAGAATTGGGAAACATATGCTTAAAAATTTCAAACCCATTATACAAGATATTCCAATGATTTTTGCTGAAGATGTTTATTTGCTTTCGGACTCGGGCAACGTTTTGTCAGGCAGACATAGGGGAGAGCCAATAAAAAACGTTTTTGCTCTGATTGATTCGAGTGGTCTTGAGCTTATTCGTGATAATATGTTTTTTGCGGGCTTAAAGCCTCTTTTGCTTGTTGATTCCACAAAGGGTCCGATACTTATCGACACCTCGTTTTTCGGTACGTACCGTACGTTCATTGCAATCATTCCTCATTTTTCAAGAGCAGAAATACTTGCGATAGTTAAGGAGAAGCTTAATTCCATCGTCAAATCAAACGGTAATTTGAAGGATGAGCTTGAAATTTGTTGTGGCATTGATTTTGATATAAGTCACGACGGCTTTGCCGAAAGATTATTGAACACTCATCGCGGAATATATTACTATAGAACTCACGGAAGAACGAACGGTGAGCTTTCTATGCTTATGAGTGAGATCGCCTTTGATTTTTCGACCTTTTGCGGTTGTGATCTTCAGATAAATATACAGGGAGCTGGCTTGTTTGAGATGAAGAACGACCTGTGCATAGATTCATATATTTTTGCCTTGACAAGTCTGCTTTTGCTTGCAAGGAATTATTCTTTAAGCACCAGGGCCAAAATGGACGTTTATTTTGATCCGATGGGAATATATTTTGAATTTGGATTCGAAATTGCCAATGAATTTAGAAGAAAATCGTTGCTTAGAGAGGCTGAAGAAGCTAAAAACTTTAGCTTTAGGGCATCATCGCGCTTATTTGATTGCGATTATTATCAAAACGAGAGGGCGTTTGCGGTGAGATGCTATCCGTGGTTCAAGCACCCCAATTCCTCGAATATCAAAGAAAAAAGAAGAGAATTTATATATAATTTATAATTGTTGAAAGGAGAGCTCGATATGGCGAAAATCAGTGAGGCATCAGTTAAGGTATTGTCCGGTGTTGGTCCTGCGCGTGTTAAGGCGTATGCTAAATTGGGAATAAATACTGTAAATGATTTGATATATCATTTTCCGCGCGCTTATGAAAACCGTGGTGATATAAAGCTTTTGTCCGAATGCGTTCCTGGTAATAAGGCTGCACTTGAGATGGTGATCGGCACCGTTCCAAAGAAAACGATGATTCGCCGTGGCATGACTCTCTTGAAATTTACTGCATTTGATGAAAGTGGCACGTGTGAGATAACCTTTTACAATCAAAATTATCTTGCCGATAAGTTTCCGCTTGGCGCATCCTTCCGCTTTTACGGTCAGGTTGAAAGGGTAGGAAAGCGCTATAAAATGAATTCCCCCTCATATGAAATGATTATTGAAGGGGAGGAGCTTAAGCCCCTTGTTCCGGTATATCCTCTGACTGAGGGCATCAGCAAAAACAGAATGGCGGCTGATATTGAATCTGCTATGAATGTTATTTCGCCCGAGCTTGAGGATTATTTGCCGGATGACGTAAGAAAAAGATATAAGCTTTGCACCTTGCCCTTTGCATTGAGGACGATTCACGATCCAACTGATTACGAATCGGTGGCAAGGGCAAAAAGACGACTTATTTTTGACGAATTTTTTACCTTTGCGCTCGGCATGACTATGAGTGGTCAAAAGCGCAAGGAATACGGCGCTCCTGTATGTAATAATAATGAAGTTAATGAGCTTTTGTCCCTTTTTCCATATCAGCTTACAGGGGATCAAATGAAGGCAATCGAGGATATTGGGCGCGACATGGCAAAGGATACTCCGATGAGCAGGATACTTGTCGGTGACGTTGGATGCGGAAAAACGGTTTGTGCTATGGCGGCTATGTATATTGCCGTAAAAAGCGGACATCAGGCGGTTCTTATGGCTCCAACCGAGATATTGGCTCGTCAGCATTATAATGATATTGCCCCCATATTTAAAAAAATGGGATTCAAGACGGAGCTTTTGGTTGGCTCATTAACTGCCTCACAAAAAAAGAAGGTCAGGGCTTCTCTGATAGAAGAGGACGAGGCAAATAGAACTGACGTAGTTATTGGAACGCACGCGCTTATTTCCGAGGGTGTTGAATTTTACTCGGCAGGCGTGCTTGTAACTGATGAGCAGCACCGTTTTGGCGTTGCGCAAAGGGCTACGCTTTCCAAAAAAGGGGATCGCGCACACGTGCTTGTTATGAGTGCTACTCCAATTCCTCGCTCGCTGGCTCTTATTATGTACGGTGACCTTGATCTTTCCAAAATAAATGAAATGCCCAAGGGTAGACAAAGGGTAGACACCTTTGTCGTCGATGAAAATTACCGTCCGCGTCTGAATGCTTTTATAGAAAAGCAGATCGCCGAGGGAGGACAGGTGTATATCGTTTGTCCTGCGGTTGAAGAAAAGGAGCCTGAGGATCTGGGCGAGATAGCTTTTGCCGAGCTTGGGAGCGAAAGGGAAGAATTGCCTCCACTTAAGGCGGCGGGTCAATTTTCTGAGGAGCTTGCAAGCGCTTTACCTAATTTGAATATTGCTTTTCTGCACGGAAAAATGAAGGGCAGTGAAAAGGATGAGATAATGAAGAGCTTTGCCGCAGGAGAAATTGACGTTCTTGTTTCGACAACGGTTATTGAGGTTGGCGTAAACGTACCAAGGGCAACGCTCATGGTGGTGGAAAATGCCGAGAGATTCGGATTGGCACAGCTCCACCAGCTTCGCGGACGAGTTGGACGCGGAAGCAAAAAATCATATTGTGTGCTCGTTTCGGATAGTAAGGGCGAAAATGCAAGAGCGCGACTTGAAACGATGAAAAAGGAATACGACGGCTTCAAAATTGCCGAAAAGGATTTACTGCTTCGCGGTCCCGGTGATTTTATAAAGGGCTCAAGCGATCCACTTGTTCGACAAAGCGGCGGTCTTAAATTCCGATTGGCTGATATGAGTGAGGATTCAGGAGTTTTGACCGATGCTTATGAGGCTGCAAGAGAAATGCTTAGTAAATCTCCCGATCTTTCAACACAAGAAAGCATTAAAAGAATGATAACTAAAATGTTTTCAATAGATCCATATTCACTAAATTGATTTTCAAGAGCTTTTGAACGAATATTTTTGTGAATAAAGTGTATATTTGTTTAATATCAAGGATAATTGACAAAAAAATCAGATTTGTTCATACTATGTTCATAATTGGGTGGTATTATAGGAATGTTGACAAGTCAACATTCGGAGGAATTATGGATACTAACAGATTTTTGGTGTTTCATCAAAGCTTCGAAAGTATACTCAAAAATATCAAGAAAAAAGAAATGTCGTATATGAGTGAATACGGCTTGCGTTCGGTTCATATGGGCTGTATTTTGAGAATAAATCACAGCGATAGAGGAATGACCGTTACGGAGCTTGCAAACGCGAGTAATACCGATAAGGCTTTGATATCGCGAGTTATTAAGGAGCTTACTGCTGACGGATTTGTTACAACCAAAACCGCAGGAGAGGATAAGAGCTACAGAAAAAAATATTATCTTACTGAAAAAAGTGAAAAAATTGCATCTGACATAGACGCTGACCTTATTCAGTATATGGCAAAGGCAAGAAACGGTATTTCTGAGGATGATATGAAGAAATTCTATGAAGTATTATCACGTTTGACCACTAATATTTCATTAATCGCTGATAGCGATGTGTAAAGGAGATTGTTATGGAACTTAAAGAATTAAAGAAAGTGCCTGTGCGCTCACTCTATCATAATATTGAGCTTGCAAGTGAAAAATACGGCTATCATCCGTTGTTTGCATTTGAAAGACACAAAACTGACTATGAAATTTCTTATACAGAGTTTTTGGAATATACCAATGCAATGACCAGAGCATTTATTCATTTTGGTCTTGCAGGCAAGAGAGTTGCTATTATCGGTGAAAACTGCCCCGAATGGCTTGTAACGTATCTTGCGGCTATTACATCAGGCGGTGTTGCAGTGCCGATCGACGTTGCTCTTTCAAAGGAGCAGCTTGTGGAATTTGCCAAGATGGCAGAGGTTGAGGTTCTTGCATATTCTACCACATGGGCTTCATTCGTTGAAGAAAATGCGGATAGCTTTGAGGGGGTTTCTACGTTTATTAAGCTTAACGACTACTCCTTTGATTTCAAAACAGAGCACGTGTATGAGCTTGAAAGATTCACAAGCGTTTCAAAGCTTGCCCACACGGGTAATACCTTGGGTGATATTAAAATTCCCAAGCAGGATACTGAAAAAATGAGCATAATGCTCTTTACCTCAGGTACCACGGGAACAAGTAAGATAGTTATGCTTTCACAAAAGAACATTTGCACGGTTATCAACAGTGCAAGAGAACCACTGAAGGACGTTGATGAAGACGATGTGCTTTTATCGGTTCTTCCCGTTCACCATACCTATGAACTTACTTGCGGTATTTTCTGTGCTCTTGATCACGGTGCTAAGATTTGTATAAACGATTCTATCAAGCACGTTACAAAGAATCTTAAGAAATATAAGCCAACTGTTATGGCAGTCGTTCCTCTTTACGTTGAGGTGTTCTATAACAGCATTATGAAAAACGTTAGAAAGCAAGATATTGAAAAGACGTTTAATTTTGCTCTTAAGCTCAGTAAGACTGCATCCAAGGTTCATATTGACCTTCGCAAAAAGCTTTTTGGAAAGGTTATGGAGGCATTTGGCGGAAGACTTCACAAGCTTATTTGCGGCGGTGCGGCGCTTCGTCCCGAGCTTGTTTCAACGTTTAAGGCTATCGGTATTGAAATTTCACAGGGCTATGGCATTACTGAATGCGCTCCCCTTGTGTCCGTAGTTCCGGCGGGTGTTTATAATCCCAAGTCCTGCGGTAAGATCGTTGATTCTATGCAGGTATTTATTGACAAAGAAAATCCCACTGACGAATTTGGTGAAATCGTTGTTAAGGGTTCAAACGTAATGCTTGGTTACTATAATAATGAGCAAGCAACCAAAGAGGTGCTTAAGGACAACGGTTGGTTCTATACAGGCGACTACGGTTACGTTGATAAGAAGGGCTATCTTTATATAACTGGCAGAAAGAAGAATATTATCGTTCTTCAGGACGGCAAAAACGTATTCCCCGAGGAAATTGAAGAATACCTTGGCGCAATTCCTCACGTTAAGGAATGTGTGGTTATTGGACGTCAAAAGGAAAATGACCTTGCAATCACAGCGCTTGTTTATCCCGATTTCGATTATACCGACAGTATTGGTCTTAAATCCAAGGAGGAAGTATATAATGCGATCAGGGAAGAGGTTAATACAGTCAACAGAAAGCTTGTTGGCTATAAGAGAATAATGGCTCTTGAATTTATGGAAGAAGAGTTCGAGAAGACTCCGTCAAAGAAGATCAAGAGATTCCTTTATAAATAAAATATTTTGGTACATCCCCCTCGGCTTGCCGAGGGGGATGTGTCTTTTTTGTGTTGATTTGTTTATAAATTGGGATTTATCGAGAAGTTACAAGGTAAAAACCGCTCAAGCCGCTTGGGCTCTTCTTTTGAAAAAAGAAGCAAAACAATCGCTTGGGTTTGAACTGATTTTACGTAAATTTTTGATAATTCGCAAACGAATTATCAGTTCACTTGTTAAAATCCTTTTACGAAAACAAGTTTTCGACAAGGATTTAATCAACTGAACTACGAAAACCTCTCTTATAGAGATGTTTTCTAAAATTTACTTTGACAAATGATAGTCGTATGCTTTGAGTGTGGCTATTATTTGAACAGCAAATCTTAGATTTTTTCTGCGCCTGTTAAAATGCAGAAAAAATCGTTATGTGTT
>JAZLBH010000055.1:0-3989 GCA_045613605.1 Eubacteriales bacterium
GCCGTGAAACAATCACAGTTAATGCGCTCGGCCATACAGCAGGCGCTGAAGCAACATGTACAACTGCTCAGGTTTGTACGGTATGTAATGCAATTCTCGTTGATGCTCTCGGTCATACAGAAGGCGCAACAGTTGTTGAAAACAATGTGGCTCCCGATTGTGTAAACAACGGCTCTTACGATAACGTAGTTTATTGTACAGTTTGTGAAGTTGAGCTTAGCCGCGAAACAATCACAGTTAATACGCTCGGTCATGCCGAAGTAATCGATGCGTTGGTTAATGCAACTTGTACTGCAACAGGTCTTACCGAAGGTAAACACTGCTCAGTATGTAATGAAATTCTCGTTGCTCAGGAAACAATTCCTGCAACAGGACATAAATATAGTGAAACCACAATAAATCCCACTTGTGAAGCCAAGGGTTACACAAAGTACACTTGTACTTGCGGTGACACATACACAACAAATGAGGTTGATGCTCTCGGTCACATCACAACAAAGTTCACCGGGGACTTCACTTACAGAATAGGTAATCAAAATACTGTTGCTCTTAGTTCTTTGTTTAATATCGGAAAGCACAACGTAACCGTAGCAATCGAAAACGTTACAGGCAATGCGTCCGGAAAAATGACAGATTCCATTCAATTTAGTGGAACAGGTCGTGTACAAGTGACACTTGCTACCGGCTGCTCTTGTGATAAGTGTGATCTCGAGCTTACACTTGAAGTTGTTGATGCAGTTAACGCAACAAGCGCAACAAGTGCAACATCCAACAACGTTGTTCTTCTTAATAACTGCGGATTTGGTTCACTTGAAGTTAGTGGTGGCTACACACTTTACGGTAACGGTTTTACAATGACTTGCTCAAGCGATTCCGCTGCTCTTGATATGGGTTATGCATTCGTAAACCTTGACAACGGTACACTTGATAACGTTCAGATTATTTGTCCTAACTTTGATTATGCAGTTCTTTATAAGAGCAATATGACAGAGTCCGGCAACCGTTCTGAAACAACAGATAAAACTCGTTACTATAACGTTAAGAGCGGTGTTATGGTAACAGGAAACAGCCAAATTCTTAACTCTTACATTTCCGGTGCTCGTGCAGCGGTTAACGTAACAAGCGGTAACTGTTTAATTGATAATTCTCGCCTTGAGGGTGGTGCAGTTGCTTCGCTTCTTATCGGTTCAGCAAATAGCGTAACTCTTAGAGACGTTACACTCGTTCAAAAGCCCACCGCTTCAACATATAATCCAAGCAAGGTTCTTATGGGCTTTAGCGTGCTCTTCATTTGCGATTCTAACGGTAACGCAGCTCCTATAACTCTTGAAGGAACTCTCGTTCAGGACGCTTGGGTGGATGAATCTGATAAGCAATACGTTCCAAGTGCAGGAAGCACGGTTATTACAAATGTTATGAAGAAAACAGAATATCTTCACGACCTCGACGGTGACGGCAACAATGAATCCTTGAACCTCGGATTTGCATTTATGCCCGAGTCCACTACATCCTCTGTAAAAACAACAAATATTGTTGATAACAGAACAAATAAAGACGGTGTTCCCTATGGTTTAACAGACGTAACCTTAATCGGAACAACATACGTTTATTCTTATAAAAACTCTAACGGAACAAACTCTGCATTTATTAATACAGGCGCTTATGTTCCCAACGCATACGGTGACATCATCACGGTAAGCTACTCCGATTCAAAGGACGGTCTTAAATCAGGAAAATCCTTCGAAACAAGCGGTTGGGTATATGAATTGAACGTTGACCTTGACAAGGCTTATGGATATCAGCTTGACTTTAGCAAGCTTTCTATGGTTATAAACGGTGTTCCCGTAACCGATTATAAGGTTAACGGTTCTGCTAAACCCTCAACCGTTGCTGTTACTGCAGGCGGTGTAACTTATACACTTACCGCTACAATCAACGGCAAGGAATACACCGCAACATTCAAGGTAACAGGTACTGAAACAAGCAAGGAATCTCCCTCTTTGGTTGCTCAAAATTATCAAGCAGGTCTTTGTGTTGCCTCCTCCTACGGTGGAACTTGGCACGGTGCGGCTCCCGCTCTTGAGGGTATCGTAATTAAGTATTGGAGCGTTGCCGAGGGTAAATACATAGAGCTTAACCTTGGTGATATTGCAATTGGCACGGGTCAGCTCAACGGCACTAACACAACTTGGACATATACTCCTGATAACGGTGACTATACATTGACATTGACCGGCGGTCAGGTTCATAGCAGTAACAACGTTTATGCAATGCCCGTTGGTGTTGACGGTACACTCTATTTTGTAGCTGCAAAGTCAACCGGTCTTGTTAACTCAGGAAACTCTGCAAGAACAATTCCCGTTTCTTACACATTCAAGGACAACAACGGTGGTGAAGTTCTTACATTCTCACACACTTGGTCTGTAGCAGAAAACAAGGATGAGCAGTATAAGTATTCTGATTTCTGCAGTGGTACTTTAACAAAGCTTTCAAATTCTTCAAGCGGTGGCGGTTGTGTAACTCCCGATACGCTCATCACACTTGCAGACGGTACACAGATACGTATGGATGAGGTTGTTGGTGACGAGCTCTTCCTCGTATGGAATATGGAAACAGGTACATTTGACGCAGCACAGCTTATGTTCATGGACGTTGAGTATGAAGAGGAGGTTGAGGTTGTTTACCTTACATTCTCTGATGGAACTGAGGTTAAGGTTATCTACGAACACGGCTTCTGGGATTACGATCTTAACAGATACGTATATCTCGACACAAATGCAGCCGATTATATTGGCCATACGTTTGCAAAGCAAAACGGTGACAAGCTTGAAAAGGTTCAGCTCGTTGACGTAGTTATTAAAACTGAAGTAACTACTGCATGGAGCCCTGTTACGGTTGGACATCTTTGCTACTTCGTAAACGGCATGCTTTCAATGCCCGGTGGTGTTGGCGGTCTCTTCAACATCTTCGAGGTTGATCCCGAAACAATGACATATGACTATGAACAAATGGAAAAGGATATAGAAACATACGGTCTCTTCACATACGAAGAATTGAACGAAATTTGTCCTCTTTCCGAAGATATGTTCTATGCGGCTGGCGGTGCATATCTCAAGGTTTCTATCGGCAAGGGCAATCTTGATATCGATGAATTGAAGTATATGATTGAACGCTATAGCATATATTTGAGCTTAAGAGCATTAAATAACCAATAATTTAAGTCAATCCCCTCGCACCAAAGTGCGAGGGGATTTTGTTTTCTGATTATATTTTGCAAAAATGCCATTCCGCCGATGCGGAATGGCATTTAATTATTTATTTTTTGAATTTTTTATTTTTTGATATTTGTCTTCATTTATGACGCCGTTTGCAATCATTCTTTCGCACCAAAGCTGAAGTGTTTCTACAGTTACGGAGATACGCTCAAGCTCCTCTTGAATGTGTACAAAATCAGCAATCTCATCGTCGTCAATCTTGCCATTAACCGTTATTTCAATAAAGCGCTCGCGCTTTGCGTTCATCGCGTTAAGAGAAGCCAAAAGCTCAAGTGTGATTTGTGAAAGCTCCTTGACCTTTACCTCAGGAACGTATTCCTGACCAATGGGACATTGATTTGCACAATAGTAATTACAAAGACGGGGCAATTTATATTTATCAGCCATTTGCAAAACCTCATCGGGATTGGGATCACTCTTTTCATTTTCGATTCGTTCGATTCTCTCTGGTGAGATCCATTCAAGAAGCTCACTTGCACCCTCTCTTGAAAGTTCAAGATTTTCGCGCGTCTGCTGATATATATTTTTATCCTTTTTGGTTGATACTCTTGCCATTTTTGTTAGTTCCTTTCGGGAAATTATCACATAAATAATAACAAAAAATCCCTTAAATGTCAAGGGGTTGTGATAAATTGGGATTTATAGATGAGTTTATAAAAGTTAGTTTGCTTTGGAACCGGACGGCCGATGACCGCCCCTACAACGATAGAGCTA
>JAZLBH010000056.1:0-5357 GCA_045613605.1 Eubacteriales bacterium
ATTCGCTTCGGGGAACCCCTACTCGCCCCGTACCCTCGGTTGCCTCTTTTCTTGCCCGACTCGCGTCGGTCATTTGCTTACGCAAAGTCGAAAAGTGAAAAAGCTCCGCAAAACTTTTTATGGATTGGTTTGTGCGAACATCCCGATAAATCAAAATTTGAATCACCAAAATAAAAAATATTGACAACACCGATTTTTTATGGTAAAATTTTAATGTAAATACAATTATGGAGGTATTTTATGAAAAACATGAACAAACAATTAGTATCTAAGATCTTGCTTCTTATCGTTATGGTATCAGTTTTGACATTTTTAACGGGCTGTACATTCTCCTCATCCTCCTTGGGATCTGGAATCGATCAAATCAGCCGCGCCTTGAAAATGATGTTTGACGGCGTTGTTGGTGGCATCGTTTCATTGATCGTGGGACTTTTTGAAGGCTTTTGGAACTTGCTCGTTGGTATCTTCAACGTAATCATTGGCGCTGTTGCGTGGGTTGTTGAAGCTATCGTTGGTTTGTTTTAATTGAATTTTAAGCTCCAAGCACTTGCTTGGGGCTTTTTTTGTATCCTTGCGAGAAATTATCATTAAAATCAAACATTCACCATAAGATATATAAAATATCTTTTATGGAGCTTTTTATGTCAAGCAAAAACACTAAAAATCCCTTTAACAGCGTTATGCGCGGCTTTAACCGAGCCAACAAGAAAACCGTGCTGCTTATTCCCCTTTTGCTTTTGTTTTTAAGCATATTTACGCGATGGATAAGCGGCAGTCCCGTTCAAACCTTGTATTTTATAGGCGCTAGAGACATCGTGCCTCCCGTGTGGCTTATGGTGTTGCTTTTTTCCTTATCCTATATTATTGCAGGAATTTCGCTCGGAATAGCACTTGGTATTGGAAATTGCCCCTGCGCCGATAAAAAATATCAAGGTGCAATGTGGTTTGTAATTTGCCTATCAATAGGCTATGCATGGTATCCTATATTCTTCTGCGCACGTCTTTTTCTGGTCTCGGCAATAATATCAGCACTGTGCTTTTTAAGTTCAATATGCGCCACAATTTGCTTTTCTAACGTATCAAAATCATCGTTTTTTCTTTCGTTGGTATATGACTGCTGGCTGTTATATCTCTTCCTTCTGAATATGAAGGTGTTTTTTACAATATAATTGACTTTTCAATATACAGAGTATTGACTTTACTTATGAACGCATGCTATAATCTAATTATAAAAACAGGAGGTATAAATTATGAAATTCAATCGCATCATAAAATTTGTTGTTTCTTTGATTTTAACGCTTGCTATACTTTTGAGCGTAGCAATGCCCGTTTTTGCGTTCACCTCTCCAGAACCAACCGGAAATAAATTCGAAGATTTTATTAACAACCTAATGTTTTCTCTGTCATTTGCAATGGTTGCCATATTTATACTCCCCATTTCACTCATAATTTCTATCATACAGGCAGTTTTTACAGGCTCCATTAGTATATTCGAGGCAATTCCCACATTTTTTGAAGAATTTATATCAATGTGGGGATTCTAAATTAAACGTTAAAAAGCTTTAGCTCCTCAATTTTTTGAGGAGCTTTAATAATTTCGCATATTTTTTCATAAACTAAACAAAAACGGAGTTTGGCTTATGAGAAATCAAAGAAATAGAGACGCAATGTCATACGCGCTGGAATTTGCAATTTTTTGCATTATTTCGGCGCTTATTTCACTTATTTTGATAATTCCAATGATGAATTTTTCACTTCCCCTGCCGAGCAAAAGCACCAATGCGCAAAGCAAGGTGACAATCGTGCTTGACGCAGGTCACGGAGGTGAGGATGGTGGATGTGAGGGCAACGGACTTATCGAAAAGGATTTGAATCTTGACATTACCCTGCAGGTTGCTTCTCTCTTGCGCGAGCAAGGTGTAAACGTTGTATTAACACGCGAAACTGACGTTCTTTTGTACGATGTAAACTCCGATTATCAAGGCAAAAAGAAGGCTCAGGACGTGAGAAACCGTCTCAAGATCGCACAAGAGCAAGAAAATCCCGTGCTTGTGAGCATCCATATGAACTATTTTGCTCAAACGCAGTATTTCGGATTGCAAGTTTGGTACTCAAAAAACGACGCGCGCTCAAAAGCGTTGGCAAATCTCATTCAATCGAATGTAAAAAATACGCTCCAACCGAACAATAAGAGAGTAATCAAGGAAGCCACAAGCTCCATCTTTTTGTTGCATAACGCGACCTTCCCCGCCGTGCTTATCGAGTGCGGATTTCTCTCCAATCCCGACGAAGCGCGCGCATTAGGTGATGCCGAATACCGACACCAGCTCGCAAACGCCATTTTTCAGTCAATTATGACCTATATTTCGCAGAATAATGCTTGATTTTTTGATGTACTTAAATTATAATATAAGTAAATTGGGATTTATCGGTGAGTTTATAAAAGTTAGTTTGCTTTGGAAACGGACGGCCGATGACCGCCCCTACAACGATAGAGCTAATTTTATAGCAAGATAATAGCACTTTTGAAAGCAAAACGGCTATTATTTATCAAAATATATCTTGAAAACTCGTAGGGGCGCGCATTGCGCGTCCGCTGTTCAATAAAACTAACTATTTGATAAATCAAAATTTGAAGTGCGGACTGCCAAAGGCAACCACTACGGAGTGGGTGCGAACAAGGTGCGCTAAATTGGGATTTGTCGGGGAGTTGATATTTTTTTATTGCGGGACGTCGAGGGCGCCGTCCCCTACGGAGTTTGATATATTTTCTTTCTCAAATTGTAGCCGTTTACATATTATATGGCTATTATTTTCCCATAAAAAACTGTTTACATATGCTCGGAATGTGGTTGCATTTCTCCCAAGTGGCTTGGCAAGTTGACAAAAGAGATGCATTACATATAGCTAATAACGCCGCATCTAAAAAACCGCACAAATTTCAAAAATAAAAGAAATTGTGCAAGCGGCGAAATTATATGCAAAAGCCGAAGGTATAACGCACCCAAAATTCAATAGCTTTTATTATTATAAAGCTATTGTTAGATACGATGGAGATACTTTCCCCATCTTTGTAAATGTTGGAAGGGCCTCTAATGATAAATCTTATCACATATATGATATTACAAATAAAATAAGAGACACCGCCGACCGAATTAACGGCCTGGAGCGCCCCAAACCAAATGAGGGCTACGCTCTAACAAACGGTATCTCTACTAATAATATATCACAAAAAACTGATTTGTCAACACAAAATTCGAAAAACGTTCCTGAAGGCAAAGCATCGCGAGAATTAGACACCGCCTACCTCGACGCAGTCAAGTCGGGCGATATGGAAACGGCTCAAAAGATGGTCAACGAGGCGGCAAAGAAAGCGGGGTAATACAAACATAAATTGGGATTTATCGGTCACTTTTTTGAAAAAAAGTAACCAAAAAACTTTTTATGGGGCTTCGCGGCAACACCAATAATATCAGTGCAAAACCGTAGGGGTCGACGTCCTCGACGACCCGCCATTATATAAAACTAACTATTAGATAAATCAAAATTTGAACACGGGAGGATGATATCCTCCCCTACATAAAATAAACTTACTCTTGATTTTTGTCTAATATTCATTTATAATATATTATACACATCCTATTACTTTAGGAAAGGACTTAAAAAATGAAAGGCTTAAAAACTGTTTACATATGCTCGGAATGTGGTTGCATCTCTCCAAAATGGCTTGGCAAGTGCAATCAATGTGGCGCGTGGAATTCTCTCGTTGAGGACGTTATCTCCACCGCACCCGAAAAGCCAAGTGAAATAAAACACAAAACTCTCACAAGCGGAAAAGAAAATACTGCACTGCGTTTCGACGAAGCTGAGCTTCCCGATTACATAAGAAGCAACACACGTCTATCCGAGCTTGACCGCGTTCTCGGTGGCGGTCTTGTTCACGGTTCAGTCGTGCTTTTATCGGGTGAACCCGGCATTGGTAAGTCCACTTTACTTATGCAAATTTCCGACGCTCTCGGTGAGCAAAAGAAGGTTCTCTACATTTCGGGTGAGGAATCCACGGGTCAGCTTAAATTAAGAGCTAAAAGACTTGGGATCATCGGCAAAAATCTCTTCATTTTGACCGAGACCGAGCTTGAAAAGACACTTGCACAGGTTGAAAAGGTAAAACCCGACGTAATTATTGTCGACTCCATTCAAACGATGTACTCGGATAAGATTTCAAGCGCCCCGGGAACCATCACTCAAATCAAGGAATGCACTCTCGCATTCATCACAAAGGCAAAGAACGACGGAATTTCCGTAATTTTGGTCGGTCACGTCAACAAAGAGGGCTCTATCGCAGGTCCGAAGATCCTTGAACATATGGTTGACGCGGTTCTCTACTTTGAGGGCGACCGTCAGCATTCATATAGAATTATCCGCGCTATGAAGAACCGTTACGGCTCAACTAACGAGATCGGTGTGTTCGAAATGGGAGATGCAGGACTGATCGAGGTTTGCAATCCATCTGAAATGCTCCTTGCCGACCGTCCGAAGAATGCATCGGGCAACTGTGCTCTTTGCACGATCGAAGGCACGCGCCCCCTCATTGCCGAGGTTCAGGCGCTCGTTTCTCCCACCGCCTTCCCCGTTCCTAGAAGAACGTCAAACGGAATTGACTATAATCGCTTAAATCTCATTTTGGCGGTGCTTGAAAAACGCCTCAATATGCGATTCTCGGCAAACGACGCCTATATCAACGTCATCGGCGGTCTTCACATCGACGAGCCCGCAAGTGACCTCGCGGTTGCTATGGCGCTTATCTCTTCCCTTCGCGACAAGCTAGTTCCAGATGATCTCATCGCCATCGGTGAGCTTGGACTTTCGGGTGAGGTAAGAGCTGTTTCCAATCTCGAGCAGCGCGTAAAGGAGGCCGCACGCCTCGGCTTTACAAAGGCAATCGTTCCCTACCGCAACCTTGAAAAGCGCAAAATCGACTGTGGAATCGAGCTTATCGGCATTAAGTCGATTTATGATACTCTCAAGCTTTTATCCGATCCAAACGACTAATATATTATATATAGAAACAAATTTCAAAAAAGCCCTTGACAAAGTATTGCGTTTGTGATAAAATAGCAGTACCTCTGCGAATGGGCTTTTTTGTTATGCCTATTTTTCGCGCCGTCCGTAAGGACAAGGCATAATGCCATCTCAGAGGGAGGTACACTGACCGCAAAGGTCAAAAAAAATTTAATGGGAGGTGCCGAAAAAATGGCTAATGATGCAAGAGTCAAAATTACTCTCGTTTGCACAGAATGCAAGCAGAGAAACTATGAATCTAAGAAAAACAAGAAGAATGACCCCGACAGACTTGA
>JAZLBH010000057.1:0-27162 GCA_045613605.1 Eubacteriales bacterium
TTAACTTTGCCTGAACGAAGGCAACGAGAGCAAACTGCAACAGTAACGGGAGTGCCGTTAACGATTGCCTTTACCTTTCTGATGTTGGGCTTCCAAGTTCTGTTTGTCTTGCGGTTAGAGTGAGAAACGTTCTGACCGAAAACAACGCCTTTTCCACAAACACTGCACTTTGCCATAATGACACCTCCTGATAAAGCGTAATAAAACGCACAATTTACATAAATAGTTTACGAACAGTAGATATTATAGCATAGAAAAATGAAAAAAGCAAGAGTTTTTTGAAAATAATTTAATATAAATATAAATTTTTCGTCAAAAAGAGTGATTTTTGCTTTCGCAATATATATCTCCACCGTATTCCGTGTTGCCGCAAAGCGATCCCTCAATACGCAACAATCGATTATACTTGGCAATTCTCTCCCCTCTACATGGCGCGCCCGCCTTTATAAACGGCGCATTCGTTGCAACTGCAATATCGCAAAGCGTGGTATCCTCAGTTTCACCCGAGCGGTGAGAAAGAATAAATTTATATCCGTTTTCCTTTGCAAGTCTGATCGTTTGCAGTGTTTCACTCAACGTTCCAATTTGATTGGGCTTTACCAAAATCGCATTTGCAATACCCATTTCAATTCCGTCAGAAAAGCGCAAGGGACTTGTAACGAACAAATCATCTCCAACAAGCATCATTTTATCACCAAGACGTAAGGTCATTTTCTGCCATCCGTCATAGTCCTCCTCTGCAAGACCGTCCTCAATTGAAATTATCGGATATTTTTCATAAAGGTGCGCGTAGTAATCAATCAACTCACCTGCTGTATATTCCATTTTTCGTTTTAGCGTGCGATAAGCATTTTCGTCCTTATCGAACCAAGCGCTTGAGGCAACGTCAAGGGCAATTTTCACGTCATTTGTGTTGTAGGAGCTTCTCTCAATAGCTTCAACAAGAAGATCAAGCGCCTCCTCGTCATCGTGAAGGTCGGGGGCATATCCTCCCTCATCCCCAACCGAGCTTGATAACCCGCGCTCTTTTAGAATATTTCCCAAATTGTGATAGATTTCACTTCCCATTTGAAGCGCGTGCGCAAAGCTGTCCGCCCCAACCGGTAAGATCATAAATTCTTGAATTTCTATATTATTATTGGAATGTGCGCCTCCGTTAATAACGTTGAACATCGGCACGGGCATACGATATGCACCAAGTCCGCTCAAATATTTATATATCGGCACATGATAATAGTTTGCACTTGCTCTTGCACAGGCAAGTGAAACGGCAAGTGTTGCATTGGCTCCAAGCACACCCTTGTTTTGTGTGCCGTCAAGCTCAATCAACAGCTTATCGATTCTGATTTGATCCGTTGAGTACATTCCGCAAATTTCAGGTGAGATCTTCTTGCAAACGTTCGCAACAGCCTCCTGTACCCCCTTGCCGTGGTACCTTTCCTTCTCAGCGTCTCGCAGCTCCAATGCCTCGTGTCTGCCGCACGAAGCACCTGAGGGCGCACTGGCAACACCAACCGTTCCGTCGTTTAGAATAACTGTAGCCTCTATTGTGGGGTTCCCACGTGAATCAAGTATCTCTCTGGCACAGCATTTATATATTTGAGGTTTGTTTAACATTTTCATTCTCCTTTTTCTTAATATGTAAATATTTTAAGCATACTTAATATGCGCACAGCACCGCAAATCTATTATGTGCAAAATACATTTCAAAAATACCACTGTTTTCTTTTTATTTAACAAAATAAAGGGCCACGAATTATTCGTGACCCTTTTGCCTTTTTATTTTTCTGTAGAGCTGCAGTTACCGGAGCATTCCTTACCGTGGGGACAGCCAATGCATTTATTTCCCTGCTTTTTTTGTTTGCCTATGTAAATCAATACTGAAACTACAATTGCAACTAAAATTAAAACTACAATAATATCTTCAAATTTCATAATTTCTATATTCTATGATTATGCTTTTTTGCTTTTTAAGGAATATTCTTGCTTCATTCTCTTATTTGTTCTATTAATGAGAAGAAAGATAATAAGAATAAATACCAAAATTGCCACAAGTCCTGCTAATGCCGCACCAATGTTGAGCGTTTCAGGAGCAACGATAAGAGTACCGATAGTATATACGAGATATGATACTGTATAACCCGTGCCAAGCTGAAGTCCTATTCCGCCCCAGAGCCATTTTGAACTTTTCATTTCGGCATTCATAGCACCGATAGCTGCAAAGCAAGGTGGCGTATAAAGATTGAACATCAAATATGCAAGAGCCGCGATCTTTGAAATTGCCATAACTCCGGCAACCTCTGCACCTGCGCCTTCCATAAGGGCAAGTTCCTCGGTATCAATGAGGTGTTCAAGTCCCACAAAACATACTGCAAGTGTACCAACAACGTTCTCTTTCGCAATAAAGCCCGTAACCGCTGCAGCTGCAAGCTCCCAAGAGAGCACGCCAACGATGGGCACAAGAACATATGCAAAGGGAGAAGCAATCGATGCGAGAATAGAAGAATCTGCACTTTCAGCAACCTTAAAGCTCCAATCGAATGTCTGCATAATTTGAACTGCCATATTGCAAAGCAAAATGATTGTAGCTGCTTTTACTATGTAAGACCAACCTCTTGCGCACATCGACTTGAATGCGCCCCAAAGTGAGGGTGCTTTGTAATCGGGGAGTTCGATGATAAAGAAGGATTTTCTTGCCTTGTGACCAGTGATCTTATTGATAAGAAGCGCGCCAAGGAAGATAAGAACGATACCGGAAAGGTACATTACTGTGCTTACCCAACCCGCATCATCGAAGAACGCGCCAGCAAAAAGTGCAATAACGGGAATCTTCGCTCCGCAGGGCATAAAGGGTGCAAGCATAGCTGTTGCACGTCTTTCACGTTCGTTTTTGATAGTACGGGATGCCATAATACCGGGAACTGCACATCCAACCGTGATAACAAAAGGAATAACGCTCTTGCCGGAAAGTCCAACTCTCTTGAATATGGGATCAAGAACAACCGCAACACGGCTCATATATCCGCAATCCTCAAGAAGCGCGATAAGGAAGTACATCACCATAACGAGGGGCAAGAATCCAACAACCGCAACAACGCCGCCGATAACACCGTCAACCAATATGGCGGAAAGCAAGGGATTTGCCTCTGCCAAAAGCTCGCCGATATATCCCTGGAATGCTTCAAGCCAACCGACGAGAAGGTCTGCAATAGGAGTACCCACCCAAACCTGCGAGATCTGGAAAACAAGGTACATCACTACTGCAAAAATCGGAATACCAAGCCATTTATTAGTAAGAATGTCGTCGATTTTATCGGAAATATTTCTGTCCCTTGTAAGAACCTTTCTGTTCTCGACATCTTTAACAATCTTGTTTACAAATTCAAATCTCTTTCTGTCGGCAGCCACAACCGCTTCCTTGCTCGTAAGGTCAATATCACCCTGTGTATAAGGCGCCTTCTGATGCGTGTTTACCATTTCAACCGCAGTGGAAATAAGCTCCTTAAGTCCTTCTCCGCTTGTTGATACCGTGTTAACAACGGGACATCCAAGCTTTTTTGAAAGCAGCTCTGTGTCTATCTTGGTTTCCTTCTTCTCGTTTACGTCACTCTTGTTAAGCGCAACAACAACGGGAATTCCAAGCTCAAGAAGCTGTGTTGTGAAGAACAAGCTTCTTGAAAGATTTGACGCGTCAACTATATTAATGATCACGTCAGGATTTTCATTTTTTACATAGGAGCTTGTAACACTCTCCTCGCTTGTAAATGGCGACATAGAATACGCGCCGGGAAGGTCAACGGCGATAAGCTGCTTGCCGCCTGTATAAATGTTTTTGATTGGGTGCTCTTTTTTGTCAACCGTAACACCCGCCCAGTTGCCCACCTTTTCACTTCTGCCCGTCAGAGCGTTGTACATGGTGGTCTTGCCTGAGTTAGGATTACCTGTCAAAGCAATTCTCATAGAATTATTCCTCCATAATATATAGTAAATAAAATTTTAACCGTTTTAACACTCGCAGTTAGCATTGGCTAACTGACACCTAAAAAATAAAAGGGCATCCCTTTTATTCTTCAACCTCGATAGCATCGGCAAGCTGATAATCTATGTTATATCTTGCGTCCTTGATGGACACAACACAGCCACCGCGGCGATGTGATACCACTGTAATTTTCTCCCCGCTATAGCAACCAAGAGAAAAGAGGAAGGCATCAAGCTCCTCGTCATCGGTAACGATGTTATTAATAATGTATTCTTTTCCTGCTTCAGCATTTTTAAGTGTCATAATATCACCGTTCCTTTCATACAAGAGCGCAAGTTAGCATATGCTAACTTCAATGTATTATATACCAATATTTTCATTTTGTCAAGATATTTTATATAAAAAAACAGCATTTTTTTGCATTTTTATGCAAATTTTTAATCATTCAAAAGAAGAGCCACTCAAAAATTTGAGTGGCTTCTCTTAATCCAAGCTATATATGTAATTAATTGCGTTTTTTGATACTATATCCGAAATATCATCACCGTTTGAAAGTCGCTCCCTAACCGCGGTCGAGCTGATTTCTCTAGCTCCCTCCTCACACGGCAAGAAAACAGTTTGTGCATTGGGATTCTTCTTATAGTTATATTGCGCCATTTCAAATTCGTACTGATAATCCTTATAGTCACGAATACCCTTCACTATCGCGCACGCATCAAGTCGAAGCGCAAGTTCCCAAAGCATTCCGTCATCAAAAATAACCTCCACGTTGTCAAGATGCGAAACAGACAGTCTTGCAATCTCAGTTCTTTGCTCGCGTGTAAACATATACTTTTTGGTATCGTTTATCATAACCGCCACAAAAACCTTATCAAAAAGCTTTGATGCGCGCTCTATTATATTTACGTGTCCTATTGTCATCGGGTCAAAGCTACCCGGAATAACTGCAATTCTCATATCAAGACCTCATCTTAAGCACCGAAATATGTGCAATTCCGTGCTTCATAGCTTTAATAGTTTCAAATCTGTTGGAATTTTCTTCACCTAGAATATCAAATCTATCACTTTCGCAAACAATATATGAAGTTGGCTTTATCAACTGTTTTTGATAAAGCAAGCCAACTGCTTCATCTATCAGATCAGTGGCATAGGGAGGATCAAGGAATACGATATCGAACGTCTCAGCGCCACTCTGCTTTTTCAAAAATGAAATCGAATCCTCACAAAGAGCCACACAGCCGTCAGACAAACGGCTTTTTTCAATGTTCTTTTTTATTATGTCATAGGCGCCCCTGCTTCTATCAACCAAATATACTCGAGACGCACCTCTGCTCAAAGCTTCAAGTCCCATTTGACCTGAGCCCGCAAACAAATCAAGCACGACTCTGCCGCTGATTTCAAACTGAAGCATGGAGAATATAGCTTCCTTTGATCTTTCACTTGTCGGACGAGTGTCAAGCCCGTCAAGGGTCAAAAGCTTAACACCCCTTGCCTTACCCGTTATAATTCTCATAGATTTTAACTCCGTTTTTATAATGATCTATAATATTTTGCGCATCAGCCCTTGAAATACCCTTCACTGAGCAAAGCTCCTCAAGAGTCGCGCTCTTTATTGCATAAATACCGCCAAAATGCGCCAAAAGAGATTTAGCCTTTGACGGACCAATACCATTTATCCTTTCAAGCGATGACTTCTTTATGGTTTTGGACTTTGCCTTGGTCATTTTAGAAACCGTATATCTATGAACCTCCTCTTGAATTCGATAGATAAGCCCATAAACCGCCTGCTCACGCGCAATGCTTATCTCATCAGCATCGGTGCAAAGCGCACGGGTTTTGTGGTAATCGTCCTTAACCATTCCAAAAATCGGAATATCAATACCCATTTCATACATAACCTCTTGAACGGCACCAACGTGAGTTTTTCCGCCGTCGAGCAAAATGAGGTCGGGGTATTCCCCCATTGGATTCATATCACCAAGATGTAAAAGGCGTCTTTTCAACGTCTCACGCATACATGCATAGTCGTCAGTTCCGTCAACGTCCCTAATGTTGAATGAACGGTAAGCACTCTTTCGGGGCTTTCCGTCTACGTAAACAACCATTCCACCCGTCTTGTGCTCAGCACCGATATTTGAAATATCATATGCCTCAATTCTTTGCGGTATGGATTCAAGCTCCAGCAATTCAGCGAGACGGCAAAGCGTGGAATTATCCTTTTCATATTCCTTGACGTATGCTTGTGCCTTTTCCTTAGCATTATTATAAACCATCTCACAAAGCTTTTTCATCTCGGTGCGCTGAGGAGTCCAAATATTCACCCTTCTAGAGCATTTTTCACTTAAAAATTCCGACAAAAGCTCCTCTTCGATCTTGACCGACTCATCAAGCACGATTTTCTTTGGGATTGAATCCAAATGCGAATAATATTCAACCAAGAACGAGGTTACAGAGGCCTCATCCAAAATTTTGTCCGCACCGAAAACATAATCGTTGTTTCCACTCAAAACACCTTCACGCACGGAATAAATTGCAAGAGAGGACGAAAGCTCCTCAGAATAAAGCGCAATCACGTCATATTCTGCATCAGGTGAATCAACCACCTTCTGTCTTTCTCTGATCTTTCCAAGCGCTCGAATAGTATCACGGCACTTCATAGCCGCCTCATACTGCTCCGCCTCGGAATAGGCATACATTTTCTCCTCAAGTGAGGAGATTGCATTCCTTGTGTTACCCTTTAATATATCAACGGCACACTTAATAAGCTCGTTATATTCCTCCGCGCTCACGTGCCCCATACAAACGCCGCAGCACTGCTTCATTTGATAGTAGAGACACTCCCTGCCCTTTCCTATATCCTTGGGAAAGTGTAGCTTACAGCTTGGAATACCCAAGGTCTTATTCAAAAGAGACATAATTTCAAGCGCAACAGATGCCCCCGTATAGGGTCCAAAATATTTCGCCTTATCAGCAAGACGGGTGCGCGTAAACGTTATTCTGGGATATTCCTCGTTAGTAATTTTAATATATGGATAAGATTTTGAATCCTTCAAACGAATATTATATCTTGGCGTATATTGCTTGATAAGCGCGTTTTCAAGAGAAAGCGCCTCTATCTCGGTGTCGCACAAAATATAATCGAATTCAAAAACGGACGCCACCATTTTAGTGGTTTTTATATCCTTCTCACTGTTTTGAAAATACTGAGAAACGCGATTTTTGAGCTTTGCACTTTTTCCAACGTATATGACCTTGCCTGCACGGTCGCGCATAATATACACCCCCGGACACAACGGCAACCCATTAGCCTTTTCAAGCAGCTCCGCTTTAGTTGACATAAAATCACGCTCCTTCCTGATTTTTAACGATCTACATTTTGCCCCTTTAAGAGCAAAGAGGCGAGGAGTTATCTCCTCGCCAAAAATTTGAATTTAATAGCAATTTAGACGTTTATTCTTCAAATCCATTATTGATAAGGTCTGTAAGCCCTTCAATAGCAAATTCCTCGTCCTGACCGTCCGCTGTGAGCACGATGGTCATTCCCTTAGCAATTCCAAGAGAAAGAACGCCCAAAAGACTCTTTGCATTTACTTTGCGATCGTCCTTTTCCACCCAAATGGTGCAACGATACATATTAGCCTTCTGAATAAAGAAGGTTGCAGGTCTTGCATGAAGTCCTATTGCATTTGAAATTTTTACCTCTTTAGTAATCATAATAACGCTCCTAATTTCACTCTACTATTATAGAACAATTTTTAATATGCACAATTTCATAAGTATAGTATATCAAAATAAATAGATAAAATCAAGAAAAAGTATTTGTATGATTGCATAAACTTTTGGCGAAAATAATGATTTTTTTAACAATATTGCACATTTTTGTATAAAATTACACTCATCTGACCTTATTTCTCGGAAATATCGGTAATTTTTATCGTTGCTTTAATATACTCAGTTTCAATATTGATCGTTTGACCCACGGTCAAATAAGCATCGTCATCAAGAAAAATTCCGTGCCCTGACATAGCACCGTTCACAACGATATTGCCCCTAATAGAGCATTTTTCCTCAGAGGCAACGCCGCCATCACCAAATGCAGGATAATATGCGTGAGCTACCTCGCCCTCTTTACCCTCCATATTTTCAGTATATGTGTAAATTGCCACGTCGCGTGAAAAATCTGCGCCGAGTGTACCTAAAATCTTACCGTTGCTTCTAACGGCTTCACCCGCATGCCCATCAAAGAATGAATATGATGACGCTTTTATATCTTCAATTTGGAAGTATACGTTATAATCCTTTTCCTGACGCAATTGCTGAGTCGTCCACGCTCTGACGAAGACGTTGATCAAGCACGCCAAGACAAGAAAAATAACAAGAATATCCATAAAGTTAATTCTATAGGCTTTGGTTCTTTCTTTACGCATACTACCTCCTATTCCGTCACTGCAAGACTAACACATTCACCGACAATGTAATTATCAGCCTCGTGGAAATCAAATTTAAGACCGATATTATTGTCACCGACAAGAAGCTGCTTGCTATTAATAAAGTAGCCCGTGCCGTTGATATAATGACACGTAATCTCGATAGTAACGAAAACCGTATTTTTATTACTGTCGGTTACTAATTTCATTTCATTAGTGTCACTTGACAATTCCCAATTTGAGCTGCTGCTTTTATCCACAGCAATTATTTTTCCCTCTGCTAAGCCCTCGGGGGTCATAACATTAACAAGCCTACCCGCATTGATACGGTAGCTGTCAAGCCTATCCACCGATGGCAATTTAACCACGTAGTGTATAGTTTTTTCTACTTTTTCCGAGCCGTGATCAGCAATCCAATGAAACGGATCGATAACTAAAAATACAATTATTATTGCAA
Organism: Eubacteriales bacterium; assembly: GCA_045613605.1. Classification (GTDB taxonomy): domain Bacteria; phylum Bacillota; class Clostridia; order Oscillospirales; family CAG-272; genus RGIG4608. The sequence goes on from JAZLBH010000057.1 coordinate 8,864, forward strand.
GAACAACTGCCACCCAAGCCATTATGTCAATAACATTGAATTTATGCTTTTTTTGCGTCGTCGGATTATTCAAATTTTTATTATACATAATCTCCTCCAAATCCTATCAACAATCAAATTCAACGTCCACACTTGTCATGTTGTGTGTTATTCTCATTGACTCTCTTTCCCTCGCGTTGCATCTCGCAAGTGAAATCGTGAGTGCCAATACTATCCAGAACATAATGAATACGCGGTAATTATACCAAACGTAATCAGTAAGACCCATCATAAGAGCTCCACATATTGAAGACAATCCGGCAGCTATCATAATTTTGGATTTATTGTCTTTACCGCAATACTTAATTTCAACGAAGCAATTTTGCAAATACGTAAACATTATAAATACAAATACCGCAAGTCCAACAATACCAAGGTTAAGCAGTATCTGCAAAATCAAGCTGTGCGCATGCTCTACCATCTCGGTGCTACGGTCAATATATTGATCATAAACGAACTTAAATGCGCTGTTACCAACGCCAATTCCTCCCCACAAATGGTCTCTCACCATTTCCACAACATTTTCCCAAACTGAGAAACGGTATGATATGGAGGAATCAATTTTGTCAACGGCATCAGTGTTACCAAGAGCAGTAATAACTCCATACCAAATAGAGCTGAATCTATCGGAGAATGAGGGTATGAGCTTGTTTATCGCGGCGCCCAATGATGGAAGAAGCTTACCTATCACGGGGAAAGCCACGGCTGACGTAACCACGAGCCATATATTTTTGAAATTAGACACGCAAAGGAATAATGCGGTTGCGAATATAATTCCCAGCCAAGCACCTCTTGAACCGGTCATAAGCGTACATACTGCAATAAGTGCAGCACACATAAAGCACACAATCTTACTTGATTTTTTGGTGCTTATCTTCATTTGACCAAGTGCAAGCGGGAAAACGAGCACAAGATATACGCCAAGCATATTTGGATTATCAAAGAACACGTCAACTCTTGGAATCATGTTGGCAAATTTATTCAAGTCAACTTGAGATGCGTTCATTGTGCCTCCGCGAACAATACCGATTAATGAAACTATGGTCGCACACACAATAAGGATCTTATACGCTCTGTATATGGAAGACTTACCGATATACATATTTACTATCATAAAGTAAATCAAGATAAATGCAAAGTAAAGCTCCGCAGAATAAAGTGAGTTTATACCGCCAAAGGTAAAAACACCTCCAAAAAGCAAAAGCGCACTAAAAACAAGAACAAGAATATCAATCAATTCAAGACGTAATACGCGCTTTCCCCTCATGAGCTTAAATAAATATCCGCAGATTATGAATGCAACAAGCACCAATACCGCTAAAGACGGATTTGTGAATACGTCCGCAAAAGGAAGCAACGCCATCAAAAATACAAGTCCCAGCTCAGGGAATGCCATCGTCAATACGAAAAGCAAGAAGATCAGCACGGCGCCGATAATCTGCAACGGAGTAAACAAGTCATATGACAATGCGCCAAGTGATAATGAGAAGAAAATCGATGCAAGATAGCTTCCCTCAAAGGAATCTTCACTTCTCTCAAATCTCGTTGGATTAAGGTTCAAAATATCTACAATGATTGTCCTTGTCAATCTTTTAGACAGTAATGCCTCTCCCAATTCCTTTTTTGATACTATCAAGGGCAAAGACAAAACCACAAGTATTACACCGATTATCAACGTATCAAAGAAATTTTCATTGAGAACGTAATACTTCAGCATTGCAACGCCCACGATAGAAAACGCAAAAAACAAAAATGCCACGCCAAAGGATCTGATATTGGTATGAATAATAAAATCCGCGCGTTTGGACATATTCTTACTGAGAATACTGCTATCATACTTATGCGCAAGTGTTGCGCGCTTTCTAACTTTATTTCTTCTCTTTTTCAAAAGATTATAAATAAATCCGCGCTTCCAAATTTCATTGCATCTGGTATAAAGGTCTGCAAAAAAGAAGCCAATAAAGCCATTCTTAAAAAACTTAGCTATAATTTCAGCAACAAAAGCAAGAAAGCTGAAAAAGCCAAACTTTTTTCTTGTTGTTCTTCTTTTATAAAATTTCTTAATTTTCAAGTTATTCCCTCCCATCTTATCGGAGATTTATCATTTCAAAAGATCGGGTCTTTTTTTCTTCGTTATCTCAATAGATTGTTGAGCGCGCCATTTATCAATCTCGGCATGATTGCCGGATATCAAAACGTCGGGCACCTTTTTTCCGTGGTACTCATACGGACGAGTATATTGGGGATATTCGAGAAGTCCCGATGAGATACTTTCATCCTCATAGCACTTTTTATCTGCCAAAACGCCTTCCTTTAGACGGGATACGCAGTCTACAAGCACGCACGCAGGCAGCTCACCACCTGTAAGCACGTAGTCACCTATAGAAATTTCTTCGTCAACAATTTCTTCAAGAACGCGAGAATCTATTCCCTCATAGTGCCCGCAAAGAATGATCAAATTGTCATATTCCGCCAATTCCTGTGCCCTTGCTTGAGTAAGGACCTTGCCCTGCGGACTCATATAAATAACTCTTGATTTAGCATCTTCTCCAAGCTCGGCTACAGCCTGTCCCTTTACGAATTCATAGCAATCGTAAACGGGAGGCGCCATCATAAGCATTCCAAATCCACCGCCATAGGGCGTATCGTCAACCTTTTTGTGCTTATTATTTGCAAAATCACGTATGTTGTGCGCATGTACAGAAACAAATCCCGCCTTTTGCGCTCTTCCTATTATGCTCTCTCCCAAAACCGACGAAACCAATTCAGGAAAAAGCGTCATTATATCAAATCTCATATCAGTCTAACATTCCTTCAATAAGTGAAACAAAAATTCCTTTATCAAGGTCAATCTCCTTGATAAACTCGTCAACGGCAGGAATAAGCTTCTTCCCATTATCGGTGTTTATCTCATAGAGGTCGCTTGCACCGAGGTTAAGCACGTCTGAAAGCGTACCTATTTTTTCACCGCTTGCAATATCAATAACGGGCAATCCGATAATATCAGCCAAGAAAAATGCATCCTCATCAATTGAAATATCGTCACGGTCGGCAAAAACAATTGTATTTTTTAGCATCTCTGCCGCATCTATATCATTAATACCCTCAAGCTCAAAAAGTACGAATTGCTTAAACACTGATGCTTTTTTCACCTTGTGGCATTTATAATCGGCTCCCTGCTTGATATATATTTTCTTTAACAATGCAAGATCCTGCGGTGTATCACACCAGGATTCAAGCTTCAAGCCGCCACGCACGCCGTGAGTATTTATTATTTTTCCGCATTCAAGAAACTGTGATTTGCTCATTATATGTTAACCTCATTTATAAAATTGCATACTTATTTAGATTAGTATATCACATTTTGTTATATAATGCAAGAAAAATGGTATTTTTTTATTAATTTTAAGTGATTTATTTGGATATTTTTTATTATTTTTTCAAATTTATGGAAAACCTCTTGCAAAAATGGAAAAAATAATGTATAATGATAAAGTTAATATTTGATTTTTTTACGGAGGTAAATAAAAATGCTTGAAGGAATTTTCCCACTTTTGTTACTTGTAGTTATGTTCGTTGCAATGTATTTCCTTACTATCAGACCTCAGAAAAAGGCTGAAAAGGAAGCAAACGACATGAGAAACAATCTTCAAATCGGTGATGAAATCACCACTATCGGTGGCATCATCGGAAGAATTGTTAGCATTAAAGAAGAAACTTGTGTTATAGAAACAAGCAAAAACGGAACCAAAATTCGTATTCTTAAAACTGCAATTCGCAGCGTTGACGTTAAGGCAGAGGACGCACAGTAATTTAACAAGGGAGCAGTAAAAAGCATTTACTGCTCTTTTTTGTTTAATAAATCAAAACCCAAGGTTTTGTTAACAAAAAGTTCATAATTATGTATTATAATTATTTGTTAGTAAATTATCGTGCACGTTAGTGCAAGAATGGAGAATATATGTCAGAAAATAAATCTTGCTTTGCAAAGAAAACCTCAATCGGCGGTCAAGCGTTGATTGAAGGTATTATGATGCGCGGCCCACTTAAAACAGCTATGGCAGTCAGAAATCCACAGGGTGAAATAGTTCTCGAAAAGTGGGACAACGTACCAGAGGGCAAAAAAACCACAGCCGTTGATAAGCTAAAGAAAATCCCCATCATTCGTGGAGTTATTAATTTCGTTTCATCAATGACAACGGGATATAAAGCCCTTATGAAATCCGCAGAAATTGCGGGATTTGAGGACGAAAACGAAAAGGAATCCAGCAAAGGACTTATGGCCGTTGTCGGAGTTGTTGCAATGATTCTTGGCGTTGTCCTCTCAGTTGGACTTTTCATCTTCCTCCCCACCTTCCTTTACGACCTTGTAGCAAAGGCCTTGCCCTTCCTTAGAGGACAGGCATTCTTAAAATCTCTTTTTGAGGGAATATTCAAAATAGTGATCTTGGTTGGCTATATGGCGGTTGTTTCAAGAATGAATGATATCAAGCGCACCTTCCAATACCACGGTGCAGAGCACAAAACGATATTCTGCTATGAGGCGGGGCTTGAATTAACAGTTGAAAACGTTAAAAAGCAGGGTCGCTTCCACCCAAGATGCGGAACCTCATTTTTGATCGTTATGGTAATCATCAGCATATTCATCGGTTTGCTCATTCCCGCTGATCTTCCTTCCCTTTTGAGAACTGCAATCAAGCTTCTTTTGCTTCCCTTCACAATGGGCATCGGTTATGAGTTCATCAAAATTGCAGGTAAGCACGACAATGCCGTAACAAGAATTCTTTCCGCCCCCGGTCTTTGGATGCAAAGAATCACCGTTCTTGAGCCCTCAGACGATATGATTGAATGCGCTATTGCAGCAGTAAACGAGGTTATTCCCGAGGACGGCTCGGATTTGATTTAATAAAAAATAAGAGAGTATGACATCATACTCTCTTTTCTTTTTTATTTGGTAATAGGCTAATAGCCAAAAAGGTTTGCGAGGGAACGTAAAAGAACCACACGGGATCAAAGCCCAAATACAAATTGGCGGTTGAAACGTTCAAATACGGCCCTATATTTCCCAATCCAACAAAGGTATCACAAGCCATAAAGCACGCAAAGCCAACGATCAATAATACGGATCTTCGGGTAGAGACTATCGAGAAAATCAAATTCATAAAAAGGTTTGCATAATAAAACAAGGATACCAATGCAAGCGCGTCCACGTTTTCACCAAGAACACACACCGTTGCCGCCAAAACGAGCACCGTTACAGTGATTCTCGCGATCAAATGCCATTTAAGTATGCTGTAATTAGTCTCTTCAGTCGCTATTCTTAAAAAGTAAAATATTTGAGCTACCGCAAAGAATGACATCGCAAGCAGCTTGTTATCTAAATTTCGCCACACAAGAAAGTAATCTGCAATAACCGTGCACAAAAGCGCCAGCTGAGTAAACACGTATGATTTCGACCTTGAAGCAAATAAAAAACAAAACAGAAATGCAAGTATTACGCTAAAATATTGTATAGCCAGACTACTTAGTGACGTTTGTATAATGATCCACAAAATGATTTCAGCGCTCACAAAAGCATTGCAAAAATGAAATAGCTTTCTATTAGATTCAGGCATAATTTACTTAATTAACTCCTTGTTTGTTTTTAACTGATTTATATTGTTCTGCAATATTTCTCTTTCACAAAAATATACGTTTTTGTTATTTATCAACTGGTAACGCTCGTGCCCCTTACCCGCAAGAAGAACTATATCTCCGCTTTGTGCAATGCTAAGCGCATACTCTATGGCTTCTTTACGGTCAACAATGGATATATAGGATGAGGGGTCGTCATACTGAAGGGCAATTTCATCAATAATGGCTTGCGGACTTTCAGTGTTGGGATTATCAGAGGTCAAAATTGAAAAATCAGCCAATTCGGCTGCTACAGCACCCATTTGTGCACGTCTAACCTGCGTTCTGCATCCAACCGATCCAAAAAGACATATAAGACGCGTTGGCTCATATCTTCTAAGAGCCATAAGAGCCGATTTTAAGCTTAAACCGTTGTGGGCATAATCAATAACAAAGCACGCTCCGTGTTCAGTGACAATGGTCTCAAATCGACCGTCTATATTCATTTTGGAAAGCATTTTAGAGGCAATGTTCATATCCAACTCAAGAGCATTTGCAACGGAAAGTGTGGCAAGTGCGTTGTGTATATTAAACTCACCCGGGATAGAAAGCTCACAAGGTATAGCTTCTCCATTTATATTACAGTCAAAGCTAACGCCAAGAATTTCATTGCTTCTGCAAAGCTTGATATTACTTCCCTTTATATCCGACGCTTTGTATATGGAATAATATACTTTGGGGTTCTTGCAGTCGGCGAGCATATCGTTGGTATATTCATCATCCGCATTTGCTATAGTTACTTTGCTAACAAAATTGTCAAACAATTGCTTTTTGCAATCAAAATATTCCTTAAAGCTTTCGTGCTCTCCCGGTCCTATATGGTCGGGGGAAAGGTTGGAAAATACCGTAATATCAAAGTCAATTCCAAGAACGCGATTTAGCTTTAGCGCCTGCGATGAAACCTCCATAACCACAGCCCTCATGCCACAGTCAAGCATCTGCTTCATGTAGTAATGAAGCTTGTAGCTTTCGGGGGTGGTGTTCACCGCTTCAATTTTGGTGTTTCCGAAAAGAATACCGTTTGACCCGATGTATCCGCTTGGCATTCCAACCTTGTCAAGAAGCTGCTTGATCATAAGCGCGGTGGTCGTTTTTCCCTTTGTGCCCGTTATACCGATAACGGTAAGCTCACTTGATGGGTTTCCGTAAAGGGCGCACGATAGAAGAGCAAGTGCTTTTCTGGAATCCTGTACAACAATAACAGTTGCATCAGGACTTAAATTGTTAGGCTGATATTCACAAACGAACACACGGCAACCGTTGTCATATGCCCTTTGAGCAAAAAAATGACCGTCAGTTGAAAATCCTTTAATACACACGAAAACGGAGGTAGAGCGCGCCTCACGGGAATCGTTCGTAATGTGGTCGACCTCGCAATCAACGAAGCTTCCAAAATATTCTATTTTCTCAAGAAGCGTCGAAAGTAGCATAAAGACCTCCACAAATAACCGTTTTGATAATTATATCACACTTCCCTAACTTTTTCCATAGAATTAATAAAAAAACTTTTCATTTATTCGAATTTTGATTTATCTCGCACCTTGTTCGCACAAACTTGGCGTTATAAAAAAGTTTTGCACCGCTTTTTCAAAAGCGGTCGCCTGCGCGGCGCGAGCGCATTACGCCCGTTTTCTTTTTGCAAAGCTTTTTCTTTTGGGGCTATTTTCTCAAAAGAAAAAGCGTTATAGACGTTTGATAGCAAGGGTCTTTAGTCGCTTTTCTTTGCCAAAATAGGCACAAAGAAAAGCTAACAAAAGAAATGCCGTAGCAAGGGCTACGCGCCCTTGAACCGCGCCACTACTCGTGGAGAGCCACCTTTGAAAAGGTGGACGAAACAATCGCACAAAGCGAGTGCTAACTCCCCGACAAATCCCAATTTATCTCACAACGATTATTGAAAACTCAAGTGGCACTCGCGAGTGCCACTTGAAGATAAAGGTTAAAAGTTAAAAAATTATTCTGTCTTTTGAGCCGCCTGAGCCGCCTTTTTAGCAGCCATTTCAGCGCGAACCTCGGGAGTGATATTCCAAATGAACTTGAATGCCGCCCAAGAACCGAGAATAAATATAGCGGGAGTCAAAACGCAAAGTGTTTTGAAGCCAAAGATCGTTCCTGATGCCTGCGTTACAAGATCAGGATTATATCCGATCCAGTCAAGAGCAAAGAAGCTAAAACCAAGACCTACTGTCTGACCGATACGGCGGGAAAGGTTGAACGTTCCGTAAATAGAGCCCTCTGTTCTCTTACCCGTGATATGCTCATTATAGTCAATAGCTTCGCCAACAAGTCCCCACTGCATCTGAATAGATACCATAGCCATACCAGAGCCGATACCAAGAATAACACCGTGAACAAGGGGATTAACCTCCATAAAGAGATGCATTGCGAAAAGAACGCCGCAAATAGCACCGCCGATAAGAAGCGAATAACGGATAAGCTTTTCAAGACCGAGCTTTTTACACATAAAGGGTACTGCGATCATTGAACCGATCATAAAGGGAGAGGACAATGCCGAGCCGATTGTTTGATAGGTAACGTCGTGATATACCGCAGAATACATATACATACTGATATTCTGAACAAGATACTGCATTGTACAGATGCAAACACCGTGAACGCAAAGCGCCAAGAAGGGACGGTTCTTTGCTACAACGTTGAAAATATCAGTAAGCTTAATATCGTCTGCTTTCGCTTCTTCATTAACAACTACACGTTCTTCGGTAAGAGCATAGTGAAGCAAGCAGATTACAAATCCAATAACTGCCATAACAACACCCGTAATCATATAACCCGTGGACTTCGTATCACCGAACAAGCCGATAACAACGGGGCCAACCATACCGGGAATCATATTACCGAACATTGAACCAACGCCGCGCGCGGAAGAAAGAGATGCACGTTCAGAGTCGTTAGTTGACATAGCGGAAAGAAGCGAGCCCATAGGAATATTGAACATTGTATAAGACGCCTCATAAAGAATCTTGAACGAGAACAACGCTACGAGAAGCGGAATACCGTCAAGGAAGGTGGGTACTGTCCAAAGAGCAATAGCGGTTATTGCAAGGAGAGGTGTCGCGCGAAGAATCCAAGGACGGAACTTGCCGCGCTTGTTTTTATTTTTTGCAAACACCTTATCCATAAGCGCGCCCATCATTGGGTCGTTAACTGCGTCCCAGATGGTCCAGATAATCGTGAGAATACCCATAACGCTTGCCTTGATGCCCAAAACGTTGGTGCAGTACATTGAGAAGATGCTTGCCATAAGAGTAAAGGTCATACATCCGCCCCAGTCACCGAACATATAGCCAAACCAATGCTTTGTGGTAAGGCCACCGGGTGTTTTTGTTTTCTTAGTCATAAGAAATGCCTCCAAAGAAAAATATTTTGTCATAAAAAAGCTCCATCAAAAGAAGCTTTTTTCTATTATACCATATCAACATTCCTTTGTCAACATACAATGCCTAATAGGTTAGCTTTGTGGTGTATAAAAAATTGGATAATATATTATTATTTTCTTATTGAAAAACCGCTAAAAGTGTGCTATAATTATTATGTATTATTGTGTAAACTTGTATTTGGAGATGTTTTTTATGGATTTGGTATTACTAACCGCACTCGGTGTGGGCGGTGCAACCGTCATAGGTGCTCTGCTTGGCTTCGCATTCAAAAAAATATCACATAAATTCACGGACATTACCCTTGGCTTTGCGGCGGGTGTAATGCTATCTGCAGCTGTGCTCGGTTTGATATTACCATCACTCGAATACGGAGGAAAGTATGGCATTATCACCACGGTTGTCGGTATATTCGTGGGCGCTATATGTCTTAGCCTTGTGGATAAGCTTGTACCCCATCTTCACAAATTGATGGGCTCCGATATAGAGGAGCACAACAACGCAAGCTTGAATAAGGTTTTACTGTTCGTTATGGCAATCGCCATTCACAATCTTCCCGAGGGAATTGCCGCAGGCGTTGGCTTCGGCTCGGGGGATACGTCACAGGCATTGCTTATAGCAGGCGGTATCGCGCTTCAAAATATTCCCGAGGGTATGGTCATCATCGCGCCGATGCTGGCAAGTGGAATCAGTCCCAAAAAGACCTTTTTGTGTGCCGCGGCAACGGGACTTGTTGAGGTAGTGGGAACTATGATAGGATTTTTTGCCGTTAGTGTAGCCGAGGTAATACTCCCCTTCTCACTCGCATTTGCAGGTGGAACAATGCTCTACGTTATAAGTGATGAAATGATTCCCGAAACCCACTCACACGGCAACGAACGCGGAGCAACGTACGCACTCCTCGTTGGATTTTGCATTATGCTGATTTCAGACTTTTTACTTGGATAATTAAAACAGAAAGGTATAAAATAAATGAGAGCATCTAAAAAGTTTTTTGCAAACATAAACCTACAAAACTTGTTCTTTACCATTTTGGGTTCTGCTATAGTTGCCTTGGGTACTTCTATCCACGTCGATAGCGGAGCGGTTGACGGAGGTATCATCGGTATCTCTATCCTTATTGAAAATATCACCAACGGTCAAGTAGAGATTTGGTTGTCTTCACTCTTGATAAACGCCTTTTTCTATCTTTTGGCTTGGCGCTTGACTGACGCCCAATTCATATTTAATATGGGTGCAGGTACTCTTACATACTCACTTTTCGTTCGTATTTTGGACCCCGTAGTATTCGATTTAAGCGAATATATCCTCCTAGCTACCTTCCTTGGTATGCTTTTGATCGAATTTGGCTCGGGCTTGATGCTTAGATACGGTAGCTCACCCAACGGTGAACACGTTCTTTCCATGGCAATTGTTAAAAAGGGCGGCTTCGACTTCGGTTGGTTCAGCTTCATAAAGGACGTATTGATCATCCTTCTCTTCCTTCCCTTCACCGATACCGATATCGAAAACGTTATTTTCTCTTTGATATTTATGACCATAACGACACCTATCATGTCCTACGTAATATCCGCTCCGAGAAAATCCGGCTTCAAGCAGAGTATTGTTAAAAAGAAGAAAAAGTGGATCTCCATCCTCATTATCGGTCTCGTTATCATAATTATTTTGAGTGCAATCGCTATTTATCTCAACAACTTTTACGAGGCGGACACAAAAGAAATCTACTCATATAGCACAAATTATATTCACAACGTTGAAACCAAGCGTCTTTCAAGTGAGATCACAGCCTATGTTCCAAGCGGAGAAATTAAAGCAGGATTTGTATTTTATCCCGGCGGAAAGGTTGAGGTTGAATCATACGAGCCCTTGTTAAAGGCTTGTGCAGAGCAAGGCATAATTTGTATTGCTATCAAAATGCCTCAAAATCTTGCTATTTTTGGAATCAACAAGGGTGTTGACGCTATAAAGCGTTTCCCCGAGGTTACCGATTGGTATATCGGCGGACACTCCTTGGGAGGCAGTATGGCGGCGGCATGCGCTTCAAATAACGAGGATATCTTCAAGGGCGTAATTTTACTTGCTGCATATTCAACGAATGATATCACAAATCTTGACGTTCTTTCAATTTACGGAGACCGCGATAACGTTCTCACTAAATCAAAATACAACGACAACAAGGAAAATCTACCCAATGATTTCACAGAATTTGTAATAAGCGGCGGTAACCACGCATACTTTGGAATGTACGGTGAGCAGACCGGTGACGGCAAGGCGTCTATAACCAACGTTGAGCAAATCAACGCAACCGCACAAAAAATTGTTGAATTCATTGTTAAATAAGGGTAATTTATGAAGGTTCTTATAATAAACGGAAGTCCCAGAATCAACGGCAATACTTCTCTTTCGCTTGAGCAAATGATCAACGTTTTCAAGGCAAACGAAATAGAGGTTGACTACGTTCAGGTGGGAAATATGGATATTCGCGGATGCATAGCTTGTGCCGCTTGTCATAACGGCAATGATAAATGTGTTTTCGACGATATCGTAAATGAGCTTGCTCCGCGCTTTGAGCAATGCGACGGAATGGTAATCGCCTCCCCCGTGTATTACGCAAATGCCAACGCAACGCTTATTGCTCTCCTTGACAGACTTTTCTACAGCACTAAATTTGATAAACGAATGAAGGTTGGCGCCTCAGTTGCCGTAGCGCGACGCGGCGGAGCATCGGCCACCTTTGATCAGCTTAATAAATACTTTACCTATAGCGGAATGCCACTTGCATCCAGCCAATATTGGAATAGCGTCCACGGCGGTGCAAAGGGAGAGGCCGCAGAAGACCTTGAGGGCCTTCAAACAATGCGCACACTCGCCAACAATATGGTATTTCTAATGAAAAGCATTGAACTAGGTAAAGAAAAATTCGGACTCCCCGAAAAGGAAAAACCCGAAAGAACCAGCTTCGTTAGATAAAAATTCATCCCCACTCCGTTTGGAGTGGTGATTTTGTTTTTTGTTTATCTTATTTTGTCAAAGTAATGTAGATCTTTTCGTATGTTTCTTCATCAAACGGAGAACCGAGACCTGCTTTTTCAAGAGCCTTGATAAATCCATCCTCGTAGGTTACACCTTCAACAAGTGTTGTGTAAACCTCGTAAGCTTCAGCCTGACCGATCTCTTCAGCAACGTAGAAGATTTCTGTTGCTGCTACTGCGGAAATAGCATAGCTGATGTAGTATACGGGATTGCTGATCGCAACCAATCTCCAATATGAGTAAGGATCTGCAAGTTTTCCACTAACCCATTCAGCACCGCCGTACTTTTCACAAACCTTTGTCATAATTGCATCGAAGTCTGCAGAAGTCATTCCTTCTACACTTTCAAGCGCGTAAACTTCCTGCTCGAACTCGTCGATAATAGTTGCCATAATCATTACATAGCAAGCATTTACAAGCTGGTATGCTCTAATGCAATCATATGCCTCAGAGTCAAATTCATCCTTAATGTAGTTAAGGAACAAATATTCATTACCCTGTGAATGTGTTTCCAAAAGGTCATAGTTTCCAAGATCGTTGTTAGCGTAGCTTGCATAGTAGTGTCCAATTTCATGTGCAAGTGTTGTGGACTCCTGTCCATTGCTTCCGAACAAGCAGAATGGGGTTTCACTTTCGTAAAGATATGTACAGAAAGCTGTGGGATGTGATGTTCCCATATCAGCAAAAATACAATTTTTGCTTTCAAATACATCTCTCATGCCTTCACCCATAGTTCCCTCGAGAGAATCAAGGTACATCACAAGATAATTCTTCTTTAATCCGTCAAAATCTTCTTGTACAAAGTTCAAAAATTGATTTTGCTTCCATTCCTTCAAATAGTTCCAATTTCTAAAATTATTGTAAACATAGCTAAAATTAGGAACTACATATTCAACAATATATTCACGGAACAATGCAAGATCTTCAGCCTTATAGTCTCTGTCGTAAACATTTTCAGTTGCATAATCATAATAGTTGTCATATGGATTACCATTCTTATCCTTATAAAGAGAAGCCAACTGATTATTTTTGGTTACAATTTGAACATAAAGCGCCGCACTCTTATCATTATAATCTTTTGCTGCCTCGTTAAGATTATCAACCTCTACTTGAAGTTCTTCGATCTCTTTTCTAAGGGCCATAATTGTGGGATCGTAGTCAAGAAGTGCCTGAATCTCGTCCTCTGTCCAATCCGCAAAAAGTTCTGCAGAGTAGGGGGAGTTAAGATACATTTCTCTAAGAACAGTGTTGTACTTATCATTAATATCCAAAAATGCATTTTGAGTATCAAGATAACGCGTTGATGCTACTTCATCACTTGTATCGCAATAATAAATAATTGTTGCGATCGTTCTCTGCTCAGCAAGATGGTAGAATGCTACTTCAAATTCCTGATACATAGCATCAACCTCTTCAATAGTTAAAGAGCCAACTGTTGGGTCGCCGCCTTCAGCAGGCAAAGATCCCGCAAGCCATCTATCAAGCAAATCCATTACCGCTTCAAATTCTTCGGGAGTAGCGGTAAATCTTTCAAGAAGCTCCGCCTTGCTTGTAGAAACATTTTTTCTTGAGAATGCAGGTTCTTCGGGAGTTGTTGTTCCGGTTGTTGTTGTTGTTGCAGTGGTTTGCTTAGGCTTCCACTTTGTCGATTCAGTTGTTTCAGTATCAGTGCCAAAGCCGGAAATAAAGCCTTCAAGTGAACAAGATGTAAAGACTATCATAACAAGCAAAAGCAATGCTACAATTCTCAATTTGAAATTCATAGTTTCTCCTCCTTAATAGTTAAAAATTTCAAATAAAATAAAAGGTTTATTAAAACTTTTATATAATTTTAACACTATTAATTTTAAAAATCAAGTGCTTTTGAAATTTTTTTACCAATTATTTATTTTTTTGTTTCATTTATACAACTTTTGTGGTATAATATTATTACAAATATACGAAAGGAGAGCTGTTGTGTTAAGAATAGATATCAAATTACCCCTAAAATATACCGAAAATGATATAAAATCAAAAATTTGCTCTATATTCCCAATAGAAAAAAATGACGTCAAGCATTTTGAAATACTAAAGCTCTCTCTTGATCTTTCGGACAAAAGCAATATTTCATACAAGGCCGCAATCGGCGTTTGCTTTGAAGATGAGCTTGAAGAAAAATTCAAGCTTCGTAAGAAGGTGGCGACCGAGGTGCCGTCGCTTAAGTTTTCATACGGTAAATATAACACCGCAAGCCTTTCTCCCGTCGTAATAGGCGCAGGCCCATGCGGACTGTTTGCCGCGCTAATATTGGCAGAGGCGGGAGCCAAGCCGATCGTGCTTGAACGCGGCTTGTCAATTGATGAACGTGAAAAAGAGGTTGAAAAATTCATAAAGCTCGGAGTTCTCAACCCCGAATGCAACATACAGTTTGGCGAGGGTGGCGCAGGAACTTATTCCGACGGAAAATTAAAGGTCGGTTCAAAGAACGCGGCAAAGCAAAAAATACTTGACGAATTTATCGAGGCGGGAGCAACCGCGGATATTTCGTATTCCGCAACGGCTCATCTTGGCACCGATAAGCTTGGAACGATAGTTAAAAATATCAGACAAAAGATAATTAACAACGGCGGTCAATTTATCTTTGGCGCAAAATTCACAGAGCTTGTTTATTCAAACGGCGTTCTTTCCGCTATTAAGTACATTAAAGGCAATGAGGAAAGTATTCTTCCCTGCACCGACGTGATTTTGGCTATAGGTCACAGTGCACGCGACACGATCAGTGCACTCTACGGTTGCGGATTTCAAATCATTCCCAAGGGATTCGGTGTGGGAATGAGAATCGAGCACCCCCGTGAATATATTAATGATTTGGTATACGGCAAAAATCACGACGCTTCGCTTGAAACCGCAACGTATCATCTTGTAACTCACCTGAAGGGCGGACGAAGTGTTTATAGCTTTTGCATGTGCCCCGGCGGCACGGTGGTTCCTGCCACAAGCGAAGAGGGTGGAATTGTAACTAACGGTATGAGTGTATTCAACCGTGATGCGGAAAATTCCAACTGTGCCCTGTTGGTTTCCGTAACTCCAGAGGATTTCGGCTCCGAGCATCCGCTTGCAGGAATTGAATTCCAAAGAAGCATTGAGCAAAGGGCCTTCAATATCACGGGCAAGAGTTATTGCGCGCCAATGACGAAAATGAGTGATATTTTAGAAAATAATATGCCTAACGGCAAAAATATGTGCGTAAATCCATCGTATCCTCTTGGAACCACTCCGGTTTGCACAAATGAATATTTGCCCAAATACGTCAGCGATTCGCTCAGAGAATCGTTTATGGATTTCGATGAATGGATTCCGGGATTTTATATGCCCGATGCAGTGCTCACAGGACCCGAAACAAGAACTACATCGCCAATAAGAATGCTTCGAGACGAAAATACTCGCCAAGCATTGGCTCATCCGCACGTCTACCCCTCGGGTGAAGGCGCAGGATATGCCGGCGGTATCGTAACGAGCGCCTATGACGGCATTCTTTCAGCCCTTGCATTGCTTGAAAAATTCAAAATTGATTGATTTAATAAAAAGCACCCTAAAACGGGTGCTTTTGTTTAGTTAATTGGGATTTAGCAGTGAGTTAGTTTACTTAAGATTAATGTTCTTTTTGAAAAAAGAACCAAAAACTTTTTATAGAGCTTCGCGGCAGAAAGTTACGCAAATCGTGTTGCTTTGCAACACATAACGATTTTTTCTGCATTTTAACAGGCGCCTCGAAACCCGAGATTTGCTGTTCAAACAATAGCCACACTCAAAGCAAAACGGCTATGTTCAGTAGTAGCAAATCGTGGTTTTTTCGCACGAAGTGTGAAAACAACAATGTGCCGAGCGCGAAGAAGTGAGGCACTCGATTTGTGCGGTGTTTAGTGGAGTTAGTACAAACTCTACGGGTACTATTACGAAGTGCCTTAAAAAGCTTTTTGCGCCACTTTTCGCAAAAAGTGGCATTATCCTTTTCTAAACTAACTCCCCTACAAATCAAAATTTGAACCCTAAAAAGCAGCCCAAAAAATTTTCCTTGACTATTTATCTAAAAAGTGATAAAATGAATTAGTATGTGAAAAATCGCAATATATGGTAATTTATACATATTTATACACTTCTAGGTATAGAAAGGACACAATATGGAATTAGTTCAAAGTTTAATTTGGCTGCTCGCGGGCGTGGGTATCTTTATTGTCGGCATGAACTTTTTAAGCGATGCGCTGGAAAAATCCGCCGGCTCGGGTATGAAAAGCTTGCTTGAAAAAATAAGTAATAACCGTTTTTCAGGCGTTGGAATTGGCGCAGGTGTAACCGCCATGATTCAAAGCTCATCAGCTACGTCAGTCATGGTAATCGGTTTGGTTAACGCAGGCGTTATGACGCTTATGCAGGCGACACCAATTATCATGGGTGCAAATATCGGTACAACGATCACCGGTGTTCTTGTGGCTCTTAAAAACGACTATTTCAATATGCTCATGTACTTCCTGGCTTTTGCAGGCGTTATGATGGGCTTCTTCAAAAAAGAAAAAATCAAGCTTGCAGGCTTGCTTTGTTCAGGTCTTGGCTTGATTTTCGTCGGTCTTAACATTATGGGTAGTGAGGAAGCATTCAAAAATCCTCTTATAATGGAAATGTTCACAAACGTTTTTGAACAGATCAACTTCCCTCTCGTTTTGATTTTAGTTGGTGCAATATTTACAGCCCTTATCCAAAGCTCATCCGCCGCAACCGGTGTAGTTATCACAATGGTTGGTACAGGTGTCCTTCCCCTAGACTTAGCATTATTTATCATTCTCGGTGCAAACATCGGTACTTGTGTGACAGCGCTTCTTGCTTCAGTGGGTGCAAATGAGAATTCAAAGAGAGTTGCATTGATCCACTTCACGTTCAACACCATTGGCACAGTATTGTTCACCACTCTCATTTGGATTTTCAAGGAGCCTGCGGTAAATATACTCGTGTCCATGTTCCCCGGGGACGACCCAATGTCGTTACAAATGAGAGTGTCCGTGTTCCACGTTATATTCAATGTTTCTACCACATTGGTGCTCCTTCCCTTCGTTAAACAGCTCGTTGACTATTCTTGTGTGGTCATCAAGGATAAGAAGGAAACAGAAGAAAAAATGTCCTTCAAGTACGTTGACGAAAGACTTTTGTCAACTCCTCACATTGCTATTACACAGGTTAAGAAGGAAATCGAGTATATGTTCGATTTGGTTGAAGAGAACACCTCCCTTTCCCTTGTGGCTATGAACACAGGCTCTGCGGAACACAACGAAACGATCAGAAAGAACGAAAAAATCATCAACTTTACTAACAATGCATTAACAAAATTCTTGATTGAGCTTTCCACGACCAATATGGACCAAAGCCACGAAAGGCTCATCGGTTCTTATTTCCACGTTTTGAATGACCTTGAGCGTATTGGTGACCACGCGGAAAACTTGCACGAGATTGGACTTGAAATGATTGATAGAAAGATTTCATTCTCAGACAAGGCTCGCCAAGAAATCAGTGAAATGTCCGCCAATATTATGGAAATGTTCCGTGTGTCCAAGGACGTATTTGAAAACTTGAATAGAGATAGCTTGCCAAAGCTTGCAACACTTGAGGAAAGTGTTGACGAACAAAAGAGAGAGCTTATCGCAAGCCACTTCGCCCGTCTTGCTGAGGGTAACTGCCACGTTGACGTAAGCCCCTATTTCTCATCCGTTATAGTTGGATTTGAACGTATGGGTGACCACCTTGTAAACGTTGGTTACAGTATCAATAACCCCACAGGTTCCCAAAAAGACAATATTTAATATCATTAAAGTGCGACGCATTTGCGTCGCACTTTTTGTCTTAATGTAATTCAAATTTTGATTTGTGGGTTAGTTAGTTTAGAAAAGAATAATGTTCTTTTTGAAAAAAGAACCAAAAACTTTTTTATAGAGCTTCGCGGCAAAAAAGTTACGCAAATCGTGTTGCTTTGCAACACATAACGATTTTTTCTGCATTTTAACAGGCGCAGAAAAAATCTAAGATTTGCTGTTCAAATAATAGCCATATTGCTATTAAACGGCTATCATTTGTCAAAGTAAATTTTAGAAAATCTCTCCGTAGGTGAGGTTTTCGTAGTTCGGTTGGTGAAATC
>JAZLBH010000058.1:0-8370 GCA_045613605.1 Eubacteriales bacterium
CAAAGCTATGGCAACTCCTGATGCGCGATTTGTTGTCGAAAAAATAAAAACCATATTTTCAAAAAAGCTGTTTGAGGAAAGCACGGTTCTTCCGTTTTCCAAGAACAAGGCAGAGCGTTACGTTCAGATACGTATTTTAACCAATGCCTGTGCAGATACTGTTACAGATTATTTTCGAGGTGTTCTCCCAGTTTCACTCGATGAGGTTGGTAATATTCTCATTGATTTTATAAAAAAATTAAACAAATAAAAATCGCGGCAAGAATTTTGACATTCTTGCCGCTTTATTTTCTCTTTTGTTATTTAATTTTCACAAGCTTCTCTATTCCCTCTTTTAGTTGAGTAATAAGCTCGTCTATATCTTCTTTTGTGTTAAAGGGCGAAAAGCTGATTCTCATTGAGCAATCCGCATCAAAATCGGAAAGTCCAAATCCGCGCAAGGCACGGCTTACTCTCTTTGTAGCAAAATTTGACGAACAAGCAGAACCGCTTGATACATAAATTCCTTTTGAGGAAAGATGATGAAGCATTGTTTCACTCTTTATAGAAGGTAATGTGATATTAATAATGTGTGAGGCACACTCTTCTTGCGGAATATTAATCTTAACATTAAGTTCAGCAAGCTTTTCAACAGCGTAAGCACGAAGCTCACGCATTTTTGAAACATCCTTTGCAAGATTCTTAAATCCTCTGTCAGCCGCCGCACCAAAGCCTGCAATACCAACAAGATTTTCAGTTCCCGAACGGAATCCAAACTCTTGTCCGCCACCGTAAATTATAGGTTTGAGTTGCTTTTTCTTTATAATCTCAGGACTGATGTACAATGCGCCTATACCCTTCGGACCGTGAATTTTGTGCGCACTTATGCTAAGTAAATCCGCGCAAAGCTCAGTTGGAGAAACCTTCAATTTCATATAGGATTGCACCGCATCGGTATGTGTTACAACATCAGAATTAATCTCTTTGGCAATTTTGAAGCACTCTTTGATATTATACACCGCACCGGTTTCATTATTAACGTGCATAATAGAAACAAGCAATGTGTTTTTATTCATCACCGACCTAAATTCGTCAAGGTTAATAACTCCGTTCTTTGTTGAAAGTCGAATAATCTCAAACCCATCATTTTCAAGGAATTTAAGTGTGTTTTCAATTGCTGAATGCTCAGAATCAGTAGTTATTATTCTATTTGCTCTACGAGCCTTGGCATAAGCAACACCCAAAAGTGCAAGATTGTCAGCCTCAGTTCCGCCTGCGGTGAAAATAAGGTTTTCGGCTTTTCCGTTTCTTACAAAAAGCGAGGTGAGGATCTTATTTCTTGCGTCTGCAATCATTTTTGAAGAATCAAATCCCTTAGTATGAAGTGATGATGGGTTACCGTAACACTCCATAGCTTCAAACATTTTGCTTTTTGCTTCTTCACATATTGGCGTAGTTGCGCTATTATCTAAATATATTTCTCTCATTTTTCTAAGTCCATAACGGTTTGTGCCGCACTCATAATTCCGATTTTTCCACTTTCATAAGTAAGACCGGCTTGGAAATAAACGGTATAAGGAGGTCTGATTGGGCCGTCTGCTGAAAGCTCAATAGAAGAACCTTGCGTAAATGCACCTGCCGCCATAATAACCTTATCAGTATATCCGGGCATATCCCAAGGCTCAGGAGTTACATATGCATCAACAGGAGAACCTGCTTGAATACCGCGGCAAAATGCGCAAAGTATTTCGGGGTCACCTGTAATAACCGACTGAATGATGTCCGAACGCTTTTCGTTCCATTTAGGAGCCGCATTGTATCCCATTTTTTCGAACATATATGCCGCAAGATATCCTGTTTTAAGCGCTTGAGCAGTAGTATGGGGCGCATAGAAAAGACCCTTGTACATATTCTTGTTTTGTCCAATAGTAGCGCCAACCTCGGCACCGGTACCGGGTGAAGTCAATCTGTATGAAACAAGCTCGATTGCCTTTTTAGTTCCCGCGAAATATCCACCCGTTTCAGCCATACCTCCACCGGGATTCTTTATAAGTGAACCTATACAAAGGTCAACACCAACGGATGTTGGTTCTTTTTCTTCAACAAATTCACCGTAGCAGTTATCAACCACAACAAAGGTATTAGGAGAAATCGACTTTACGAAACGAGCCATTTCACCAATTTCGTCAACAGTAAGTGTTCTACGGTTGAGATAACCCTTGGAACGTTGAATAAATACCATCTTGATTTTTTGAGCATTAACCTTCAATTCTTTGCCAACAGCATCAAAATCAAAGGTTCCATCCTCCTTAAGCTCGATTTGACGGTAATCCACTCCAAAGTCCTTCAGTGAACCGTTTCCGCTTTCTCCTACGATTCCAATAACCTCTTCAAGCGTGTCATATGGCTTTCCTGCCACTGAAAGCATTATATCACCGGGACGCAAAAGTCCAAAAAGACCAATAGTTAACGCGTGGGTACCGCTTACGATAGAATGTCTTACAAGAGCCGCCTCGCAACCGAAAACATCCGCCCAGATCTCATCAAGAACGTCCCTGCCCTTGTCATCATAGCCATATCCACTGGTTGAACCGAACATACCGTCACTAACACGGTGCTCAGCAAACGCGTTCATTACTTTTTTTGTGTTACTGAAAGAAACTCTGTCAATTTCAGCAAAGGTATCCTTAAGGGCTACCTCTGCCTCATCAACAAGATTTAATACTTTATTTGAAAATTCCATAATTATTCCTTAATAAATTCAATTGCTAAATCAATACATGCATTGTAATCGTTCATATCAATCATTTCAACACCTGAATGAATATATCTGGAGGGTATTGAAATAGCACCTGCGCGACAGCCTGCAGCTGTCATCTGAATTGATGATGTATCGGTTCCACCGTAAGTAAGAATTTCAAGCTGATTCATAATATTCTTCTCTTTTGCTATTCTTACAAGCTTGTCAACTATGTCGGCATCACAAATAACGGATGAATCTTTAATTTTTATAGCCGCACCACCGCCGAGCTTTACAGCCATGGGCTTAGAGCCTGCTGTATCACCTGTGCCTGTAACGTCAAATGTAAGAGAAACATCGGGTGCAATAGCAAAAGCTGCGGTCTTGGAACCACGACAACCTACCTCTTCTTGAACGCTAAATACATAGTAAACATCATCAAGAACGGGTTCAGCTGCAATTCTTTTTGCGATTTCAAGAACAATACCACATCCTGCTCTATCGTCAAGAGGACGACCAACAACTCTATTTGCATTAAGCTTTGTAAGGTTGGATTTAAGCACGAATGTATCACCGATTTTTACTTTTCTCTCAGCACTCTTCTTATTGTCAGCACCAATATCTATGTAGAAAAGGTCGGGAGCAAAATCGCTTGCTTTCGTGCCTGAGTTAGGAACAAGCACACCGTGAACTCCATTTTGAGAAACAACTTCACCAAACGCACAAGCCACCCAGTTAATACCACCAATGGGTGCTACACGAATAAATCCGTTATCTTCAACAAAATTAACGATAAAGCCAATCTCGTCCATATGTCCGCAAAGCATTACCTTTTTAGGAGTGTTAGAAGTTCCTTTTTTGAGTGCTATAAGGTTACCCATAGCGTCAATATGCGCCTCATCGCAATAAGGTGCAATCATATCCTTAAGTGTTTTTGCAACACGGTGCTCTTTACCGGAAACTCCGTGAACAAGTGTTATCTGTTTAAGTGTATTATACATAATTTTATACCTCTGCTTTCATATTTTTGAGCATTGCAAAAACAAGCTCTCTTATTGATTCATAATCCTCTATACTTGCAACACAAGCGGGTGAATGGAGATATCTTGTGCCCATAGAAATAGCTACACACTTAACTCCCTTGCCGGATTTATGAATGTGTCCTGCATCGTTTCCACCCGAAACGTATCTCTTAACCTGTGCTTTAATATCATTATTTTTTGCAGTATCAAGTGTAAAATTAACAAAGTCGGTATCATAGATAGTTGATCTATCCATAAGAGATATAACCCCACCTGAACCAATGTCAGCAACTCTCTTATGTGCGGGAGCACCTGCAATATCACC
The DNA here is from genome assembly GCA_045613605.1 of Eubacteriales bacterium. Taxonomy (GTDB): domain Bacteria; phylum Bacillota; class Clostridia; order Oscillospirales; family CAG-272; genus RGIG4608. The sequence continues at coordinate 4,067 of JAZLBH010000058.1, forward strand.
AATAGCAGTGCTTTCAAGAATTATTGCACGGGATGGCTTAACCTTTTCAGCGGCAACCTTTGCGCCGGAAAGTCCAACCTCTTCTCTTACTGTAAAGCAAAAATAAGTATTGAAAGGAAGAGTAATATTATTTTCTCTAATCTTTCTAATAGTTTCAATCATAGCGCAGCATCCTGCTCTATCGTCTATTGCTTTACCCTTCATATACTTGTTATCAGTTCCAAAGTAAACAAAGTCTGAATTGAATACACCAAAATCACCGATATTAACGTATTCCTTTGCTTCATCAGCATCCTTAGCACCAATATCAATATACATCTCCTTAATAGGAGTAACTGAAAATCTATCCTCTCTGCGCTTGTGATGAATTGCCTTGGCAGCAATAACACCGTTTATTTTGGTTTTTTCATTACCAAGAATAACCTGCTTGCCGTAAAGCACCTTGGGATCAATTCCACCAAGATTTGCGAATTTAATATATCCATCACTGTCAATATCTGTAATCATAAAGCCAACCTCATCCATATGGGATGAAATCATAACTCTATCATCTCCCGTACCCTTTACAAGTGCATAAACGTTACCAAAGCTATCCTTAACGATCATGTCGCAATCATCACCAAGCTGCTCAACGATCGCATCTGCAACCTCATTTTCAAAACCGGTAGGTCCGAATTTTTGGAAAAGATATTCTAAAAGCTCTATTCCGTATTTTTTCATATTTCAAATCCTCCTTTGCCAAATTCTTCAGCAATCCTTTTATCAGTAATAAATGCTGAAATAAGGTCACAAAGTGTCTTTGTATCATCAAGAGAAATTATCTCATTGTATGTATGCATGGATGCAAGGGGCAGTCCAACGTCAACCGTGGGGATTCCCTCTCTGGCAAGTTGAATTGAAACTGCGTTCGTACCCGTGTGTGTAGGGCAAACGGAAATTTGATGAGGGATTTCCTTTTCCTTGGCCACATCAATAAGCATATTAGTAAGCTTTCTGTCAGTAACTGCTGAAATGGTAATAGAAGGTCCTTTAGCAAGCTCAACAGTATCTTCTTTCTTTGTACCCGGTGCTCTTCCAAGATTTACATCAATACTCATTGCGTAATTGGGATTAAGAGCGTACGCACCGGGAGCAACCATTCCTGTAACCTCTTCACAGCAAGAAAGCATAACGTAAACGTCACCTGCAAGCTCATCACGAGGAGTATTTATAGCAGCATAAATAGCACAAGCGGCGCATGCCTTATCGTCAAAGCTCTTACCCATAATTTTATTATTGAGTATTTCAGTATATTTAGGAGCAAATCCCACGGGAGTACCAACTCTGATTTTAGCTTCAAGTTCATCTTTAGTATAGCATGTATCAATCAAAAGCTCATCAATTTGAGGGAGCTTTGTTCCGTCACCGCTTGCAAGATGGGGAGGAGTTGATGCGATAACGCCAAACAATCTTTCATCCTTACCGTAAATAATTACATCACTTGCCTGCAAAATATGTGTGTCAATACCACCTATATTTGTAACACGAAGAAAACCACCGTCAAGAATTTCAGTAACGTACATACCGATTTCATCCATATGTGCATCAAGCATAATCTTGGGCGCATTTTCTCGACCGCATTTTTTAACAAATATCTGATTTCCAACGTTGTCAAGATAATTTTCATCAAAATTATCACCTACAAGAGAAATCAGCTTTTCTCTTTCAAATCCACCAATACTCATAAGTGATGAAAGATCAACAATTAACTTTTTAAGTTCCATAATTTTCTCCAATCTATTAAAAACTGTTAACTATCTCTTTAAATTTATTTCCGCGCTCCATAAAGTTTTTGAATGAATCAAAGCTTGCACAAGCGGGAGATAAAAGAATTATATCATTCTTTTTTGCAACATCTTTCGCAAGATATATTGCCCTCTCAAAATCCTTTTCAAAATAAATATCAATTTGAGAGTTACTGTTTTTCAAAGCATCATTTATCTTTTCAGCAGTTGCACCGGTTAAAATAACTGCCTTGGCTCTTTCATTAAGAGCATCGGCAAGGGGTTCAAATGGTATTTGCTTGTCGTATCCACCGCAAATAACAATGGGCTTTTGTGATAATGCTGAAAGCGCTGCCGCTGTTCTTGAGGGACTCGAATCTATTGAACTGTTATAATACTTAACACCCTCAAATTCACGAACAAATTCAAGTCTATGCTCAACACCGCCAAATGTCTTGGCAATATAATTTATCGTTTCTTTAGACACTAATCCATACGTGAGTGACATTGCCGCCATATAGTTTTCCACGTTGTGCTTACCGGGTATAAGGATTGAATCAATGCTAAGGATTTCATCAATAGTCCCCTCTTCATATCTGCATATCTTCCCATTATGGATAATCATTCTCGATTCATTGGTATCTTCAAATGAAAAATCAGCCGAGAACAACGAAAGGTTAATTGCCTTTTCAACTACTAGCCCTTTAGAGAGCTGATTATTTCCATTTAGAGTAAGATATTTGGTACCGTGCTTGTAAATATTGGTTTTTGCCTCAACGTACTCATCCATTCCCCTGTGCCAATCAAGATGATTTGGTGAAAGATTAGTAATCACCGCGCGCTCGGGCGATTTTTTCATTGTGAATAGTTGGAAACTCGACAACTCAAGTACACAAATATCGTTCTCCGTCATTTCCCCAACCTTGGAAAGCAATGGAGTTCCTATATTTCCGCCAACATATATCTTGCGATTACTATTTTCAAATTCCTTTTCAAGAAGCTTGTATGAAATAGTTGTTGTAGTTGTTTTTCCGTCACTACCGGTCACACCTAAAACATAGGCAGGTGTAAGTTCCAAGAAAAGCTCCATCTCACTTGTAAGCTCTGCGCCATTTTTAATAGCCTTCACAATTCCGTCATAATCGGGACGAATTCCGGGTGAACGGAAGATAATGTCCGCATCTATTTCATCAAGATAATTTTCACCTGTAACAAACTTTACTCCCTGCTTTGAAAAATCATTTGCACGAGCATCAAGCTTATCGAAACCGTTCTTATCGTGTACGGTTATCTCATTTCCGCAAGCCACCAAAATTTCAACTAAAGGAATGTTTGAAACTCCAAATCCGAGCACGGCACAACGCGCATTTTTTATTCTGTTTTTAATGAGTTCAACGGTTTTCATATATACCTCCAAAAACAAAATCACCTATTTTATATTATATCTTTTTTTCTGCACTTTTGCAATAGAAAATAGTTGTTTTTTTCGCGATTTTTTTATAAAAAACCCTTTTCAAATGTAAATTTTTTTGGTATAATAATATTATTATATAGATTATTATATTTTTGGAGATAAAAATGGCTAAAAGTAAGAATACCACACCACAATATGATAACCAAAGCATCAAAGCTCTTAAAGGCGCGGACCGTGTTAGAATGCGTCCCGGTGTAATCTTCGGATCTGACGGTCTTGAGGGTTGTGAGCACTCATTCTTTGAAATTCTTTCAAACTCCGTTGACGAGGCGCGTGAGGGTCACGGCAACGTTATTAAAGTAACCGCCTATAAGGACCACTCAATTGAGGTTGATGACCACGGACGTGGCGTTCCCCTTGGATACAACGAAGCCGAAGGCAGATGGAACTGGGATCTTATTTACTGTGAGCTCTATGCGGGCGGCAAGTATGATAACAACAATGAGGATTCCGCTTACGAATATTCTCTCGGTCTTAACGGTCTTGGCGCTTGTGCTACACAGTACAGCTCTGAGTATATGGACGTTTTTTCTTACGACGGTACATATGAGCACTCAATTCACTTCAAGAGAGGTGAACCCATCAGTGAGCTTCAAACACGCGAATTGGGTAAGGGTGAAAAGCGTACAGGTACTGTAATTCGTTGGAAGCCCGACCTTGACGTTTTCACGGATATCAATATTCCCTCCTCGTTTTTTGAAGAAACACTTCACCGTCAGGCGGTTATCAATTCAGGTATCGAATTTGAATTGAACGTTGAAGAGGATGGCAAAAAGTTTTCTAAAAAATCCTTCAAATATGAGCACGGCATTTCCGACTATATCAAGGAAATGTGCGGTGAGAGCGCCGCTACCGAGCCGGTGCTTTGGCACTTGGAAACTCAAGGTAGAGACAGAAACGACAAGGATGAATATAAGCTCAAAGCAGACTTCTCCTTCTGTGTTTCAAATACAGTAAACAAGCTTGAATATTACCACAACTCAAGCTTCCTTGAGCACGGTGGCTCACCCGATAAGGCGGTTAAGGTTGCCTTTGTTTACGCGCTTGACAAATATATAAAGAATGCA
>JAZLBH010000059.1:0-2316 GCA_045613605.1 Eubacteriales bacterium
CAGCATGCCCCCCTTTATGTACTCGCGTGAAAAAGAAAGGCTCCAATTCGTCTGAATTTCGTTCCCCGTCACCTTTTCACACGCCTGCGAAATCGTGAGGTCTTGATTCAGGTAAAAAACCTTATCGCAAGGAACATATGGCTCTTTTACCGGTCCAAATCCGTATCCCTCGGCATTTGACTGTCCCGCCTGAATGATAATATCAAATTTTTCTTTTGTAAAATCCATCAGCATATTGATTGCACTCCTTTCTTATGATATTATATCATAAAAAGTTGTTTTTTCAATACGTTTCATCAAGTCGCAGGTTCAAGTCCAAAAGGTCGGGGAAAAGGTGCAATGGTGAAAGGGGGGTGTTTTTTACCTATAAAAACACGAAAAGCCCTTGAAAATCAAGGACTTTTGTGTCAGGGTGCAAAATTGTTGCACCGATATGGCTCCCCGAACTGGGTGAACGAATATAAAACGATTGATAATCGTTTTTACGAAGTGAAGTCAACCAAGCAAGGAGTAACGAAGCAAATCTGTGATTTGAGCACGTTACGACTATGCGACTTGACGGGCGCGTAGCGGAACCAGTGACCGTTTGCAAAGCAAACATCATCTGGTAAGATGCCCGTTCGGGAGCGCAAAAAAAAGAGCAGTCCTTTTCAGAACTGCTCTATGAGTTACCCCAACAATTTCGAACCGTAGTTTTGCTTTCATCATTCATCAATTTATGCGAAAGCAACCGTTCGTACAGCTCGTCACTCCGAAAATTTTATTTTTGATAGCAGCTTACACTTCGGTCAAATCGCCTAATTTAACGTATCTGATAGCATCTTTCCCGCGCACTTTAGGATTGCCGTTCTGATATTCAAGAGCAACCTCTGACGTGCTGTAAGCAAAATAAACATCGCCTAAAACGTCTATCGCAGAAACGTTTACAATTCCACACTTGCTATATAATTCCTTTACCAACGTTTTTTCGTTAGGAACTTCTCCGTCTTTGATAATATACATTCTGACACTTGTTCTTGCCTGTATTACTTCAGGACGGTTGCCGCTATCCGAATTATAGTGATTTGCAACAACAAGTATTCCGTCAGAATAATTAATTAACCTAGGTCTGCAAGATACGCTGTCTTTTATTAAGTAAGGCTCGCTCCAGGTTTTGCCGTTATCAGCGCTTTCAGTATAAAAAATTGAATTGCGCTCAGGAGGGGTTCTGTATATCGCCTTAATTTTTCCGTTATAGAATTTATAATCCATTTCATACTGCGCAGAATACGGACAAATCGCAAAAAACTCTAAAGTTGCCAAGTTATCTTTAGAGCGATATAAAATAGGCTCTGCAAAATAACTGGTTATCGCTCCGTAAACATACCCGTCTTTTTCGCGGAAAATGGTATGGCTGCCGAAGGCAATTTGTTCTGTTTGCACATATTTTTGATTAGTAAAGCCCTTGCTACGTAAATAGTCAAACTGTTCGCTGGTGCAAAGCGGAACTGTTGAACCGTCATCTTTTTTCAGCATAACAACCTTTGCTTCGGAAAGTGTTTCGGTTAGAAAATCAAAATCTTTATATACGGTTTGATGGTCGCCTTCTGCTCGGCTGTCCAATTCGTAAATAATTCTTACCTTGCCGTCACCCAGTCCGAGCATATTATGGCAATAAACGTCTTTTCTGTTATCAATTTCTACAAATTTAATATTCGTTGGTTGTGATGCAGGAAAATACGACAAACTTATTTTGCCTCTTGATTCTCCGTAAGCGCCATGATTTCCCGGCATACAGGCGCAAAACATTATTCCGTATTTGGAATCAAAAACTAAAGTCGCTCCATCTGCGCTCGTTTCCTTAAAGCCGTTATTGATTTGAACGGAAAAATTTAAAATGTTAGATTGCTCCATAATTCACTCAAATGCTCCTATGGCTTATTTTATTACTTATTATACCATAAGTCATTACGTATTTCAACAGCCAATAGATTAATAATATGGCGAATGAAAATAAATAATATTTTTTTTCAAAAAATGTTGACTTTCCAAAAAGTTTATGTTATAATAGGTATCGCTCACGTAAAGAGAGCATATAATAATACCATACCGACATTCCTCGATAGCTCAGTCGGTAGAGCGCATGACTGTTAATCATGATGTCACTGGTTCGAGCCCAGTTCGGGGAGCCAAGAAAAAAGACCGTTCGAAAACGGTCTTTTTTCTATCCAATCCAAAGGATTGGTATGTAATCTCATCCACGCCTATCGGCGTGATTTTATAGAGTTGTCATTTTGACCTTCATTAAGCAAAGCGAATGAATTTCGCACGGCGATA
>JAZLBH010000060.1:0-20322 GCA_045613605.1 Eubacteriales bacterium
TTTTTTTGTTTATCTTATTTTGAGGAAATTTGTAAAAACTCTTTCTTTTTTTGAGTGTTTATTTTATAATATACTATGTATAGTTATTTTTACTCTTAGGATGGATTAGTATGGATAGAATTTCAAAGGAAAACTATTATCTTGACATAGCGCAAACGGTTGCCGAGAGAAGCACCTGCATGCGCAAAAAGTACGGCGCGATCATCGTTAAGAATGACGTTATCATTTCAACGGGCTACAACGGTTCACCCCGTGGCAGAAGAAATTGCAACGAGCTTCAATTTTGTATGAGAGAGAAGCTTCAAATTCCTCGCGGTGAGAGATACGAGCTTTGCCGTTCCGTTCACGCGGAGGCAAACGCAATAATTGCCGCGCCCCGCGACCAAATGCTTGGCGCAACGCTTTATATGGCTTGTGTTGACCCTGCAAGTGAAACGCTCGTGCCACACACCTCGTCCTGTATGATGTGCAAAAAGCTCGTAATCAACGCGGGCATTTCGTTCATCGTGGTTCGCGACGACAAGGAAAGCTTTCGCGTTATCGACGTCAACGAGTGGATCGTGGACGATGACTCCTTAACGGGCAATTTCGGATATTAAAATGATAAGCACCGTTTTAGCAAAAAGGGAGCATTTGCCACATATCGCGCGACTTGAGGGGGAGATATTTTCAGATCCGTGCAGTGAGAAGGGACTTGAGCTTTTTCTTAGTGACAACGCGTTTTGCGTTTGCGCGCTTGAGGGCGAAGCGCTTGCGTCCTATTGCACCCTTGTGACTGTGCTTGACGAGGCGCAGATCGTCAACGTGGCAACGGATATTTCGCTTCGCGGCAGAGGATATGCTCGTGCAGTGCTTGAAGCGGTTTTTGAGGAGTGTCATAAAAGAGGGATAAGCTTTATTTCACTTGAGGTGAGAGAGAGCAATTTGCCCGCCATCTCCCTATATCAAGGGCTTGGCTTTACTGTAGAGGGCAAGCGCCGTGATTTCTATAGAAACCCGCGTGAAAATGCCCTTGTAATGATAAAAAAATTAGATTAGGAAGTTATTTATGTACATTTTAGGAATGGAAAGCTCATGTGACGAAACATCGGCTTCCGTGGTTGAAATAATTGATGAGAAGCCCTATATTCGCTCGAACATAGTGGCATCACAAATAGATATTCATAGACTTTACGGCGGAGTTGTGCCAGAGATTGCAAGCAGAGCGCACATCGAGGCGGTGTCGCGCATCACACACGAGGCGCTTGATACTGCAGGTATCACACTCTCCGACCTCGGTGCTATCGCGGTTACCTCGTCCCCGGGGCTTATCGGTGCGCTTTTGGTGGGAGTGAACTTTGCAAAAAGCTTGGCATTTGCCAACAATATTCCGCTTGTGCCCGTTGATCATATAAAGGGACACGTTGCGGCGGCATATTTTGCAGATCCTGATTTGAAGCCGCCCTTTTTGGCGCTCGTTGTTTCGGGCGGACATACCTCGATTTATCACATTCGTGACTATGCCGACTTCTTGGAGCTTGGCACAACGAGGGACGACGCGGCAGGTGAAGCATTTGATAAGATCGCAAGAGTAATGGGTATGCCTTATCCCGGCGGTGCGGCACTTGATAAATTGGCTTATGAGGGCGACCCCAAGGCAATCAAATTCCCATCTCCCGCGCTTATTGGCGATAATCTTGATTTCTCATTCAGCGGACTTAAGACCTCTGCGCTTAACTACATCAATAGCAACGCGCAAAAGGGAATAGAGATAAGCTACGCGGACGTGGCTGCATCCTATACCGATTGCGTTGTAAAGGGAATTTGCAAAAAGGTTGAAGACGCGCTTGATAAAAGCGGAGCCAAGACCTTTGCAATTTCGGGCGGAGTTGCCGCAAACTCACATATTCGAGCGGCTCTTTCACGTCTTTGTGAGAAGAAGGGAATCAAGTTTGCAATGCCCGATAGATCTCTTTGCGGAGATAACGGCGCAATGATTGCCTTGGCAGGATATTACGAATACAAAAAGGGCAATTTTGCCGATACCTATCTCAACGCGAGCGCATATTCGCCGCTTGACTGATACCGACAAAAGCCGACACAGTTTTCCACAGCTACTATGTGGAAAACTATGTGGAAACTGTGGGAAACTTGATTTATCAAGCTTTTTTCACAAGCACGGCCTGTGCAAAACTCAAAATTAATACTGTTAAATTTGGAAAGGTAAAATTATGAAGGAAAAGGACGTTTTTAATAACGAGGAGCAAATGAATTTTTCAAAGGAAAACGTGTCTGCCGCAGTTATAAAAAGATTGCCCAGATATTTTAGATATTTAAGAATTCTCATCAGAGAGGGCAAGACTAGAATAAGCTCCGCAGAGCTTTCAAGAAGAATGAACATCACCGCCTCACAGATCCGCCAGGACCTTAACTGCTTTGGCGGCTTCGGTCAGCAGGGATACGGCTATAACGTTAACTATCTCTATGCAAGGATTTGCGAGCTTCTTGGCGTTGGTGAGGGCTTTCAGGCAATAATTATCGGTGGCGGTAATATCGGACGCGCCCTTGCAAACAACGATATGTTTGAAAAGCGCGGAGTGGATATCGTTGCCATCTTTGACAATGATGAAGCCCTTGTAGGCAATGTGGTGAATGAGATACCGATTCTTCACATCAACGAATTTGAAAGATTTGTTGCAACCCACACGGTCGATATTGCTGTGCTCACGCTTCCCAAGGAGCACGCGCTTGCAATGGCTGAAAGAATTGCCGAGACCGATATTTCGGGCATTTGGAACTTTACGGGTCAGGAGCTTGACTCCATCGAAAAGGAAATTGTGGTTGAAAACGTTCACTTGGGTGACTCCTTGATGACGCTCAACTACCGAATTGCAAATAAGGAATAAAAAAGTAAGATGAAAAAGACTGAAAAGATACGTATAGATATAAATTACGGCAACGGTGTGGCAGTTTTGCCTGCGTCGGCGCTTGCCTTCGTTGATAAGGCAAAGAAGTTCGATATTAAGGTTTTGCTTTTGATCGCCTCGTCCGATAGATACAGAACGGGAAAATACGAGCAGCTTATTGCCGACGAGCTTTCTTGCGAGGCAAGTGACGTTCAAAGCTCCGTTGCATTTTGGAACGGAACGGGCGTGATTTCTCTCGGAGAGGGCGAGCAGACACCCATGGCCGTAGTTAAAAATGAAAAGAGCAGTGATGATAGCATTAAGAAACGCGCAAAGGTTACTGAGCTTCCTCAGTACACAAGCGCAGAGCTTAACTCGTTGCTTCAAAAGCACAATAACGTCGTGGGACTTATCGACGAGTGCCAAAACGTTCTTGGCAAGGTGTTTACCGCCGCCGATATTAAGGTGCTTATGGGACTTGTCGATTATCTTGGACTTGACAACGATTATATTCTCGTCGTTATGCACTACGCGGCAAGAAACGATATGAAGTCGCTTCGCTATATTGAAAAGGTTGCGATCTCCTGCATTGACGATGGCTTTACAGATGCCAAGGTGCTTCAAAAGGCTCTCTATGCAAGGGAGGAAAAGGCGCAGATCGAAACTAAGATCAAGAATATTTTCGGACTTGGTGCGCGCAAGCTCACCTCAAAGGAGCAAAAGCAGGTCGACGCGTGGGTCAACACCTATAAATATGACCTTGACGTTATCGAAAAGGCGTATGAAATCACCGTGGGCGCAACTAATAAGCCGTCGGTTCACTATGCCAATGCGATTCTTGAAAAGTGGTTTGCCGAGGGAATTAAGAATATTGATGAGGTGAATTCCTTACTTGCCGCGCGTGAAGAGGAAAAGGCAGCTGAAGGCTCAAGCTTTGACGTTGACGATTTCTTTGCGGCGGCGCTTAAGCGTTCATATTCAGAGGAGTAAATATGGGATATAATAATTCAATTTACAAAAAAATATACGAGGAATATTCGCAAAAATATCTTATCGCGAGAGATATGGCAGACAGATGTGCCCGCGAGCTTCACGCGGCTATTCCCGAGGTTGCTAAAATTGACAAAGCGCTCTCGTTAACGGGACTTGAGATCTTTTCAGCATCCCTTTCGGGCGGTGACACAGCCTCAAAAATTGCCGAGATAAGAGAGCAGAATGCCGTGCTTTTGAAAAGACGCGCCGAGCTTCTTTTGGAGAACGGATATCCTGCCGATTACTCCGACGTTAAGTACGATTGTTCAAAGTGCAACGACACGGGCTTTATTGAAAATAAGATGTGCTCCTGCATGAAGGAGGCGCTCACCCTTGCCGGAATTGAAAGCAGTGGCTTTGCCGCGCTTATCAAGGAGCAGCGCTTTGACAATTTCTCGCTTGACTACTACAAGAAAAACCCGACTTATTACGATATGATGAGCAAAAACGTTGAATTTTTGCAAAACTATGCAAATGAGTTTTCACCCAGATCCTCTCAAAGCATTTTGATGATGGGCGGAACGGGACTTGGCAAAACTCACCTTTCAAGCGCGGTTGCGCGCGGTGTGATCGAAAAGGGAAACGACGTGTTCTATACGGGCGCAATCGACCTTTTCTCTCAGTTTGAGATTCAAAGATTCAAGACCTATAGCAACGAGCCAAACGAGCTTATTGAAAGATATTTTGAGTGCGATTTGCTCATTATAGACGACCTTGGAACAGAGATGATAAATCAGTTTTCCATCTCCACGCTCTATAATTTGCTCAACGACCGCTTAAGCCGTAAAAAGCCCACGATCGTCAGCACTAATCTTTCACAAGAGGATATCAAGAAAAAATATACCGATAGAATTACAAGCCGAATGTTCGGTGAATATAAGGTGTTGCTTTTTGCCGGCACCGATATCAGAGCGCAAAGGCTGATGAAAAAATAATAAAAGAAAAAAGTGCCTTTTTAACAAGGCACTTTCTACTATTAATTTTTAATTATTCAGCGTCACACTGAAGGCACTCGCATTCGCAAGAATCATCCTCTTCAAGGAAGAGATCGTCTTCTTCATCATAGCATTTTTCAAGGTTCTTAACGAACAATTTGTAAACGATGAAGGCAATTGCAGCGAAAGCGGCGATAACTGCGAGAGTTATGAAGATAATTTTACCATAATTGGTCTTTTTGTTTTCCATAGGATAACCTCCAATCAAAGATTTCTACTTACATTATACCACATTTTTCGAAAAAAGCAATAAAAATAAATAAAAAATTATAAAAAATTTATTAAGAAAAGGATTTTTATGAAATACAGGGATATTATCGACAAGCTTCAGCTAATTTCTCCCGACGAGTATGAGTATGAAGCCAAAATTTTAATTGAGCATTTTACAAAAAAGAGAATATCCCATTATCTTGTAAATAGGGATGAGGAGATTGACTCAAGGGAGCTTGAGGAAGCGATTGGCAAAAGGGAAAAGCGCGTTCCTCTTCAATATATCATTGGAAAATGGGAGTTTTACAGGCAGGAATATTTCGTTGATGAAAATTGCCTGATTCCGCGCTCCGATACTGAGATCTTGGTTGAAAAAGCCATAGAGCTTTTGCCCGAAAACGCTCATTTTATTGATCTTTGTACGGGTAGCGGCTGTATTGCCGTGTCCACGCTTGCCGAAAGAGAGGACACAAGCGCCGTTATGGTTGATAAGTTCGAAGCAACGCTTAAAATTGCCTCTAAAAACGCATTTCATAACGGAGTGGATAAAAGGGCTATCCCAATGCTCCTTGACGTTCTAAGTGAAGAAAATGCGCTTGTGGGAATGCAATTTGACGCAATACTCTCAAACCCACCGTATATTCGCCCCGAGGTTATTGAAGATCTCTCACCCGAGGTGAAGCACGAGCCATATGCCGCGCTTTACGGCGGTGAGGACGGCCTTATATTCTATAACAAGATAGTTAAGGATTATTCAAAATTCTTAAAGGTCGGTGGATTTATTCTTTTTGAAATCGGCTATGACCAAGCGGACGCCTTGCGCAGAATTGCGAGTGAGAATGACTTCACCTGCGAAATTTTTAAGGACTATGGCGGGAACGATAGAGTTGCATTACTAACAAAATAAAAAAGAGAGCAGATTGAATTCTGCTCTTTTTTGTTATAGATAAGCGGAGTTTAGTTGAGTCTGTACAAACTCTACGGCTACTATTACGAAGTGCCTTAAAAGGTTTTTTGCGAGCTTTTTTTCAAAAAAGCGAAAAATCCTTTTCTAAACTAACTTTCCGATAAAACCCGAATTGAACTGAAATCTATTTCTTCAACATTCTAATTTCTTCGTTAGTGAGGTATCTCCACTTGCCGCCTTGAAGGTCGCCAAGAGTGATATTACCAATGGCAACTCGGGTGAGCTTTGCGACCTTTAAGCCGACCTGCTCGCACATTTTTCTGATTTGGCGGTTTCGACCCTCAAAAAGAGTCATTCTGAGAGTAGTGAATTTCTCATTTTTTGAGAGAAATTCGGTCTTAACGGGGAGCAGAACGTAGCCGTCGACCGTCATTGAGGAGTTGAGCACTGTCAACTGCTCGGTAGTAACCCTGCCGACAACGTCAACCTCATAGATTTTAGGTATCTCGTGCCTTGGGTGAGTGAGCTTATTCGTTAATTCACCGTCATTCGTCATGAGGATAAGCCCCTGCGAATTAAGGTCAAGGCGGCCAACGGGATAAACTCTCGTTCCGCATTTCACAAGGTCTGTGACACAGAGTCTGCCTTTTTCGTCCTTTGCGCTTGTAACAACGCCTGCGGGCTTATTTAGAAGAATATAAACGAGCTTATCTTCCTTTCTTGGCACAATTCTTTTGCCCTTGTATTCAACTATGTCGGTCTCGGGGTCAATTTTGTCGCCAAGCTCGGCTCGTATTCCGTTGACCCTTACCTTGCCGGCTTTAATTTCCTCCTCCGCCGCGCGACGGGAGAGCACACCGCAGTCCGTAAAATATTTTTGAAGTCTAATTTTTTCCATTAGTCGAAAATTCCTTTAATAAAATCCATCAACCAAGTAAATAGGTTGAATTTATATTTGATATTTGCCACATTTCCTGATGCATACAGTGGGGATATGGCAATAATTTTTCCGTCTAGATAATAAATCACGTCCCCCAGCACCTCGCCTTTTTTCACATCGGCAAAGACAAATCGGGGAGCATAAATTTTAAGTGATATTTCACCGTGATTTTGAGGCAAAACCATATCAAAAGGGTTGGAATATGCCAAAATCTCACTGCTTTTGCCCGAAATAACGGGAATTTTAATGCTTTGCGAGTCAAAATGCACGTTTCGATAGCTCGCGAATCCAAAATCGTAAAGCTCCTTGTGGTCGTTCCAATCGTTTGGCGCGTTCAACGTGACTGCTATAAGCCTTAGTCCGTCTCTTTCGGCACAGCTTACAAGACAGCGACCGCTTTTCTTCGTAAAGCCCGTTTTACCGCCGATAACTCCGTCATAGGTCTTAAGCAGCTTGTTGTGATTGGTGAGCAAAAACGAAGAATCGCCCTCACGCGCAAATGCCTTGGTTTGCGTTGCGGTTATTTTAGCAAAGGCGTCATTTTTCATAGCGTGCGCCATAATTTTAGCCAAATCATTTGCACTCGTGTAATGCTCGTCATCATAAAGCCCGTGAGGATTAGTAAAATGAGTATCCGTCAGCCCCAAATCCTGCGCCCTTTGGTTCATTAGGGCAACAAAGCCGTCAAGCGAGCCACTCACCGCGTGGGCAATGGCAACTGCGGCATCGTTTGCAGAGGAGAGCATAAGCGCATATAAAAGCATTTCAAGGGTTACGCTTTCACCCTGCTTCAAATAGACCGATGAGCCCTCAATACCAACCGCTTCCTTTGGCACTTTTATTTTGGTTTCAAGTGAAACGCCACTTTCAAGAGCAACAATGGCGCTCATAATCTTTGTGGTTGATGCCATGGGCAATCTTGCACTGCCGTTTTTTGAATATAGAACGCGTCCGCTTTCTGCTTCAATTAAGCACGCGGATTTTGCCGAAATGCCCGATAACTGCACCTCACTTGCCGAGACGGGCAGGGGGGAGGGAATGCATATCAGCATTAAAATTATGAGTAAAAAAGCCAAAAGTCGTTTGAAAATAACCATAAAAACTCACCTCGGAACAGTATATTGCCCGAGGCAGCCTTTTATTACTTATTTATTTAACTATCTCCTCAACTACAACCTCTTTGGGCTCTTCGTTTGTAAAGATATTCTTTATCTTCTGAATGATCTCGGGTGAGCGATCAAGAAGGTCGGTAAATTGCTCAATGGGGTCGGGAGTGCCCTTGCCCTCAACGCTAACGAAGTCGGTTTTGCCGAACTTGTCGATAACGAGGAAGCCGATGGGGTTAACGGTCATACCGCTTCCACCGCCACCACCGAATTTCTTTGATTTTTTGGGAGTTGCGCCCGAATCAACGCCACCCGTAGCAAAGCCAACGCTGATTTTTGAAATGGGAATAATTGTCGTTCCATTGGAAAGCTCGATCGCGTTTCCAACAACGGTGTTAGAATCGAGCATACCCTTGATATTGTCGAATGATGTTTTGAACATTGAGTCAAATTTGTTTTCGTTAGCCATTTCAGTTTTCCTTTCGGTTATTTGATATATAGTATTGAATAAGCGATTTTAATGATGCGTTAATTAAACCCCAAACTGAGATATACAGCGTGATGTTGAGGTCAAGCTCCGTTTTGCTTGTTAAGAAGCTCGGCTCCACGTAGATTGATGAGTCCTTTAGGGGCTTTAGGTTAGTTATTTCGTCAATCAAATCGACGATGCAGGCAACTGCAGTTGAAACTGCACCGTAGAGAATAGCGGTCTTTGCCGCGTCGTCGGTTGCCACACTGACGTGTATTTTAGTCAGCTTAACGTGAAGATAGGACTTGAATTCATTAAAGACTATAGTAATAATCTCACGAATCGAGTTCAATTTATCAAGCAGGGACGGGGAATCGGCTTCGGCATCCTTAATATTCTTGATAATGGGGGGCTGATTTTCCTTTTTCTTCTTTTTAAGCTTGGAAACGTCGAATTTATTGTCCTTGTCGGGCAGGATCTTGATTTTGAAAAACAGCACCCTCAAATAGACGCAAAGCTCGTCGCAATAGATTATTTGCAGCTTGATTCTTAATGAGAGAATAAGACAAATAAGCAGTGCTATTCCAAGTAAAATATAAAGCGCGATTATAATGCCTTCCTCCTCTCAAAAAAGTATTTTAGAAATTATTCTTCCTCTTCGATCAATTCTTCACCGGGCGCCATAATTTCCATCTGCTCGTCACTTGCGCGCAAAATCTCAATTTCGGGCAATTCATTGACCGATGAAATTCCGAACACACGAAGGAACTTGTCCGTCGTGCCGTAGAGCATTGGTCTGCCGGGAGCGTCAAGTCGTCCGCAGCTTTCAATAAGACCCTTGTCGATAAGACTGTTCATCGCGTAGTTAGAATCAACTCCGCGCACAAGGTCAACAAAGCTTCTCGTTACGGGCTGATTGTAGGCAACGATTGCCAAAACCTCCATTGAGGAGTTTGAAAGGTTACCTCCGCGTTTAATTCCAAGAGCTTCTTTAATGAGAGGCAAATGCGCCTCCTTGGTGCAAAACTGACAGGTCTCAGGGAACATCAAAATCATGATTCCGTGGTCGTCGTCGTTGTATTTTTCGGCAAGTTCCGATACGTATCTTTTGATTTCACTTGGTGTTAATCCAAGCACCTCGGCAAGCTTGTCATATTTCATGGGGTAGCCTGCGGCAAACATAATTGCTTCGATGGTAGCCGCGGGATTTTTTATTTCTTTTACTTCAATATCCTTAATTTCATCCATTGTTTTCTTCCTCGCTCTCAGTATTTTCTTCTTCGGGAACGTAGTTTTCGTTTAAGGTAAATACGGTTGTAAGACCGTAGTTCGCGTCGGGCATTTCCTCATCGTCCTCAACGAGCAAAATACGTTTTGTTTTGACCAATTCAAGCACGCCGATAAAAATTGCAATCATATCGGGCAGGGATACGCTATCACTAACGAAATCCTCAAGCGTTTGATAGCGATTTGATGTCAGACGCGTCATGATCTGCAAGATCTTGTGCTCAACGGGAACGATTGGCTTTGCGATCATAGGTGTGAACGCATTCTTTTGCGCGTGCTCAAGAGCATCGTTAAAGTCAACTATGCGCTTCATGGCGGCAAATAGCTTTTCAACGTCCTGGTCGGCAACGAAGGTGCGGTCAACGCTTATTTCGTCCGTGTCCTTGATTTGACGTCCTGAGAACATCGCGTAAAGGGGATGCATCTTAGACGCCGCCTCCTTTGCCTGCTGATAACGGATAAGCGCGTCGGCAAGCTGCTTTCTTGGGTCCTCCTCATCCTCTTTTTCGCGAGGAAGTAAGAGTTTACTCTTGATAAGCATAAGATCACTTGCCATCACGATGAATTCGGAAGCAATTTCCATATCCATTCCTTGCGCCTCTTGGATATATTGCATATACTGGTCGCAAATCAGAGCAATCGGAATATCCTCAATATTAACTTTATTTTTGTGAATAAGAGTCAACAAAAGGTCAAGTGGGCCTTCAAATTGATCAAGACGGTAAGTAATGCTTTCCATTTAGAAAACTCCTGAAATAAAATTATAGGGTGAATTTGGGCAAACGGGACAAAAGGTCGCTGATCGCGGTGTAAAGATAATTTTCGGGCATTCCCAATACGTTGAACAAGAAGGTGTTGACAAGATCGTTGACAATGCTCAGCGGTCTGTCAAAAATACCTGTGGCAAAAATAACGAGGAAGCCGATCATAATGTATTTTTCATACTGCATTATCTTGAAATACGTTTCCGTGGGTAAGAAAACGTATGCCATTCTCGAGCCGTCAAGAGGGGGCAGGGGAATGAGATTAAAGAGCATCAGGTTGATGTTAAGCGTAATTCCAAGATATAGCATAATTGCAACTAGTGAGAGCAAGGTGTATGCTACGTTTGAGTGAAGCAATTCAAATATCTCGTTATAGGTGTAGGCACTGATAAGGGCTTCATCCATCACGGTTTTAAGGGGGATCATTACAAGTCTTAAAAGAACTGCAAAGATAACCGCAAGGCAGAGGTTTGATATGGGACCTGCCGCCGCGCTTATTGCCATACCCTTTCGGGGATTTTTGAAATTTCTTGTATTGATTGGCACGGGATTTGCCCAACCAACGCTGAAGAAGAGCATAGCTATAAATCCAAAGGGATTGATATGCTTTAAGGGGTTGAGTGTAAGTCTGCCGAAATTTTTTGCCGTGGGGTCACCGAGCCTATAGGCAACGTAACCGTGTGCCGCCTCGTGAACCGAGAGCGAGAGAAGTATGGCAGGAAGCATAAGTATCATTAAGGGTAATCGTTGAAACATATTAACCTCCTAATTAAAGATTTGTGTATTTGAAAATTTCCTTCAAAAGTTCAGTTTTTCCTTCACCCGTGTGAGAGGAGAAAGGAATGATCGCCGTGCCCTCTGCAAGCACCTCGTCATTTGCAATTTTTTCAAGCTGCTTCATTCGGTCGGTTTTATTCAATTTGTCAACCTTGGTTGCCACGATGATATAGGGAATCTCCATTTGATTTAAGAAATCGATCATCATCGCGTCATCGTTTGTGATACCGACCTTGCAGTCAACGAGCTGAACAACAAGGGAGAGAAGGTCTATATTTTTGTTTTGTGTGAAATAACCGTCGGTTAAAGACGACCAAACCTGCTTATTTTCAAATTGACGCTTTGCATAGCCGTAGCCGGGAAGGTCAACTAGAAAGAGCTTTTTGTCAACGTCATAGAAGTTGATGGTTATCGTTTTACCGGGCATTGAAGATACTCTTGCAAGAGACTTTCTGCCGAGTATCGTATTGATAAGAGAGCTTTTTCCGACGTTTGAGCGCCCCGAAAAAGCCACCTGCTTCATAGGGTCGGTGGGAAATTGCTTAGCAAGTCCCGCACTGATACGAAGCGAAGTATTTTGAATATTAACTGCCATAATTTTTACCTTTATTTTCTATAGATAGTTGCACCTGCAACTGTAGTTTCGCATGCAATGTGGGGAAGAGTTTCCTCATAAATTGAGGAAATATCACTCTCAACCAATGCATTTTTTAATACGTCGTCAAGCGTTTTGCAGGGAATAAACTGAAGATTTTCACGCGCTAATGGGTCAATGTTATTAAGGTCCTTAAGATTATCGTGGGGAATAAGCACGGTCTTAACGCCCGCGTTATAAGCCGCCATAGTCTTTTCCTTAAGGCCTCCGATCGCGAGCACCTTGCCGCGAAGAGTGATTTCACCCGTCATAGCAACGTCGCGTCTTACGGGAATTTTTGCAAGCTCACTGACAAGAGCCGTTACCATCGTAACACCTGCCGATGGGCCGTCCTTGGGTACTGCACCCTCGGGCGCGTGGATATGTATATCCTTTGTTTTATAGAAATCAGTGGGAATGTCATATTCCTTGGCAATGGAACGAACGTAGCTAATAGCAATATGTGCGCTTTCCTTCATAACCTCACCAAGTGAGCCGGTAAGCTCAAGCTTACCCGTGCCCTCAAGCGCGGACACCTCGATTTTGAGCATATCACCGCCAAGCTCGGTATAAGCAAGACCGTTCACCGTGCCGATTTCGTTGCATTCGTCAATTCTTTCGGGGAGATATTTTCTCTCACCGAGGTAAGAAGCAATATTTTTTGCATCAACCGTTACGGATTTAACCTTTTCGGAAACGATTTTGTGAGCCGCCTTTCTGCAAAGGGAAGCGATGGTTCTTTCAAGATTACGCACACCTGCCTCGCGAGTATAGAAGTCAATTATTTCTTCAATCGCGGAGTCAGTAATCTTGAGCGTTCTCTTGTTCAAGCCGTGGCGCTTTAGCTGCTTTGTGATAAGATGATTTTTCGCAATGCTCATCTTCTCGCGCTTGGTGTAGATCTTGATTTCAATGATCTCCATTCTGTCGATAAGGGGACGGGGAATGGTGTCAAGCGTGTTAGCGGTTGCGATAAAGAAGCAATTTGAAAGGTCGAAGGGAAGCTCAACGAAGTGGTCACGGAATGACTTGTTCTGTTCAGCGTCAAGCACCTCCAAAAGAGCACTTGTGGGGTCGCCGTGAGCATCTCTTGTCAATTTATCGATTTCATCAAGCAATACAAGGGGATTGTTCACCTTAGCCTGAATAAGCGCGTTTATAACTCTACCCGGCATAGCGCCAACGTATGTTTTTCTGTGTCCGCGAATATCCGCCTCATCTCTTACACCGCCAAGGGACACGCGAACGTATTTGCGCTTCATAGCGGTCGCAATTGAGGAAGCGATCGAGGTTTTGCCGACACCGGGAGGGCCGGCAAGACATATAATTTGGTTTTTAAGGTCGGGATTAAGCTCCTTGACCGCAAGAAATTCAAGAATTCTTTTCTTAACGTCCTCAAGTCCGTCGTGGTCGCGCTCAAGGATTTTTGAAGCCGCCGCAATATCCGTTCTATCCTTGGTGGAAGCATTCCACGGAATATCGAGCACCGTGTCAAAATACGTTCTCATAACCGAAAGCTCGGCAGAGCCAAAGGGAAGGCGAGCCATTCTTTCAGCGTCCTTTACAAGCTTTAGCTTGATTTCGGGGTCGATATCCATATCGGCAATTCTCTCAAAATACTCGTCCGCCTCACCAACGTCGCCAAGCTCCTCCTTGATAACACGAAGCTGCTCGCGCATATAATATTCCTTTTGGTTTCGGTTAAGACGGGCGCGAACCTCCTTGTGAATTGCGCTTTCGCATTCAAGAAGGGCGGTCTCCTCCTCAAGAATTATAATCAACCTTTGAAGTCGCTCAATGGGTTCAAAGCAAGAGAGGATCTCTTGCTTATCGGTGTGTCGCACAAGAATGTTTGATGCGATAAAGTCCGCAAGCGCGCCGGGATTTTTTATTGTCTTTATGGTTGAAATAACCTCCTTTGAGGAGGCGGGCAAAAAGCCCGACATCTTTTCAACGGCGGCAAGCGCCTCTCTTGTAAGAGCTTCAACCCTAATGGAATCGGGGTCCTCAAGGGTGAGCGTTTTGCAAATAACCTCAGCAACTCTGTAATTTGCAAAGTTGCGATATTCCTCAACGGTACCTCTCGAAAAGCCCTCAGCAATTACGCGAGTCTTACCCTCGGGAGTTTTGATTGATTGCTTGATTTTTGCAACCGTACCGATATTAAATATTTTGTCAAATTCAATGGGGTCGTTCGAAATTTGTCTTTTAGAAACGATAAATATAAACGAATTCACACTGTTTGCCGCCTCAACAGCCGCAACGTTTGCCTTATCCGAAAGCTCAAAGTTTACGGTGATGGCAGGGAATGCCACAGTGCCGTTTAGCACGACAAGGGGCAAAGTTAATTTTTCAAGCTTTTCTATATAATGAGCCATAAAGCCCTCCAATTTCTACAAAAGTGTATAATAAACCTAATTATAGTCATTATATCATAAAATCGTGCAAAATTCCATAGTTTTTAGAAAATTAATTTATCAATTTTAATTAATATTATATATTTGTATAATATATACAAAATAATATTAAATTCATAAAAATACTTGATTTATTTGTTAAAATATGATATCCTTAAGATGAAGAAATTTTATTTTCACAAAGGAGATTTTATTATGGAAGTTAGAGATGCTGCAAATGCAAAGGACGTGAAATATTATACTACCGACCGTCTTAGAGAGGAATTTCATATTTCAGGTCTTTTCACAAAGGACAATGTGAAGATGGTTTACAGCCATATCGACAGAATAATCGTTCTTGGAATTTACCCCGTTGACAATGAGTTATCACTTGAGGCAGGTAAGGAGCTTGCGGCTGATTATTTCCTTCAGCGCAGAGAGCTTGGCTGCATCAACATCGGTGGTAAGGGTGAAATCGTTATTGACGGTGAGGTTTATGAAATGAATCCCCGTGACGGTATTTATGTTGGACGCGGACACAAGGATATTGTTTTCCGCAGTGTTGATCCTTTAGCTCCTGCAAAATTCTATGCAACAAGCTGTCCTGCTCACACAGAATATCCCATCAGAAAGATTGATATTACAAAGGCAAGAAAGGTTCCTTGCGGTTCTCTTGAGGATTGCAATAAGAGAGTTATCAATCAGTACATCCACCCCGAGGTAATGCAGTCCTGCCAGCTTTCAATGGGACTTACACAGCTTGAGGTTGGTTCGAACTGGAACACAATGCCCTCACATACACACGCAAGAAGAATGGAGGTTTATTTCTATCTTGATATGGGTGAGAATGATGCAGTATTCCATATGATGGGTGAGCCTAACGAAACACGCCATATCATTATGCACAACGAGGAAGCGGTTATTTCTCCCTGTTGGTCAATACACAGTGGCGTTGGAACAAAGAACTATTCATTCATTTGGGCAATGTGCGGTGAAAATCAGGAATTTACTGATATGGACCACATTCAAACCAAGGATCTTAGATAATTAAAGGAGATATGAAAATGAGTATTAAGAATTTTTCTCTTGAGGGCAAGGTTGCCCTTATCACAGGCGCATCCTACGGTATCGGTTATGCAATTGCAAAAGGACTTCATGCTGCAGGCGCCAAGATAGTATTTAATGACATCAAGCAGGAATTCGTTGACCGCGGACTTGCTTCTTACGCGGCTGACGGAATTGATGCTCACGGTTACGTTTGTGACGTTACTGATGAGGATGCGGTTAACGCAATGGTAGCGCAAATTGAAAAAGAGGTTGGCGTTATCGACATTCTTGTAAATAATGCAGGTATCATTAAGAGAATCCCCATGATTGAAATGAAGGCAAGTGAGTTCCGTCAGGTAATCGACGTTGACCTTAACGCGCCCTTCATCGTTTCAAAGGCGGTTCTTCCTTCAATGATCAAGCAGAGAAGCGGTAAGATCATCAATATTTGCTCTATGATGAGTGAATTTGGCCGTGAAACAGTATCCGCATACGCGTCAGCAAAGGGCGGTCTTAAGATGCTCACAAGAAATATCGCATCCGAATACGGTCAGTATAACATTCAGTGTAACGGTATTGGCCCCGGATATATTGCTACACCTCAAACGGCTCCTCTTCGCGAGCCACAGGCGGATGGAAGCAAGCATCCCTTTGATAGCTTCATCACTGACACCAAGACACCCGCAGGCCGTTGGGGTGACCCCGAGGACCTTGCAGGACCTGCAGTATTCCTTGCGTCAAGCGCATCCGATTTCGTAAACGGACAGATTCTTTACGTTGACGGCGGTATTCAGGCATACTTTGGTAAGCAGCCCGGTTAATCAAACAAAATAAGGCACTCGTTTGAGTGCCTTTTCTTTTTATATAAAAGCATCCCCGAGAGGAATCTCTCGGGGATATAATTTGTTATGCTAAACCAAAAATTCTTCTGAAGAAGTCAATGATTACATTCCAAACCATTTGGATGAATCCAAGGAAACCTCCTTGGTTGGGAGTGGTATCTGTAGGATTAGTATCTACAGGAGGCTCGCCACCGTCAGTACCGCCGCCAAGAGCAGGGATTTCAATCTGTGCCTTCTTATAGCCGCAAATTGAACATTCGTGGTGCTTGTAACCGGGAGTGGTTTCTGTAGGTTCCTTGTCGATAACGTATTCGTACTGGTGATCAGCAATGTTAGCTCTGAAGCCACATTCACATTCCTGCCAGTGAACGTAAGGATCGTCACTTGTCCAATCGCCAATGGTATGCTCGATGTCGGGAAGGAGCTCAGGTGTTGACATAGGAGTGAACACACCTGTTACACCTGCATCCTCAGGAGCATTTGCCTTAAGCTTAAGGAATCCGCCGTTGAGTGTGACAGAACCGTCAGCATTTCTTGTAAAGCCTGTGAATTCAAGGCTTTCGAACATATCTGCAGTAATGTTTGTGCTTGCTTCGTTAGCAGAGGCTGTGCCGTTCCAATAGTAGTTGCTCATGCCAAGGTATTTTGTTACGTCCTGGCTGCCCTTGGGCTTAAGGTTATCACCAACCAAAGGATTTTCAAGACTTGCATGAGTGAGCTTAACGCTTTCATCCTTGAAGGAGATAATGCCCTTAGCGCTGAAGTCTGTGTTAGAGGCGCTGTTGGTATAGAAAGCTACGTTATAAGAACCGTTGTTATAGCTGATGCAGTTTTCAACCTTAATATCGGGGCAGGAGTTAGAATCGATACCCTTTTGCTTATTGTTGAATGCGATACAGTTGATAAGCTGGTGTCCGCCTGTAAGTGAGTCACCGCCCATCTTAAATCCGTTACCGTTACCTGCAATTGTTCCGTCCTCAAGATAACCGTTACCGTAAGCGATGGAGTTCTTGATTACAACTGCACCGATAGAGCCTGTTGCAACCTTAGCGAAAAGGTCCCAACCGTCGTCGGCATTGTTGTAAGCGATACAACCGTCAAATACGTTTCCGTCACCGATAGTGAGCTTAGCAGCAAAGCCGTCAGCATCCTCATAACCCTTGTCTGCGTTACCGTAAGATGTACAGTTGAGAATGAGGTTGTTAGCGGGCCATTGATCCTTGTAAAGGTCAGCTGAGTGATAACGGCTGATCTGGATACCTGTGTTACCGTTGCGGTAGGTGTGAATGTTTTCAAGAACGTTGTTGTTACCTGAAACCTGGAAGCCCTTATAGGAATCCAGTGTATTTGTTACGTCAAAGCCGTAGAAGTACCAGTAGTTACCACCGTGAGTGATACCTGTTCCTTCGTGAACAAAGTCAAGAACGGGTCTTGTCTTTGCATCGGGATCAGCAATCATGCGGATGGGCTCTTCCTCGGTACCGTTCATACCTCTTTGAATTCTAAGACCTGTTTTAAGAGTGTAAGTACCTTCCATAAGTACAATGGTCTGACCGGGAATTACACGGTTAACCGCTGTATAGATGTCATAGGGATGTTCCTTTGTACCGTTTCCGTTATAAACACCTGTGGGGGATACGTAGATGCTCTTTGTGTGATATGAGCCCTTGAAGAATGTGAGAACATCCTCGTGGTAAACTGCGTTGGTAGAGAGCAATTCTGTATAGGGCTCCATCGCCTGATCCTTGTCGGGTCTGAAGATAACCTGAAGATCGTTTTCACCAAGTCTCAAATATTCTGTAAGATCAAGGAGCTTGGTTACACGTTCATATTTCTTAATGGGGAGATCCTTGATAACGCTCTTTGTGTTAACCTTAACCTCAAGCAAGCCGTCAACGTTAGTGTCGGCAACAAGCTCATATTGAGTTGAGGAGATTGCGTTAGTGGATGTAACTGTAACTGCGGGTGCGATGTATTCGATGGGTCTTTCCTCAGCAGGGAGGTCCTCAGCTTCATCTATAAGAGTGAGAGAAATATCCTTGAATGTAACGTGAGCAGCACGAGCCGCGAACATACCAACGTAGATATACTCACTATCGAAGCTCTCAAGTGCATCGTGCTCATAGTTCTTAATTTGTCTTACTACGTTACCGTTCTGGTCGTAGTATGTAATGAAGTAACCTGTGTTGTTCTTCTGAATTTCAAGGTCAAGCTCAGTAATCATAAATCTTGCCTGATCGTCCTTGAATGTACCTTCGGGCTCTTGACCAACGTAGTTGCCGATGATGTTATAAGAGCCGGTCAATTTGTTAGCAAAGCCTGCAGTTCTTTCAAGAGACTGCATAACTGTCTTAAGGTAACCGTTTTGACCAACGATAAGACCTGTTTCACCGAGAGCAGTTCTGTCGATGATTTCCTGGTTGATGCCTATCTTGGAGATAACACCGATACCAAGCTTCATAGTGTATTTTGTACCAAGACCTGAAGCGTTAGTGTTGATGTAGTAGTTTCCTTCTTCATCAGTTTCATAACGGTATTCGATCTTTGTGGAAACTGCCTGATATTGGTTGGTCCAGAAGTCACCTGAGTAATAGTCGGTTGAAGGAACGTGGTCGGTAACCATAAGACCGAAGCCTTCCTGACCGTTTGTGATTGCCCAGCCGTCAACGTAGATCTTTGCACGGAATGTAAAGTTCTTGCCGGAGGGAACTGCTGTATAGTAGAAGCCAAGTCCGTCAGCACCTGTGGGCTGAAGCTTACCTGCATTAGAGCCGTTCAAGTCACCGGACTTAACGGATACAGAGCCATCCTCGTTAACAGTATATGTGTTATCGGAAGGCTTAGCAGAGGGACCGTAAACAACGAAATTCCAACCTGCTTTAGCATCCGCGGTAACTTCAAATTCAACTGCATCCGCTGCAGTTTTGCGAGTTCCTGAAACAGCGGTGATTTGAATTGTATTCTTACCAACCGCAAGACCGCTGAGAGTGATTTGACGGTCAGTGATTGACTGCTCAGCACCGCCGTTAACGGATACCAAGTAGCTTTCCGCTTCTCTTACAGGGTTCCAAACAACAAGTGTTTTACCTTCGCCAAGATTTGTAACGTTGGTTACATATGGAGCTTCAAGAGGAAGCTTATATGAATATGTATAAGGCTTTGATTTCTTTGTTTCTTCGCCTTCTCTGAGAAGGTATGCTTCAAGAGTGTATTCACCGGAAGCAACGGGAGAGAAGCTGATATCGTGAGTTGTCTTAAGAGATGTTGAGTAAGCTGAAGAAACTACTGTGCCATCCTTAAGAAGGTTAACCACAAGCTTATCTGCACCGTGATGGTCAACAAAACCGTTAACGGAAACCTGAAGCTTGCCGTCCTTTGTGGATACGGAAGAAATAACGGGCTTTTCAACAGTTTCCCAATCAGCACGGGGACCCTTGTCAATGGTCTTTGTGTTTACAGTAACCTTGAAAATGTAGTTGTTATTTTCAATACCGCCAAGATAATATTTGCCTTCATCGGTAAGAGTCAACTCAGAGATAAAGAGAAGGTTGGACGCACTTGGTGCATCGTTGGTTTGTGCAACGAGATTACCTGACTCGTTGTAAATACCGAACTCACGGCCTGCACCACCGCTTACCCACCAAATTTTAACTGTAGCAGGTCCTTGAGTAGTGAAGGAGATACAGTTTTTGGGAACGGTGAGGTCGATTTTACCGCCAAAGTTAATTCTTTGCTGTACAGAAAAACCGTCATCGAAGTTCTTTGAGCTTCCGTCGATTTTCGTTTTATTACTGTAGTGAATAGTGAAGAAGTTGTCGGTGCCGCCCGTGTCGGTAGCACCGTCGGATTTTGCACCTTGAGCTACTGCCTGAAGAGTGTCAGCATTGAGCACATATGTTGTTTGCTCGGATGCAAAAACAGCCGAAAAGGGCATCATCATTGGAAGCATCATAAAGATTATGAGCAACAATGACATTAACCTTTTAGTAAACTTTGTTTTCATAGAATTCCTCCATTCTTTAAGCACAATA
>JAZLBH010000061.1:0-3639 GCA_045613605.1 Eubacteriales bacterium
GACGACGACACATATCAGGTACAGGTTGTTTCTTGGTACGATAACGAGAACAGCTACACAAGCCAGATGGTTCGTACAATCAAGTACTTTGCTGAACTTGCTTAATTAACCAAATAAAAAATTAAACCCATCGGAAATTCCGATGGGTTTTTTGCATCATTATCTCAAAAACCTATAAATCTTAACTCTATCTCTAATCTTTACAAAATAAAGTGTAATGAGCTTAGACAATGCCACATCATACATAACAAATGCCACAAGTCCTAAAATGTACGTAGCAATAAGCATCAATCCGCCCTCAAATTCGTCGGGCAAAAACAGGCTTATAAGCCAAAACATAGCAACGAGCGCTACGTTCCCTGCCGCAAGCTTTATCGTCCAACGCACGACTGCCGAATTAAAGCGTTCCGTATGAGATTTAATTATCGGATAAAATCCCATAAAGCAAGCATAAAAAATCGCAGGTGACTTTTGTGGCAGGAGCAAAAGCGAAAGAATAGCAGTAGCCAAATACGCAAACCACGCGTATTTATAGCCCATCTCAATAACTATCACCACCACAAGAAGTGAAACTATTGCACTCATGGTGAGATCAAGCACCTCAATCGCGCACCCAAGATACAAAATTATGACCGAGAGCGCAACGAGCACACCGCTGACAACTATTCTTTTATCAAAAGAAGATTTCCTTTTTGCCATATCTTAACAGCAAGCAATAAGGTCGCTACCCATACATTCACAGCAGCAGTCCGCACAAATAAGAGAGGTACAGCAGTTAAGATCACAGCATCCGCTTGACTGATATGTTCTGTAAGAGCCGTATTGCTGACTTCTTGAGCGGAACATATTTCTCGCGTTTTGATATTCTTGATTGCCGGGCTCCATATTGCAAGCTATGTCAAAATATCTCTGCGCGTCGGCATAATAGCCCTTTTTTACCATTACGCAAGCATAAAGATAGTTCCATTCCGCATTTCTTGTGTGCTGAGGAGTAGAAATAAGCATTTGCTCCGCCTCAAACATATTTCCTGAATTAATAAGCTGACGTACTCTCGTATAAAATTCACTGCTTGACGAACTGTCGGGATTAAATCCATTGTTATTGGCACCGCGATTTTGATTTCCGTTTCTCATTTTTTGGATCTCATCGTATGCCGCGTTAACCTCTTTCATTTTCTCATTGGCAAGCTCGGCAAGATCACTGTCCGCAAACTTATCGGGGTGATATTTTTTTACCAAAGCGCGGTACGCGTCCTTAATTTCTTCATCTGTAGCATTGGGTGACACCCCAAGCACCTTATATGGATCTTTCATTGTCTTTCTCCTGTTTAGAATTTACTTTTTTATTCTTAGTTGTTTTCTTGCAAATTTTGTCAACGCTTTCGGGCATTCCAAGGCACAAAATGTTCTTAATTATTTCCGAACGCGTAACATCTCCATTCTCATCAAGCAACTCAAGTGCCGAAAATGCAAGCGCCAATTCCGCCTCAAGCATTTTTGAAATTGAAAGCAAGTCATCCTCAGTAAACGGATTTCCCGAATATAGCTCAACGAACGGATTGTAGCTTCCGCTTTCCCTATCCTTATAATAATCGTCGAATGCATCAACTATATATATCCAACGACCGATTCTTCTACCAATCTTCTCTGCGATCAGCTTTTTTTCACCCTCAAATTCATATGATAAAAGCCCCGCCATCATATCACCAAACACCTCGGCAGGCGCATCTATTGACGGCACGCGCTCATTCTCAAGCTGAGCTATCTCGCTTAGCTTGTCCGAAATAAAATTAGCCATCGTAGGAATGTTATCATACGATTTCATATCCATTTTAGAGAAAAGCGCCTGACATATCCTTGCAACAAATTGCTTTATTCCCTTTTCGTCGTTAACGTTATCAATTATTTTCAAATAAGCGAGCTGAGCACCAACACACGCGCCGTACTCAAGCTGGGGATTTTGCTTGACTGTGTTTATTTTTCTTATCGGATGTCTTACGCATCTCTTTTTAACAAGCTCGATCTTTGTTCCCTCAATCATTTCACGCACAAGGACGAAAAACGTAACGTCATAGCTAAGCGTCAATCTCGAAAGACAGCCCGTGCAGGACCCCATCGTATGACAAAGTCCGCAATACGTCGCTTTGTAATAATCAAACTCGCGAATACGCAAAGCAGGTTTATCCACAACCACGTAACCAAACATATTTTCCCTCCTTATTTTTATTGACAATACGTTAATTTTGTGATAAAATACCAATAGAAATTCACTGTAAGAGGTAATAGCTATGGCAAAAAATCAAAAATGGTCTGTTGAGATTGCAGGGGAAATGCATTCGGTTGAATACACTCCTCGCACACTCTTTTCAAAGGCAAAGATCAAGATTAACGATAAAAAATATCCCCTTCACGCAGCAAAGCTGTTTGGAGCTTCACAGGACGTGTTTATGCTTGGCGGTGAAAGAGCCGTAATCTCAATTGCCCAAAATAAGGTTGCAACACTTTTGGTTGACAACGAAGTAATTAAAGAAATATAGTTAAGATAGCTGACACCTTGTCAGCTATCTTTTTTATTATCAACGTGGGGGTCTGCCACCGCCACCGGGAAATCCACCCGAGGTGCCACCCGTAACTAACGATGAAAGAGTAACCGTTCCACAGGTCTCGCCACCTGTTTGAGTGGTATTGTGAGCAAATCCGTTTTCATCAAGACCTATTACATTTGCATTTTTATACAAGGTATATGTTGCACCCTGCTTAAGCTCGGGCGCAGATACTGTAATGCAGTTAAATGCCTTCGTGGATCTGAATGCGGCAATTACGCTTCCGTTTTCATCACAAACACTGATAAGCGTACCCGCGCTAAACGAACCGTTGGAAAGCAAGAATGAGCCCTGTGTTGCGCTTGAGAAGTTTTGTGCCATATCCTTAGTACCAAGTGCTATGAATACGCCACCGGTGATACTTGCATCACCGTTATAATCCATAGAACCGTTTCCGCCGTGCGAGGGCCCGTCCACAAGAACTACACCGCCGCTTATGTTAATTGAGCCGTTGGCATCAATTCCGTCACCTTCCGCGTGAACTATAACGTAGCCACCGGAAATTGAGATCTTACCGTCGGACGATTCAAACATATCACCGCCCGGTCTTGTGGATGTGCTTGTGCTTGCGTCGTTTCCACCTGAGGCATTCATTCCGTCGTCGCTTGAATTTATCACCACAACTCCGTCACTAATGGAAATCTCAGTGGCTTCAAGTCCCTCATATGACCTTTCTATCACAAGCTGACCGCCCATAATATCAAGCTTATCGTTGGCGTGAACACCGTCATCAGCACTTGATACGGATATGCTTCCACCCGAAATCATAACGTCTCCGTCAGAGTGAATACCGTCATCCTGAGCATTAATCGTAAACGTACCGCCGGAAATTGCAACACCGGTAACGCCCTTAATACCCTTCGAGGATGCAGTTGAAAGAGTGGACGTTGTTTTGATATTAAAGCTACCTCCCTCAATGCTTACAAGATAGTAAGCCTGAATCGCATCATTTGCCGAGGTAATATCAAAGCTACCGCTCTGTATATATACGTATCCCATACCAACGTCCTCCATATTATCGGATTTAAGTCCGTCG
>JAZLBH010000062.1:0-2995 GCA_045613605.1 Eubacteriales bacterium
GAAAAAACGCCGAAAAATTTGTCTGTTTGAAATTATAGACATATCTTTGCACCGCAAAAATGCGATGGCGAGATAGCTCAGCTGGTTAGAGCGCATGATTCATAATCATGAGGTCCCCGGTTCAATCCCGGGTCTCGCTACTCATAAATAATTAAAAATCAAGTGTTTACAAATAGTTGTAAGCACTTTTTTTTATTCTCGTTTGAAAGGTGAAAGTAGGGTGAAAGTATTTTGAGGTTGAATTGTAAGGGTGAAAGTTTGGATACGTTCTATTTAATAGAGGTATAACAGCCCCGAAAGGGGTGCAGGGGGTAACGGCCACCCATGTAATGTTTTTATAAGTGCGACCTTGAAAAATTTTTTTGCTAATTTTTTCGCGCCTTGCATTGATAACATAAAAGGAGGGGCAACTTAACCGCTTGCAACCCCTCCCGAAAAAAATGAGTAAAAATTCTAATATCCTATTTTTCGTAAACGTTCTTGCCTTTCTGCCGGTGTCATTATTCGGTACGAAAGGAACTGCTCATAATCGGCAGTAATATCCGCAAGAGGGCAAAGAAAATCCGAGTCTCCGCCTGTGTCATTCAAAAAGTAGTGCAACGCGTGCAACTCCTTTGCTTTCTCGCAAAGTTCCCTATAAATGCCGTATGCTTTCTGCTCCTCATCTGTAAACGTATAGGTATGCTCGGCAACAATACCCTCGCGAATATGGTCGGCAATAACCCACTCGCCACCAACCTCGACAACATCTTTGTCAAAGCGCAAAGAGCAACCACGCAAAGCGACAGACAAGCGACCGATGAAATCGTTGTCGCAACTTTCAAAAGCGCGCTTTCGGGCATCTTCCTGTAAATAAGTCGGCATACCTGTGTTTTTTATATATTCCTCACACTCGGCAAGCACAGCCTTTCGCTCGAAGTCCGCGCCTTTGGATTGATACTCGATAGCTTGCTTGATTGTGTCCTCGCCTTTCTCGGCAAGTATTTTCTTTATAGAGGACAACTTGAGGCTGTATTTTTTAACAGCATCCTTAATAAACTGCTCTGACCACGAGGGTACAAACGAAATGTTATTTTGCTTTTTCATTGTTTTTCTTGATTGTTGGAGTAATACTTTTCTTCTATCTCACGCATCTGTGCGTACAGCGGTGCAACTGCATCGCGTACGGCATCTGCAACCATCTTTTGGATATTGTTAGTATTTTGTTCCATTTTTAGTTGATTTTTAAAAGGTTATTTTTTGATTTTTCGCTCTCTCACAAGGTGTTCCGGTACACAAATGAGCCTTTCTTCTATTCCCCATTGAAAAGCCTTTAAAACTCCCTGTATTTTCCAACTATTGACGTATCTGCTCGCCTGCGCGCTCGCACTTGTGGGGTTAGCCTTGCTATTGGGAAACGCAATCTTGTAGGCCACATTGGCAGCATATCCACAGCACAACAGGCAACAGAACAGCCGTTCTTCGGGTGCAATGCCCTCAAGTTCCATGTTGGCGAGGCTTTCGCGTTTTTTAGGTTTCATGTCAATTTATTTTTTTTCGGTTTTCTGCAATAATTTTCAGCCACTTGCTCCGAGCCTTTTCTGCATCTTTGGCACATTTTATATATATAGTTGTGCGCTCATCAATACGGACAGGATGCATTTTCGTAAGGTCGGGAGATATGGCCTTTATTTCTTTACTCGTTAGGTTGCAGTACTCGTTCATTATTTGGGTTTTTATAAATTGACAGCCATTCGCCCCACTCATCTTTTGCAGAGAAGTCGCTTTTTTTTGGGTCGAGAAAGTAACAGATACCTAACTTTGCATTTAGGACGGCAATATAATTTGCTTTAGCATATTTTAGCATTTTCAGGAAGTCCTCGCTGTAAGCAAAATGCGATGCAGTAATGCTTTCGGCATTTCTTTTGTCGAGGTAAAAACGCAATGTTTCTCGGGTCTCTCTTTGCTCGTTGTAAGCCTTAACTTCAATAACTGCCCCCTCAACTGAAACGGCAAGCGGTACTGCAAAAAACTTATCGTAGTTTTTTGCTATACTCTTTCTTATAATATCATCAGTTCTCATATTTTATATTTTTTAGGTAGAGTGAACAAGTGAATAAAAAATCGGTGTAACTTTTTTCTCATTATATATACAATCTAAAAGTTTTAATAAAATACTATTCACTTATTCACTTTATTGGTTATACATATTTGTAGGTTATATTTTTTAGTGGATATTTAGTTTTTAATTATTCACTAATAATTCACTTATTCACTAAAAAGGTAGTTTTTCTTGCTCCGATTGAATTTTCTTTGGCGAGAAAGTGAATGAAACACACATCTGCCCGCCTGTTCCTCGAACCAAATTAAAACCGAGGTGGCGCAAACGTTCTGCAAATTTTCGACTGCTCATCGACTGAAAACCATTCGCGACCAAATACTCCTTGAAATCGGAATACACCTGTGAGAGTTCTCTTTTCCCTTTGTCGGAAGGTTGCATTTGTTTTTCAATTACAAAAGAAGCCACGCTGTCGCTTTCTGTTCGGTATCGGTCTGCGATATTCTCCACAGAATCGCACTGCGAAAATGCGCCATTTTCTTCCAACCTTTTCATTCCCTCGAAAATCCACAGCAATATACCCATTTGTTCAGCTTGTAATGTAAATTTCAGTTGCTTATCTACTTTCTCGAGGGGTATTTGTTTTTTAAAAGGTATTATCAAAAACCGCCTAAAAAAGCCATCGGAAAAATCACTACCTGTTGGAAGTTCATTTACGGCTACAATGCTTTTAGGGTATTCAGTAGTGGTAAAAGAATTTTGATACAGATTTCTTGCCTTTATGGGTTCCCCACTTGCGTATGATTTAAGTGCTGCCTCGCTACCGACAAGTAGGTTTCCGCTTTCGTTTGAAATATACATATCAATTCCGGCAGAGCCTGTGAGTGCAAAATGCGGCAGCTTGGCTATGTTTCCGTATTCAACGTTTATTGCAACGTACGGACTGTCGGTTATAAA
>JAZLBH010000063.1:0-5095 GCA_045613605.1 Eubacteriales bacterium
GCTAATTTTATAGCAAGATAATAGCCCTTTTGAAAGCAAAACGGCTATTATTTAGCAAAATATATCTTGAAAACTCGTAGGGGCGCGCATTGCGCGTCCGCTGTTCAATAAAACTAACTATTTGATAAATCAAAATTTGAAATTCAAAAACCCACTCGCGAATTGTGAGTGGGTTTGGTTTATTGTTGAATAAATTAGTAGCTGATAAGACCACTGTCAGCTGTTACGATTGCGCCACTTACAACTGCTGCTTCGTCACTTGCAAGGAAGAGAGCAATGTCAGCAATTTCACACGCCTCTGCGCTTCTTGTGCCGAAGTGCATAGCGAGCATTGCTGCGCCCAAGCCCTTCTGGTCAGCTGTTGCGAAGAGTGCAGGGTCTGTCATTTCTGTATTGATACCTGCAGGACAGATTGCGTTGCAACGGATCTTGTTAAGTCTATAGTTGAACGCTGTATTCTTTGTAAGACCGATAACCGCGTGCTTAGCCATTGTATATGCGCAACCACTCTTACCGCCGCAAAGACCTGCGATAGAAGCAATGTTTACGATATTACCGCCGTTTTCGTTTTCCGTGAATACTCTAACAGCCTTTCTTGTTGCCCAAGCGGGACCGTAAACGTCAACCTTCATAAGGCGTTCAAGGAGCTCTGTGTCAAGATTTTCAGCAGGAGCAAAGTTATCCATAAGACCTGCATTGTTTACGAGAACGTCGAACTTGCCAAACTTTTCGATTGCGAAGTCGATCATCTTTTCGTTTGTTTCTTCAAGAGAAATGTCACCTGCGAATGCAACGATTTCACCTGCAAATTCCTTGCTCTGTTCTTCAAGAGCTGCAAGGCGCTCTGCTCTTCTTGCTACCGCAACAACCTTTGCGCCTTCCTTAGCGAAGCGGAGAGCTACTTCTCTACCAACGCCGGAAGATGCACCTGTTACGACTACAACTTTGTTTTCTAATCTCATTTTAATTTCCTCCGAAATATAGTGTTTATTTTTTACAAACCTCGGGTATTATATCATATTGTTAAACATTTGTCAAGTAATTTTTATGTATATAAATTGGGATTTATCGCGCACTATGTTAGCACTCGCTTTGTGCTATTGTTTCGTCCACCTTTTCAAAGGTGGCTCTCCACGAGTAGTGGCGCGGTCAAGGGCGCGTAGCCCTTGCTACAGCGTTTCTTTTGTTAGCTTTTCTTTGCGCTTATTTAGTCAAAGAAAAGCGGCTAAAGACCCTTGCTATTAAACGTCTATAACGCTTTTTCTTTTGAGAAAATAGCCCCAAAAGAAAAAGCTTTGCAAAAAGAAAACGGGCGTAATGCGCTCGCGCCGCGCGGGCGCCACCTTTGAAAAGGTGGACGAAACAATAGCACAAAGCGAGTGCGAACATCCCGATAAACCAAAATTTGAACGTTAAAATAAAACTCTTTACAAACCAGATAATATATGATATAATTAGTATGGAAAACCATCTAAACTACATTTTGAAAGGAAATTCTACTATGGAAATCAAAGACATTCTCTCAAAGGTTGACCACACCTTGCTCGCACAGGGTGCAACATGGTCTGAAATTAAGGCAATTTGTGATGACGGCATGAAATATGAAACCGCATCTGTTTGTATTCCTGCATCTTTCGTAAAGCAGGCAAAGGAATACGTTGGCGAAAAGCTTGCTATCTGCACGGTAATCGGCTTCCCCAACGGATACAGCACAACAGCAACCAAGGTTTTTGAAACTGCAGATGCTATCTCCAACGGCGCTGACGAAATTGATATGGTTATCAATATCGGTTGGCTTAAGGATAAAAAATATGACGATATTCTTGCTGAAATCAATGCGATCAAGGATGCTTGCGCAGGCAAAATTTTGAAGGTAATTATTGAAACATGCCTTCTTACAGACGACGAAAAGGTTAAAATGACTGAAATCGTTTCCGAAAGCAAAGCCGACTACATCAAGACAAGCACAGGCTTCTCAACCGCGGGCGCAACACGTCACGACGTTGAAATCTTTGCTAAGCACGTTACAAACGGCACACTCATTAAGGCTGCGGGCGGTATTTCCTCCATCGCGGACGCTGAGGACTTCATCAACCTCGGTGCAAGCCGTCTCGGTACATCAAGAATTGTAAAAATCGTAAAGACAGGAGAACAAAATAATGGCGACAGCTCATATTAAAGCGGAAATAGGCGATTTCGGTAAGACCGTGCTTATGCCCGGTGACCCCCTTCGCGCAAAATTTATAGCAGAAACCTTCCTTGAAAATCCCGTTCTCGTTAACAACGTTCGCGGTGTTCAGGGCTACACAGGAACATATAAGGGCGTTAAGGTGTCCGTTATGGCAAGTGGTATGGGTATGCCCTCAATCGGCATCTACTCATTCGAGCTTTACAATTTCTTCGGTGTTGAAAACATCATGAGAATCGGCTCTGCAGGTGCGCTTACAAACGATATTCAGCTTCGTGATATCGTTATGGGTATGGGCGCTTGCACAAACTCTAATTTCGTATGTAATTTCAATCTCCCCGGCACTTATGCTCCCATTTGCGACTTCACAATGCTTCGCAAGTGCGTTGAAACCGCTGAAGAATTGAACCTTAATTTTAAGGTTGGTAATATTTTGTCAAGTGATACATTCTACCGTGATGCTCCACTCCGTGAAAACGGTGCTCTCCCCGACTGTGAATGGGGTGAAAAAATGGGTGTTATGGCGGTTGAAATGGAAGCGGCAGCTCTCTATATGAACGCGGCTCGTTACGGCAAGCGCGCGCTCGCAATCTGCACAATTTCCGATAATCTCATCACTCACGAGGGCTGTACAGCCGAGGAAAGACAAAATTCCTTTACCGATATGATGACATTAGCACTTGAAACAGCGGTTAAACTTGAAACACTTTAATTTAACAACTAAAGGAACTAATAAATGAAAAAAAGAGTATTTTTAATTGTTCTTGACTCGTGTGGTGCGGGGGCTATGCCCGACTGCTTAAGCTTTGGCGACAAAAACCCACACACGATCAAAAGAATTTCAACATCCGATAAATTTTCCTGCGAAAACTTATGGAAAATGGGTATCGGAAATATAGAGGGACTTGATTTCCTTGGCACGAATGACGCTCCCACGGCTCGCGTTGCGCGTCTTACTGAGCGTTCAATGGGCAAGGACACAACGATCGGTCACTGGGAAATTGCCGGAATAGTTTCTGACACTCCCCTTCCCACGTATCCCGATGGCTTCCCTCAATCCCTTCTTGACGAATTTAGCGCAAGAACAGGCAAAAGAGTTATATGCAACAAGCCCTATTCGGGAACTGACGTTATCCGCGACTACGGAAACGAGCATCTGCGCACGGGCGACCTCATCGTTTATACAAGCGCGGACTCCGTTTTCCAAATTGCCGCGCACGAGGATATAGTTCCCATCGAGCAGCTCTATGAATATTGCCGCATCGCGCGTGAAATTCTCACTGGAAAGCACAGCGTTGGTAGAGTAATCGCCCGCCCCTTTGAGGGTGAGCATCCCTTTAAGAGAACCGCTAACCGTCACGATTTCTCTCTTGAGCCGTACGGAAAAACAGTTCTTGACGCGCTTATCGAACAGAACAAAACCGTTTATGCAATAGGCAAGATCTATGATATTTTTGCAGGCAAGGGCATAAGCTACAAGACCTTCACTCACTCAAATAAAGAGGGTATGGAGCTTTCTCTTGACGCGCTCGATCACGATTTTGAGGGTCTTTGCTTTATCAATCTCGTTGATTTCGATATGCTCTATGGTCACCGTCAGGATATCGACGGCTACGCAAACGCGTTTGCCGAATTTGACAGATGGCTCCCTTCCTTTATTGAAGGAATGAGAGACGACGATATTCTTATCATCACCGCCGACCACGGATGTGACCCCGGTGACGAGCATACCGACCACACAAGAGAATACGTTCCCTGCATCATTTACGGAAAGAGCGTTACTCCCTTGAATCTCGGCACGCGCATGACTTATTCCGATATTGCGGCAACGATTGCCGATTACCTTGAAATCGATTATTCCTGCCCCGGCATCTCAATGCTTGGTGATGAATAAGGAGACGAATTATGGAAAATAAAATTACTTCTAAGCACCTTGCCATCGCGGCAATCGAGGCGATGAAAAAATCATATTCCCCATATTCAAATTTCACGGTGGGCGCGGCTCTTCTTACAAAAGAAGGCAAAATATATACGGGCGCGAATATTGAAAATGCGTCCTACACCCCCACAGTTTGCGCAGAACGAAATGCGATATTTACCGCAGTACATCAAGGTGAACGCGATTTCGAGGCAATAGCGATAGTTGGTGGGCTTCGTGGTGATATTACGGGTATAACTGCTCCCTGCGGTGTGTGCCGTCAGGTTATGAGTGAATTTTGCTCACCCGATTTTAAGGTTATTCTCGTTACCTCAAACGATGGTGATTACGTTGAAGAAACTCTTGGCAGCCTTATGCCTTATATGTTTAAGCTGTAATTTATATTAAAGGAGAAACAAATATGAAAATTGCACTCATTGCTCACGATAAGAAAAAAGATGCAATAATTGAACTTGCAATAGCGTATAAGGACGTTCTTTCTGAACACGAGCTTTATGCCACCGGCACAACAGGAACTCTTATTATGGGTGAAACAGGACTTGCTATTCACAGAATGAAATCCGGTCCCCTTGGCGGTGACCAGCAGATTGGCGCAATGCTTGCAAATGGCGAGCTTGATCTTATCATCTTCTTGCGTGACCCTTTGACAGCTCAGCCCCACGAGCCCGACGTTTCGGCTCTCCTTCGTCTTTGTGACGTTCAAAAAATCCCGCTTGCAACAAACGCCTCAAGCGCAATTATCATGCTTGAAGCACTTAAAAACGGAATTTATTTCAAATAAGATTAAAAGGACTCGTATGAGTCCTTTTTTGCTTGATAAATTGGGAGTTATCGGTCACTTTTTTGAAAAAAAAGTCCCCGCGAACCCCCAAAACTCACTTTGTTCGTTTCGGGGAACCCCTGACACCAAAAAACTTTTTATAGGGCTTCGCGGCAACACCAATAATATCAGTGCAAAACCGTAGGGG
>JAZLBH010000064.1:0-7373 GCA_045613605.1 Eubacteriales bacterium
GGGCTATTTTCTCAAAAGAAAAAGCGTTATAGACGTTTGATAGCAAAGGTCTTTAGCCGCTTTTCTTTGCCAAAATAGGCACAAAGAAAAGCTAACAAAAGAAATGCCGTAGCAAGGGCTACGCGCCCTTGAACCGCGCCACTACTCGTGGAGAGCCACCTTTGAAAAGGTGGAGGAAACAATAGCACAAAGCGAGTGCGAACAACTCGCTAAATTCAAATTTATCAACCGCAAAAATGCCCGACCTTTGACGGTCGGGCATATATTAATATTATCTTTTTCCGTATTTAACAAGCACGTTATTAATTCTATCAACGGGATCGAGAAGACGGCTGATAGTATCATCGTGGTTAAGTGTGTCAACGAGGAATGCAACGTACTTACACATATTAACCTCACACCACCATTCCTTCTCATGAAGCTCGGGCTTGTGATAAACAAGGTTTGTTGTGAAGATCTTATCGATAAGTCCTTCTTCATATGCCTTGTCGAATTTATCAAATCCGCTTGTGAAAAGACCGAAGGTTGCAAAGTTAAAGATTCTCTTTGCTCCCTTTGCCTTAAGCTGCTTTGCAACGTCAAGGAGAGAATCACCTGACGCGATCATATCGTCAACGATAATTACGTCCTTGCCGTGAAGGTCTTGACCGAGGTATTCGTGTGCTTCAATAGGATTTCTTCCGTTTACAATAACGGAATAATTACGGCGCTTATAGAACATACCGATATCAATTCCAAGAACTGATGAATAGTACATGCATCTTTGCATAGCACCCTCGTCGGGAGAGATCATAACAAGGTGATCCTTATCTACAATGATATCGGGCACGTTTTTAACAAGTGCCTTGATCATCTGATAGGTAGGCTGAACGTTATCAAATCCTGAAAGAGGAATAGCATTATTGATTCTTGGATCGTGCGCATCGAACGTCAAGAAGTTTGTAACACCCATACCGATAAGCTCTTGAAGCATAAGCGCGCAGTCAAGGGATTCACGAGAGCTTCTCTTGTGCTGACGGCCCTCATAGAGCATAAGCATAATAACAGTGATTCTTCTTGCCTTACCTGCAATAGCGGCAATAACACGCTTAAGATCACAGTAGTGATCGTCGGGACTCATAGGCACCTGCATTCCGTACATATCGTACGTTACGCTGTAGTTAAAGCAATCGGTAATGATATAAACGTCATCACCACGAAGAGTTTGATTGATAACGCACTTAGCTTCACCCGTTCCAAAACGAGGACATTTGTGATCAACTGTAAAGGTTTCATCGGGTGCGGATTTTCTCCACTCCTTAAGATAGGAGTCAACCTGTTCAACAAAGTCCTCACAGCCCTTCATACCAATTACGCGCAATTCACCGTAAAGTTCGTTTTTCATAATGATAATTCCCCCATAAATATCAAATTATGCC
This sequence comes from Eubacteriales bacterium, assembly GCA_045613605.1. Taxonomy (GTDB): domain Bacteria; phylum Bacillota; class Clostridia; order Oscillospirales; family CAG-272; genus RGIG4608. Next base: position 1,419 of record JAZLBH010000064.1, read on the forward strand.
TTATTATAACACAAACAAAGATAATTTGACAAGATGCTTTTTGATGATTTTTAATATTATTTTATTATTTTTTGTGACATTTCGCACAAAATTCACTTTAATTCAACAACAGTAACACCGCCGTCGCCCTCACCGTACTGTCCGATACGGAAGGATTTGATTCTGCTATCTCGACGAAGATGCTCCCAAAGTGCCTTTTTGAGTGCACCGGTTCCCTTTCCGTGAATGAGTCGAACCGTATGATATCCAACGAGCATTGCTTCGTCAAAATATTTGTCAACCTTAAACCAAGCCTCATCACCCATCATACCGCGAAGGTCGATTTCGTCCTTACAGTCTCTGCTAACGGTTGCCTTGTACTCGCTGGCCTTGGTCTTTTTGCCCATTTTGTCAATAAAGGATACCTTATTTTCAATAAGCTTGAGGTTTTTAACCTTTGTTTTAGTTTTTATAATTCCCGCTTGAACGGTTACGTTACCGTTTCTATCGGGATTATCAACCACATAACCGGTTTTATCGATATTCACGATATAAACCTCGTCACCGATTTTGAGAGGACGAGGAAGAACGTATTCTTCATCTACCTTTTCTTCAACAGGATTATATTTGTCCTCGTTTTCACGAAGATAATCACGCATTTTTCTTCTTGCCTCGTCAACGGCATCACCAAGTCGCTCACTATCGCGCTGCTTTCTTACCTTGTCCATCTCGGAAAGAATATAGTCACTTGATGCCTTTGCGCTTTGCACCATGGCATTTGCCTTTTCACGCGCCTTTTCAAGCTCGCGCTCGGCTTCGGCAAGCTTTCTGCTCAAAAGCTTTTCATTATCCGCCTTAAAGCGCTCGTATTCTACGCGAAGTGCCTCAGCTTGCGCCCTTTCGTTTTCCAACTGAATTCTGCTTTGCTCAAGCTTTTCAATAACAGTTTCAAAGTTTCTTTCATCATTGCCAAGGAAGGTCTTTGCGCGCTCAACTATTTTTTCATCAAGCCCAAGCTTTGATGAGATTGCAAACGCGTTTGATTTGCCGGGCGTTCCGATTATAAGCTTGTACGTCGGTTTAAGAGTTGCAACGTCGAATTCGCAGGACGCGTTGCAAACGCCCTTTGTTTGAAGCGCATATGCCTTAAGCTCGGCATAGTGAGTAGTTGCCATACACATAGCGCCCTTCTCTCTCACCGCTTCAATTATCGAATGGGCAAGCGCTGCGCCCTCAACGGGATCGGTACCCGCGCAAAGCTCATCGAAAAGCACCAAGCTCTCATTTGTAATGCCATCAAGCATCTTAACTATGCTCACCATGTGCGAGCTAAAGGTTGAAAGAGATTGCTCGATACTTTGTTGATCACCAATATCGGCAAAAATATTGTCGAAAATGCAAATCTCACTTCCCTCATCGCAAGGAATGTGTAATCCCGATTGCACCATAAGAGCAAAAAGTCCTAAGGTTTTAAGAGTTACCGTTTTACCGCCCGTATTAGGACCTGTTATGATAAGTGTATCATTGCCCTCGTCTATGCGAAGATCAACGGGCACGACCTTGTCCCTATCAATAAGTGGGTGTCTTGCCTTCTTGAATTTCACCGTTCTGCCACGGGAAATCATTGGAGAAACACCGTTCATTCTTTGCGAAAGCGTAGCGCACGCAAAGTAGAAGGATATTTCGGATATATTTTGATAGTCGAGCCAAATTGCCCTTGAAGCATCACTCACAAGAGACGAAAGCTCGGACAAAATGCGCTCAATTTCGTGCTCCTCACGGCTTTGAAGCATACGAAGCTCGTTGTTTGCTTCAACTACGCTTGAGGGCTCAATAAAGTAAGTAGCACCCGAAGCCGAGGTGTCGTGCAAAAGCCCCTTTACGTCGTTTTTGCACTCCGCCTTAACGGGCACAACGTATCTTCCGTTACGCATAGTAACGATATTTTCTTGAAGATATTTTGAGTGCGAGCCCGCGCTCATATACTGCTGCAAAATATCCTTAATTCTATTGTTTTCGTGGCGGATCTTTCGTCTTATTTCCGCAAGAGCAGGACTTGCCTCGTCCGCCATCATATCCTCAGAAATAATGGAACGTGAAATTCTTTCCTCAAGCTTTCTGTCGGGGATAAGGCGGTCAAAAATTTCATCAAGGCAGGTATCAAATAGCTTGTTACCGTTGACGTAATCAATAAGCATTCTTGCCGAGCGCAAAACCGCGGCAACGTCAAGAAGCTCCCTCATCGAAAGCACCGCGCCCTTGTCCGCGCGCTCGCAGGTTGCCCCCACGTCACGGATATTTATAAACGTGGGCATCCCCTTGGCATTGGCAAGGCGCAAGGCATCAGTTGTGCGATTTTGCCTTCTTACAATAACCACGGGGTCACTTGTGGGTTCAAGCAAAAGCGCTTTAGTTTGCGCTCCCTCGGTCATTGAGCATTCAGCCAAAAGTAGCTTTATTTTATCAAATTCAAGTGTTGAAAATAAATTCTCTGAATATTTCATAGCTTTCCTTATAAAATTGAGTAATATAAATCTAATGAATCAAATCCGTGTCCCAAATGGTGAAGAAGATATTCCTCGCACGCCTTAGAAAAGGTTTGAAGGTCATCGCTTTCACTCAAGCTGAATGAAAAAATCTTTTCACTTGGAGCACTAATTGAAAATCTTATTGCGGTTCTTGAGGCAGGAGTCAGGGGAATAAGCACCGTTCTCTCTCTTACATCGTCAAACAATCGCGCAAAATCTTTTTTTACTATCTCACCGCGCTTATTCAAGCAGTCAGAACAAATGAGCGCACCGTTCATTATGTCAAAATATGTATTCTCCGCATCCTCGGTCTCACATCTGTCACAGTAATCAAGATTAGGACAATATCCCGAAATTGCCGCGGCGCGCATCTCATAAACCGCCTTTATTTGAGCAAGCGGGCGCAAATCCTTAACGATTGCAAACAATGTATTAAGGGTTAAACGAAGCATATCACTTGCGTCTGCAAGCTCACCCGAAAGCTCGTTGGCAATATCGCAAATGTAGGTGGCTAAAAACAATTTTTCAACGTCCTCGCGCAAGGCGTAGAAAACCTCGGTGCTTGAACCACCCTTGATCCACGCGATAGCACCGCCCTTTTGATTTAATTCAAAATTGGCATAAACGAAGGGCTCGGTGATATTTTTTATTTTGCTTTTCATTGAACGCGCACCCTTGGCAAGAACAGTTTGCTTGCCCTCGGCGGTCAAAATTGTCACAAGCTTGTCATTGTCACCGTAATTCTGCGACTTTATCACAAGCCCGTCAACTGTACTTAGCATTTTATCACCTTCCTTTCATATCATTTTCACTGACGCACACGATGCGCCCTAATTAAATTAATTAATAATCTTCTCTTCTATCAACTTAGTCACAAACTCGTCCGACAGTTGATAAGCGACATCATATTCAACGCAATACCAAACGTTATCTATCAAATAAATTTTCTTCATAACCTTTATTTCAGGTATATTCTTCATATAAAAGTTAACTACTGCACTTTTAGTACATCTCTCGCTTGCCTCGTGATGATCGTAATTGATTTTATCCGTAATAACAAAAGCCGTTTCAAACTTAAACTCAAAAGAAGTATCATTCAAAACATAAACAATATCATTATGATATAAATCCTCTCTTAAATACACATTACGTCCATGCCCATCCGTTATGAAGTTTGGATTATCAACCAAGGGTGCAAAGTACTGAGTAGCTGGGAAAAGCGGCCAATTACTCCTCATCCCCAGGAAAATATAATCCCCCTGCATAGTCATTCGGCAATCGTTATTGATTTCCCAAACACAAACATATTTATTGCCTTTATAAATAAACGTACCGTTTTCTTCACCGTAAGAAAAACCGTCCACAGGGTCTATTAATTCTCCTGTAATACTGTATTTTAATTGACATGAGGTTAATAAAAAACAAAGTAAGATTAATACCAATATTGCTAATACTCTTTTCATAGGAGTACTCCTTGTTTTGATAAATTATATATATTACTCACTCCCACCGCAACGCGTCATCCTGAACGGTAGTGAAGTTTTGCGAGTGAAACATCGTGTAACGAGTAAAACCTGCGTTTACGCAGGGATCTACGATGGAGTTTTATGTAACTTTCTTAATATAAAGTTACTTTAATAATACCAATCCTCGCTTAAATCATTCCATTCGGGGTTGAGTTGATTAATAAGTGCTATCTTTTTATCTCGTTTATATCCCTTTAATTGCTTTTCGCGAGCTATCGCTTCCGTCGGATGAGTATATTCTTCAAAATATACCAACTTGTGAGTATGATAACGTTTTGAAAATCCGTCAATCATCTCACTTTTGTGTTCGTTTATTCTTCTGTGAATATCGTTTGTCATGCCGATATATATAACATTGTTTGTCTTGTTAGTTAGAATATAAATGTAGTACATATTTATAAAACATTTCTTTGTGTTAAGAAGGTTACGTAAAACTTCATCGTAGATCCCTCTGCAAGCAGAGGTTTTACTCGACTCACCCTAAAGGGTTCTCTCGCAAAACTTCGCTACGTGAACCCCCAAAACTCGACCTTGCTCGTTTCGGGGAACCCCTACCGCTCAGGATGACGTGTTGAAATTTAGGTTGTTAGTAATATTTCATCAATCCTCATCGTGATAACCGAAGTTACCGACAGTTTTAGCACTTTCACGCCAGTTTTCTTTAACCTTTACCCAAAGGTTAAGGTAAACCTTTTTACCGAGGAGCTTTTCAAGGTCTTCGCGCGCATAAGAGCCAACCATTTTAAGCTCTTTTCCGCCCTTACCAACAATAATTCCCTTATGTGATGCCTTTTCGCAGAAAATCTCCGCACGGATAGTCACCATTGTGGGCTCATCACGGAATTCCTCAATAACAACGGCAACACCGTGGGGAATTTCTTTATTTAAGGTTCTAAGTATCTTTTCACGAATAATCTCCGCCGCCATTTGACGAATAGGCTGGTCAGTTACGATATCATCGGGGAAGAACCATTCACTCTCGGAGAGGAATTTTGAAAGTTCTTCAAGAAGCGCATCAACCTGCTCACCATTCTTTGCACAAATCGGCACGAAAGCATCAAAATCGCATTTTGAAGCATAAGAAGTAATTGTCTGTGCAATTACATCTCTTGTATAAAGGTCAACCTTATTGAGCGCCAAAATTGCAGGGATACCACTCTTTTTAACGTATTCCATAACGTTTTCTTCAACCTTGGTAATCTCCTTGCCCGCATCCACAACAAGCACGATAGCATCGGAATCGTGCATTGAATCGTTTGCCGCCTTAACCATAAAGTCACCGAGAGAGTTCTTTGGCTGATGGATACCGGGAGTGTCAAGGAAAACGTACTGATCCTCACCCACGGTGTGAATACCGATAATTCTGTTTCTTGTGGTCTGGGGCTTTGATGAAACAATAGCCACCTTTTCACCCAAAATTCTATTCATAAGTGTAGATTTGCCCACGTTGGGACGACCTACTATTGCTATAAATCCTGTTCTTTTCATTATTTCACCTTTATTTTACCGAAAGCCCAAGGCGTTCCATAATATCGTTCTGTCTTGCTCTCATATCAGCGTCATCCTCTTCGGAAAGTTCGTGGTCATAGCCGAGAAGGTGGAGCATCGAATGTGCTGTGAGGAATGCAACCTCTCGCTCAAAGGAATGTCCGAACTCGTTTGCCTGCGCCATTGCGCGCTCAAGTGAGATAACTATATCACCAAGATTGTGGCAAAGCTCGTCAAAGAACGGTTCTTCGCTCTCTCCCTCATAATCAAGCAAGGGGAAAGAAAGCACGTCAGTGGGCTTGTCCATATTTCTGAACTTTTTATTCAATTCCTGAATACCCTCGTCATCAACGAAGGTAACAGAAACCTCTGCATCATTTTCCATACCCTCATAATCAAGGGTTTCAAGAATTGTGCGACGAATAAGCATTTGG
>JAZLBH010000065.1:0-2492 GCA_045613605.1 Eubacteriales bacterium
CCATTTTAAGCTCCTTGCCACCCTTGCCGACGATAATTCCCTTGTGTGATGCCTTCTCGCAGAAAATTTCCGCGCGAATTGTCACCATAGTGGGCTCGTCGCGGAATTCCTCGATGACAACGGCAACGCCGTGAGGAATCTCCTTATTTAAAGTTCTTAAAATCTTTTCACGGATAATTTCCGCCGCCATCTGACGAATGGGTTGATCGGTTACGATGTCATCGGGGAAAAACCATTCGCTCTCACTAAGGAATTTTGAAAGCTCCTCAAGAAGCGCATCAACCTGCTCGCCCTTCTTTGCGCAAATCGGAACGAATGCATCAAAATCGCATTTTTCTGCATATGCAGTAATTGTCTGCGCAATTATATCACGAGTGTAAAGGTCAACCTTATTAAGTGCCAAAATTGCGGGAGCACCACTCTTTTTAACGTATTCAATAACGTTTTCTTCAACCTTTGTTATCTCCTTGCCCGCGTCAACCACAAGCACAACCGCGTCAGCATCGTGCATTGAGTCATTAGCCGCCTTCACCATAAAGTCACCAAGAGAGTTCTTTGGCTGATGAATACCCGGAGTATCAAGGAATACGTACTGATCCTCACCAACAGTGTGAATACCAATAATTCTATTTCTTGTTGTCTGTGGCTTTGATGAAACGATTGCCACCTTTTCGCCGAGAATTCTATTCATCAAGGTCGATTTGCCCACATTGGGACGACCAACTATTGCTATAAATCCTGTTCTTTTCATTTTTTCTCCTCATTTAACTGACAAACCAAGTCTGTCCATAATATCATTCTGTCTTCTTCTCATATCGGCATCGTCTTCTTCGCTTATCTCGTGGTCGTAGCCGAGAAGATGGAGCATTGAGTGTGCCGTAAGAAACGCCACTTCCCTCTCAAACGAGTGTCCGAATTCATTTGCCTGCGCCATTGCGCGCTCAAGTGAGATAACTATGTCACCAAGATTGTGGCAAAGCTCGTCAAAAAATGGCTCCTCACTCTCACCCTCATAGTCGAGCAAGGGGAAAGAAAGCACGTCGGTCGGCTTGTCCATATTTCTGAACTTCTTATTAAGCTCCTGAATGCCCTCGTCATCAACGAAGGTCACCGAAACCTCGGCGTCATTCTCCATACCCTCATAATCAAGAGTTTCAAGAATCGTATGACGGATGAGTATTTGCATTTTATATGTGATCGTATGCTTTGACTGTTCGTTTTCAAAATAAATCTTAAGCTTCATAATTTACCTCTTTTTATAAGTTTTTTGCTCATTTTTGCGCTGTTGAGCATTTTCTTGAGCTTTTTTCTCAAATTTATCATACGCAAGGATAATCTTTTGCACCAGCTTGTGACGGACAACGTCCTTATCCGTAAACTGATGAATGTGAATGTCCTCAATATCACTTAATATGTGTGTTGCAATCGCAAGACCGCTTTTTTGACCGTATGGCAGGTCGGTCTGTGTCAAGTCACCCGTAATGACCGCCTTGGAATTAAATCCAAGACGAGTTAAGAACATCTTCATCTGCTCGGGGGTGGCATTTTGCGCCTCGTCAAGAATGATAAAGCTATCGTCAAGAGTACGTCCTCTCATATAGGCAAGCGGTGCAATCTCGATGACCTGCTTCTCCATCTGTCTTTGGTAGTTTTCAACGCCCATCATGTCGTAAAGCGCATCATATAAAGGACGGAGATATGGGTCAATCTTGCTTTGCAAATCACCGGGCAAGAAGCCGAGCTTTTCACCCGCCTCGATTGCGGGACGAGTCAAAATAATACGTGAAACCTGCTTATCGCGAAGCGCCTTGACCGCCATGGCAACCGCAAGATAGGTCTTACCCGTACCTGCAGGACCTATGCCGAAAACTATAGTATTCTTTTTTATCGCGTCAACGTAGTGCTTTTGTCCGACGGTCTTTGCCTTAATCGGCTTGCCCTTACTCGTTACAAAAACGCAATCGTCACCAAAACTAACGTTCAACGCCTCACCGTTGCCGTCACCAACCATTGAGATGGCATAGTCGACGTTTTGGTCGGTTATATCCGCGCCGTTGTTGGCAAGATTTATAAGGTGATTTAGCACGCGTGAAGCAAGTGCGACCTCACCCTCGTGACCGTCGATCACGATGGCATCACCGTCAACTGCGCGACGGTTGGAAATTCGCACGTCAAACGCGCGCTCGATTGCCTTCACGTTACAATCAAAGCACCCGAACACTCGGCTCGTTATTTCATTACTTTCAACGTTAATTGTTACTTGACTCATTTTTACCTCTTAATTAATTTTGTTCGCATTTTAACGAACTCTCTATTTCAAATTTTGATTTATCGGGGAGTTAGTTTATAAAAGAATAATGTTCTTTTTGAAAAAAGAACCAAAAACTTTTTTATGGAGCTTCGCGGCAAAAAGTTACGCAAATTGTGTTATTGTACTTAAAAGCACAATAACACATAACGATTTTTTCTGCATTTTAACAGGCGCAGAAAAA
>JAZLBH010000066.1:0-2899 GCA_045613605.1 Eubacteriales bacterium
GAATAATGTTCTTTTTGAAAAAAGAACCAAAAACTTTTTAAAGGTGCTTCGCGGCAAAAATCTACGCAAATTGTGTTATTGTACTTAAAAGCACAATAACACATAACGATTTTTTCTGCATTTTAACAGGCGCAGAAAAAAATCTGTAATTTGCTGCTCAAATAATAGACATATTCTTATCAAATGGCTATAGTTTGTCAAAGTAAATTTTAGAAAAGCTCTACGCAGGAGAGATTTTCGTAGTTCGGTTGATGAAATCCTTGTCGAAAATTCATTTTCGTAAAAGGATTTTAGCAAGTGAACTGATAATTCGTTTGCGAATTATCAAAAATTTACGAAGAATTAGCACAAACCAAAGCGATAAAAAAGCTTTTTGCTTCTTTTTCTCGAAAAAGAAGGTCCCCATAAACTAACTTCCCATTTTGACGCATTTACGTCGCGGAAGTGTGAATAAATTATGAATTTGTGGAAAAGATTTGAGTTTTTCAACAGTTTTTCCACAATGTTCAAAAACTGTTAAAAAGTGTGTGGATTTTTGATTGTAAAAATCCGCAAAGCCTAGATTTTATTGGAAATTAACGTTTTCTGACACTTGTTGAAAACTCGACAAAATTTGCCAAGAGGCGACAATAATTTGTCTCGCTATGGGAAAACTCGTGCAAATTTAGGTTTTCCACATACTTTTGTGGAAAAGCGCAAAAATGACAAAAAACGCGAATTTTCGTCTTTGCGACAAAAATGTGTCGCTACACCCCAAATTCCGTGAGCTTATCCACATTTTGTCCTAAAAATTCAAACAAATTTTCCACAATAAAAAATAGGCTATAAAATCAATAAACTCAACGCTTTGAAGGATTTTTCCACATTTTCAACAGCCCCTATTATTTACTATAACTATTATTTTATTTATTATTTATTTCATTCATTTCGTTATATCGCGCGCGAGAAAAATTATTAATTTTTTCTCTTTGACATAAATTTGTCGCCTTGCGAAAAAGCGATATGATACAATACAAAACCGAAAGGAGATGCCACTATGATCTATTTGCACGTTGGCGGCGGAAAAAGCATAAGAGAAAAAGACGTGATCGGCATCTTCGATATGGACACCTCGACCGTTTCCCCTGTAACAAGAAAGCTTCTTTCCACTGCGGAAAAGGAAAAGAGGACCGAGTCGCCGTCCTATGAAATTCCCAAATCGTTTATAGTTTACCGCGACGAGGGCGGTGAAACTAAAATTTGCTTCTCCCAATTCTCATCCGCCTCACTCTTTGGCAGAATGGGTAAGGGAAGTGTGAGATAGAAAATATTATTAAAATAATAAACACATTGCCAAAAAACAAATCAATTATTTGATGGCTTCATCTCCGCGCGTCATCCTCGAACGAAGCGCAAGCGAAGTGAAGGATCTCGCGGAAGAGGTAACTAGGGGATAATATGTATCACGTTTATATTTTAACTAATAAATCCAACAAAGTTCTATATATCGGCATAACAAATGATATTCGTAGAAGAATAAACGAACACAAAAGTGATTTGATTGACGGCTTTTCGAAACGTTATCAAACACACAAATTAGTTTATTTTGAAGAATATAAGCGATCGATGGATGCAATAATGCGTGAAAAACAATTAAAAGGTTTATTGAGAAGTAAAAAGATTAATCTAATAAATGAAATGAATCCCTATTGGGAAGATTTGGGCGAAAGATTCTGATTGATGTTCGCCCGAGATCCTTCGCTTCGCTCGAGGATGACGCGGGCGAGGTAGTATAGGCTAACACTACTGCTGATCAAAGTAATTAAAAGTTTTAAGGAGCTTTTAAAAAGCGACCATCATTAATTTTGTAACTAATTCATTCATATACAACAACAATTTGAAAGGAAACAGAAATGGAAAACCTTGAAAAGAATCTCGACTTGACGGTTGAGAACAGCTACACCGAAGAAAATATACAGGTACTTGAAGGCCTTGAGGCAGTAAGAAAGCGCCCCGGTATGTATATAGGTACAACGTCTATCGGCGGACTTCACCATCTCGTTTACGAGATAGTGGACAACTCCATTGACGAGGCGCTTGCAGGACACTGCGACAAGATCACCGTAACCATCAACCCCGACAACTCCGTAACCGTTGAGGATAACGGACGTGGTATTCCTTCGGCAATTCACCCGAAGCAGGGAATCCCCACGCCCGAGGTCGTTTATACGATCTTGCACGCGGGCGGTAAATTCGGCGGCGGCGGATACAAAATTGCGGGCGGTCTTCACGGCGTAGGTGCGTCCGTTGTTAACGCGCTCTCTGAATGGCTCGAGCTTGAGGACGTTTACGACGGAAAGGTATATACCGAAAGATTTGAAAGAGGTAAGGTTGCGCGCGCATTCAAGTGCGTTGGCGATCCTACCGACAAGAAGAGCGGTGTTAAGGTAACCTTTAAGCCCGACCCCGAAATCTTTGAAGAAACCGTGTTTGTATATCAGACACTTGAAAATAGAATGCGTGAGCAGGCGTTCCTCAATGCAGGAGTTCGCATTGTTCTTATCGACGCGCGCGGTGAAGAAAAGGTTGAAAATGAGTTTGTTTACGAGGGCGGTATCAAGAGCTTTGTAACACATCTTAACGAAAGCCGTCACAACGAGCTTATTCATCCCGAGGTTATCTACATGAAGGGTGAAAAGGGCTCAAGCATTGCCGAGGTTGCTCTTCAGTACAACGACAGCTACAACGAGCTTATTCTCTCGTTTGCGAACAATATGCACACTATTGAGGGCGGTACACACGAAACAGGATTTAAGGCGGCTATTACTAAGGTTCTTAACGATTACGCGCGTAAGGCGGGTATCCTTAAGGACAGTGACAAGAATCTCTCCGGTGAGGACGTTCGTGAGGGTCTTTGCGC
>JAZLBH010000067.1:0-9398 GCA_045613605.1 Eubacteriales bacterium
CCAAGGCTTTTGCTATGATGGATAACTTCTTTGGCGGAATTGACAATGATAAGAAAATACCCGTTCAAAGCGGAGAAGCTCTTTCTCTTGGCAACCACGAATTGACGTTCATTTTCGCACCAATGGTACATTGGCCGGAGGTTATATTCACCTATGAAAGCACAGAAAAGATCCTCTTCTCTGCTGACGCGTTCGGCAAATTCGGTGCACTTGATGTTGACGAGCCGTGGCTTGACGAGGCCAGAAGATATTATTTCGGTATCGTTGGAAAATACGGAGTTCAAGTACAGAATGTGCTTACAAAGATAAAATCTCTCGATATTGCAAAAATTTGCCCACTCCACGGGCCAATTCTTGATAAAGACATTAACCGATATATTGATAAATACTGTACTTGGGCAAGTTATAGCCCGGAGGATGATAGCATACTTATTGCATACACCTCAATTTACGGCAACACAAAGAAAGTCGTTATGACGCTTGCCGACAAGCTCAAGGCGAAGGGATACGACAAGGTTATCACACTCGACCTTGCACGAACCGAGTGGTCCGAGGCGGTTGCAACTGCGTTTAGATACAATAAGCTCGTTTTGGCAACAACGACCTATAGCTCCGATATATTCCCCTATATGCGACATTTTATATACCACCTTGTAGAAAGGAATTTCCAAAATCGCACCGTTGGATTTATCGAAAACGGAAGCTGGTCACCCACCGCCGCAAGGATTATGAAATCCCTTCTTGATGATTGTAAAAGCATCACCTACCTTGATAACACATGTACCATCCGTTCCGCACTAAACGACAATAGCAACCGCCAACTCGATAAAATGGCTGAGGAACTTTTAAATCTATAAATTATAAATTAGGCAGAGATATTGTTTCTCTGCCATTTTTGTGTTATAATCAGTTAATAAATGTCTTGGAGGTACGTATGTCACTCGAATACAACAAAAATAATATTACACTTGCAAAAAACCTTCGCAAAAATGCTACCCCTCAAGAAGACCATTTATGGTACGATTTCCTATCAAAATATGAAATTAGATTTCAACGTCAAAAAGCAATTGATAATTTCATAGCCGATTTTTATTGTCACAAGGCAAATTTGATTATTGAAATTGACGGTTCACAACATTATAGTGAAGAAGGGCTTCAAAAAGATGAGTTCCGAACCGAAATTCTTGAGGGCTATAATCTGAAAGTTATACGATTTACAAACCATCAAATTAACACAAACTTTAATAATGTCTGCGAATATATCGATACCGTCGTTCAAGCCTCCCTCCGAGAGGGAGGTGTCACGAAGTGACGGAAGGAGCCTGCGAAATTAATCATATCACTCCCAAGATTACGAGTGATAAAATATTATATCGCACTCTCCCCCACCCACTCCGTGGGAGCCCCCTCTCGGAGGGAGCCTTAATTAATGTCCAATAATTGCATATACTTATTTCTTTATGCAATACGAAAGGAAGCAATATGAGCCATCTAACATACATAAGAATACTATCTGAAAACGATGTTGATATCCCATTGCTAATCAATATCCATAAAATACCTGAAATATCACAATACATAAGCATTAATAAAAACTATTGGCACTATATTTCAAACACACCAAACGTATATTTTTATAAAGTCTACCATAATGATAATTTAATAAGTTCTATACACCTTGAAATACAGAACAATATATTATTTATGGACATATTAGTTTTTCCACAATATCAAAAATTAGGATTCGGAACTAGAATAATAAAAGATATTCAAAATGATATTTTCAATCTTAATTATGAAAAAATTGAAATTTCCATTGATGAAACAAATGAAAAATCTTTAAATTTGTTCAAAAAAGAAGGATTTGAATATTTATCTCAAGACAAAGAATTATTAAACTTTGTTTATTATAAGCATTAATATCAAACAAAATCACCTCGACGGATTAACAAACCATCGAGGTGTTATTTTTATTTATTCTTCATAACTGCCAATGCGCACCAGCCGTTATCGTCGATTCTTTCGACAACCTTGAGCGCGTACTCGTTAAGCTTTGCGATTACGTCGTCGGCTCTCTCTTTAATGATGCCCGAGCAAAGAAGAACGCAATCGTCCTTCATAAATCTACCGATATCTGGTGTCATTCTAATGATGATATCCGCAACGATATTCGCACAAATCAGATCGTATTTACCACCGTCAAGATCGACCTGCTTAAGAAGGTCAGAAACCTCACAAGTGATGTTCTCTTGACCGCTTTCGGCTATATTCTCGTTAGCAACCTTAACGGCAATGGGGTCAATGTCATAAGCCTTGCACTCTCCTGCGCCAAGCTTTGACGCGCAAATAGCAAGAATACCGCTTCCGCAACCAACGTCAAGCATTCTAACACCCTGCTTTGTATACTTTTCAAGTAACTCAATAACAAGACGAGTAGTTTCATGTGAGCCCGTACCAAAAGCCATACCGGGGTCCATTTTAACAACGATTTCGCCCTCTTTTGCCTCATATTCCTCCCACATGGGAACGATAACTGTTCGCTTTCCAATATGAAGTGTGGTATAATACTTCTTCCAAGAATTTGCCCAGTCCTCAACGTTAACGCCAACGATTTCAATTTTGGGAGTAATTCCCTCACTTTCAAGTCGCTCACAAATGAAGGAAATAGCCATGTTATGATTTTGGTCAGCGGGCAAAAAGAGTGAAACGGATGCCACTGTCTTGTCCGCATTAAGTATGCTCTCGTCGATAAGATCGCCATAGCAGGTCTTAAGGTCGATATCGGAATAGTCCTCAACCATAAGGTTGTTGTCAAGCACACTCATAACTGCCATTGCAGTATCGAGTTCTTCAAGCTTTACAGTAACCTTGATTTGCGTCCAATCCGTTATTTCGGTAGCTTCACCGCAAATGTAATCTGGATCTGTCATAATTTTCTCCGTTTCCTTTTATTTATGAAAATAAGTTTTTGAAAAAGCTTGTTCTCTTTTTATAATTACTTTCACCGCAAGCATCGGCAAACGCGCGCATTTGATCCTTTTGCTTTTGTGAAAGTCCCTTAGGTATCTCAACAACCGCTGTGAATATCAAATCACCCTTGCGATTGGGATAATTGAGGTGCTGAATTCCCTTGCCCTTGATTGTAAACTGAGTTCCGGGCTGAGTACCGTCGGGAATTTCATATTTTAACTCACCCTCAAGTGTGGGAATTGTAATTTCCGCGCCAAGAGTAGCCTCTGCAACGGTAATCGGTACGTCGCAATAAACGTTGTATCTCTCACGGGTAAATATCTTGTGAGGCTTTACGCTTATAGTGATAATAAGGTCTCCCGCAGGGCCACCGTTTCTTCCGTCCGAGCCCTGACCGCGAAGTGCAATTCTCTCACCGTTATCAATGCCCGCAGGAATATCAACAGAGAGTGTCTTCATAATGCGAACGTAACCCGTTCCACTACAGTTAGAGCAAGGATTCTTAATGATCTTACCGGTTCCGCGACAGTTATCACAGGTTACAGTTGTTTGAAACTGCATGCCACCCATTCTTTGCATAACGCGTCTTTGACCGCTTCCGTTACAATAGGAGCATGTTTCCGCATGAGTACCCTTTGCCGCACCTGAACCGTGACATTCGTCACATTTTTGTATTCTCTTGTACTTTATCTCTTTTTTGGCACCAAATACTGCCTCTTCAAACGTGAGTGTGAGATGAACTCCAATATCCTCACCGCGTTGCGGTGCATTTCTTCTGCTTGATGACGAGCCTCCAAAGCCACCACCGAAGCCACCGCCAAAAAAGCTGCTGAAAATATCTCCGATATCACCGAAATCGGAGAATCCGCCATATCCACCGTATCCGCCCGCGCCCTGATCGAATGCCGCGTGTCCAAACTGGTCATATTTTGCTTTTTTGTCGGGATCGGAGAGCACGCTGTATGCCTCGTTCACCTCTTTGAACTTTTGCTCCGCCTCAGCATCCCCCGGATTCATATCGGGGTGATATTTCTTTGCAAGAGTTCTATATGCCTTTTTGATTGAGGCCTCGTCAGCTCCCTTATTGAGCCCCAAGACCTCATAATAATCTCTTTTATCTGCCATTTTTCTTCTCACTTAAAAACTGACATAGGAAAGGGCATTTTTTACCCTTTCCCTGTCATTTCTATTAATTAGTTATTTGTTTTATCCTCAAAGCCGGCATCATAGTATGTGCCGTTATCGTCGCCACCCTGTGCACCGCCAAAGTCAGCGCCGGGATTGCCCTGAGCACCTGACTGCTTGTAAAGCTTTTCGGATACTGCATAGAATGCCTGCTGAAGTGATTCAGTATCTCTCTTAATAGCTTCAGTATCGTTACCCTTAACTGTTTCCTTAAGCTTTTCAATGCCTGCCTTAACGTCAGCAAGATCGCTCTCGGGGAGCTTATCACCGATTTCAGCAAGTGTCTTTTCACTCTGGAAAATAAGTGTATCAGCATGATTCTTAACGTCAACCGCTTCCTTCTGCTTCTTATCCTCTTCAGCAAATCTTTCAGCGTCGCGAACTGCTTTATCGATATCCTCTTGACTCATATTTGTAGAGGATGTGATAGTAATGTGAGTTTCCTTACCTGTTCCCTTATCACAAGCGCTTACGTTTACGATACCGTTTGCATCGATATCGAATGTAACCTCAATCTGAGGAACTCCACGGGGAGCTGCAGGGATTCCGTCAAGGTGGAATCTACCAAGTGTTGTATTACCTGCTGCCATTTCGCGTTCACCCTGAAGAATGTGAATCTCAACGGATGTCTGTCCGTCAGCCGCTGTGGAGTAAACCTGGCTCTTCTTTACGGGAATTGTTGTGTTTCTATCAATAATTCTATTGAATACACCGCCAAGTGTCTCAATACCGAGTGAAAGAGGTGTAACGTCAAGAAGGAGAAGATCCTTTACGTCACCGCCAAGAACACCCGCCTGAATAGCCGCACCAACCGCTACGCATTCGTCGGGGTTGATACCCTTGAAGGGTTCTTTGCCGATAAGCTTCTTAACTGCTTCCTGAACTGCAGGAATTCTTGTTGAACCACCAACCAAAAGAACCTTGTCAATCTGGCTTACGGAAAGACCTGCGTCAGCAAGTGCCTTCTTTGTAGGGATGATTGATCTATCTACAAGATCGGATGTAATTCTATCAAATTCAGCTCTTGTAAGAGTTGCATCAAAGTGGAGAGGGCCTGCAGCAGTTGCTGTAATGAAGGGCAAGTTAATATTTGTGCTTGTCATACCAGAAAGCTCAATCTTTGCCTTTTCAGCCGCTTCCTTAAGGCGCTGCATTACCATTTTGTCACTTCTAAGGTCAACACCGTTTTCAGCCTGGAATTTCTTAACCATCCATTCGATAACGCGCTGGTCGAAGTCGTCACCGCCGAGCATTGTGTCACCGTTTGTTGCAAGAACCTCGAACACACCGTCGGAAATTTCAAGAATTGATACGTCGAACGTACCGCCGCCAAGGTCGAATACCATTACCTTCTGGTCGTTTTCCTTGTCAATGCCGTATGCAAGAGCAGCCGCTGTGGGCTCGTTGATGATTCTCTTAACCTCAAGACCTGCGATCTTACCTGCGTCCTTTGTTGCCTGACGCTGAGCGTCACTAAAGTACGCGGGAACTGTGATAACAGCTTCAGTTACGGGTGCACCAAGGTATGCTTCAGCATCTGCCTTAAGCTTTTGAAGTGTCATTGCGGAGATTTCCTGAGGAGTATATGCCTTGCCGTCAATAGTTACCTTATAATCGCTACCCATATGGCGCTTGATACTCATAATTGTCTTATCGGGGTTTGTAATAGCCTGACGCTTTGCAACCTGACCGATAATTCTTTCACCTGTTTTTGTAAATGCTACAACTGAGGGTGTAGTTCTTGCTCCCTCGGGATTGGGGATAACAACGGGCTCGCCACCCTCAAAAACTGCCACACAAGAGTTAGTTGTACCTAAGTCAATACCAATAATTTTTCCCATAATAATTTTTCCTCCAAATATATTAAATAAAATTTTTAACTAAATTAATTCGCAACCTTTACCATTGCGTATCTTATGACCTTGTCACCGCAAATATAACCCTTTTGAAGAACCTCGACTACTTCGTTTTCGCCGTAGCTCTCGTCCTCAATATGCATTACAGCATAGTGAATATTCGGATCAAAGGTTTTACCAAGCGCTTCGATTTCTTTAACGTCCATTTTTGCAAAATTCTCGTTAAAGCTCTTAAGAATCAGATTCATTCCCTCAAGAATCTTATCCGCCTCAGTAAATGCCGTTGCTCTCTCCATATTATCAAGAATGGGGAGAATGTTTTTAAGAGTATCGTTCTTCACGTCGGAATAGATGCTCTCTCTTTCCTTTGCGCTTCTGCGACGGAAGTTGTCGTATTCGGCGTAAAGTCTTAAATATTTATCGTTAAGCTCCGCAATTTCCTTTTCCTTTGCAAGCACGATCTCCTTAAGCTCCGCAATTTCAGCATCCGCTTTTTTATTCTTTTTCTTTTCTTTTTTGTTTGCTTCTTCGGTTGTCACAGTTTCCTCAACTGTATCGGGATTTTTAATTTCTTCCTGCACTGCCTTCCCCTCCGTTTTCAGTTAATAATCTTTTATCTTCAATCAAATCGGTAATGTTATCACTCAACTCATTGAGAGTTGCCAAAACTCTGGCATAATCCATTCGTCTGGGTCCTACGACACCGATAGCACCGATTGTTTTGCCGTCCTTTTTAATTTGCTTAAATACGATTGCCGAATCGCTCATAACCTTAACGCTGTTTTCGGAGCCGATAAGAACGTTGATATCGTCCGCGTTGCTTCCTGAAACAAGCTCAAGCAGCTGATCCTTCTCTTCAAATGTATTAATGATCTCACCGAATTTATTCACGTCGGAATATTCGGGATACTGCAAAAGGTGATTAAGACCGCTGTAATGAAGCTCACCGCCGTCAAGCTCGCTCATCGTTTCATAAATTGCCTTGATGGTGACGTTTACAAGAACCGAGTTATCTCCCATCGCTCTTTCAAGGTTCATAACCGACGTAAGAGTTATCTCGTCAGCGCAAAGACCTGTCAAATATGCATTAAGAGCGCTCGAAAGATGTGACAAAACGAATTCGTCGACCTCAGCTTGAATTTTAACCTTTTTTGTCTTGATCGCACCCGTTGAAAGTATCATAACGATCGCAAACTGATGCGCGTCAATACCAACTATCTCATATTTAAGAATCTTTATTGAGCTTTGCTTGGGCTTAATAGCAATTCCCGTGTAATTGGTAATATTTGAAGCCACCTTTGATGCAACCTCAAGAATTTTGTCAAGCTCACCCATCTTGATTTTAAGCAATGAATTGATTTGGTCAATCTCCTTATTGGTCATTGCATAGTGTTGAAGAAGTGAGTCAACGTAAAATCTGTAGCCAAGCTCACTTGGAACTCTGCCCGAGGACGTGTGGGGCTGCTCAAGGTAACCCATTTCCTCAAGCTCAGCCATCTCATTTCTGATTGTGGCAGATGAGCAAGAGAGCAAATTGCTTTGAACAAGAAATTTTGAACCAACAGGTTCACCGGCAGCAATATGAGCTTCAACGACCGCTTTAAGTATTTGTTTTTTTCTTTCACTCAATTCTCTGTCAAATTCACTCATTTTACTTCCTCGCTTTCTTGTTTTTTTAGCACTCATTTGTTGCGAGTGCTAATTTCTGATATTAATTTACCACTTTTCGCTCGTTTTGTCAATAGTTTTTTGAAATTTTTTTATCAACAATCATTGATTTTTAGCACTCACCACCCTCAATATGTAATTTTGCACACTTTTTATGGCTTTAATCACACTTTTTCATTATTAATTAATAAATCTTCTATCGATATTGACAAAATCACTTTTTTGTGTTATCATATTTTTGTATGTCAAATGTGTATTATCATTTTTCTATATATATCACTATTAAGGAGGTTTATCTATGGTTTGGGGCTCATTTGGTACGGTGCATCTCGTAACACTTGCACTTGCAGTTCTTATCAACGTGGCAATATACTTTTTGTTAATGAGAACCACACGCGCAAAAAGACTTGTGATTTTGTTTATTCTTTCACTTTTCGGCGCAGGAGTGGTGGTAGTAAACCTTATGAATAACAGCTCTGATATTTTAAGAAATCTCCCCTTGAGCTTTTGGGCATTGAATGCGCTTCTTTTACCCATCGCAGTATTTCTTCACAGCAAACGAATTTGCAATTTGCTTCTTATATGGTCTGTGGCTTCAATACTCGCTTTGGTGTTAAATTCCGACATGAAGAACGTTGAGGTGTTCAGCGTTGAATTTTTGGTATACTATACGATGCACGTGCTTGGCGCAGGCATTCCCATTTTGATTTTTGAAACAGGTATTGTAAAAAGAGATCCAAGAACCGTTAAGTCGAGCTTGACGTTTACGATTATCACGTTCGTTGCGGTACATCTTACAAACATATTCATTAACATTTCAAACGACTGGTCCGTAAGTGAGGGTGTAAACTATATGTCATCCCTTGCTCCAACGTCGAGCATATTAAATTTCTTCTATGCACTCATACCCTCAGCATTTTGGTATATGATATTCGTGCTGCCGTTGATTCTTTTGTATATGCTTTATTGGTACCTCCCCGAAATTCTTGAGGAGAGAAAAATGAAATCCTCTCTTAGAGAAAAGCTTGAGGATATTGATGAATATTACGAGGAATTCGAAGAAGAATATATTGACGATATAATTGATAAAAAGTACGGAAGATAACAAAAATACGGAGCAATTTGCTCCGTATTTTTTTATTTAATTTCAATTTTCTTTGCAAATATTTGAGGTGGATAGCTCATGGCCACCTGACCGCCATAGGTTATTTCAACCGTATCGCCAACCTTTAAATCCGAAATGGATAAGCTCGCGTTTTCAGAATTAGTAAATACTGTCTCGTCAGAATAGTTCACCCAATATATCCCCTCGGCACCGTATTCACCACTGATTACCTCAATCTCAATTTTATCTTCAATGCTTTTAACAATTGCAGTCATTTTAACATTTGTACCGTCATCCGTCATAGTCGGTGTTCCCTCCTCATAGCAAGATACCAAAAGAAGCAAAGTAAGCAAAACGGAAACCGCAAAAATAATCTTTTTCATATTTGTATACCCCAACAATATTATTTGCAATAAATACGTTAATATTTTACCACATGTTACGTAATTTGTCAATTAATAAATATTTTACATAATTTTTATAAAAGCACACAAAGCATTATAATTACGTTCCACAGTAAAATAAAACAAAATCGAGCAGATTTCGGCTCGATTTTTGCACACCAAATTGGGATTTGTGGGGGAGATTGAAAAAGTTAGTTTGCCTTTGTAACG
>JAZLBH010000068.1:0-2572 GCA_045613605.1 Eubacteriales bacterium
AGCTCAGTACCACCAAGCATATTTGACCACTGGTCATCACCGCCGAACTGCATATTGCATCCGTATGCCTTGAAAAGATGATAGAAGTCATAGGACTGCATAATCATATAGTTAAATTCAAGGAAGGAAAGTCCCTTTTCCATTCTTTGCTTGTAGCACTCAGCTGAGAGCATTCTGTTAACTGAGAAGCAAGCACCAACGTCACGAAGAACCTCAACATAGTTGAGATCCAAGAGCCAGTCGGCATTGTTTACCATAATTGCCTTGCCCTCACCAAAGTCGATGAAGCGTTCCATCTGCTTTTTGAAGCAGTCGCAGTTGTGCTGAATTGTTTCTCTCGTCATCATCTGACGCATATCTGTTCTACCTGAGGGGTCGCCTACCATTGCAGTACCACCACCGATAAGAACAACGGGCTTATTGCCTGCCATTTGAAGTCTCTTCATAAGGCAAAGAGCCATAAAGTGACCAACGTGAAGTGAGTCAGCTGTGGGGTCAAAGCCCATATAGAAGGTCGCCTTGCCCTCGTTGATCATATTTTTGATTTCTTCCTCGTTTGTAACCTGTGCGATAAGACCGCGGGCAACGAGTTCTTCATAGATTTTCATATTTTTATCTCCTATCTTTGATTAACATATTAAAAAAGTCCTTGGGTAAAAACCCAAGGACGAATTAGCGTGTTACCACCTTGCTTCGAACAAAAATAGATTTTGTTCCTCATTAAGCGCTGTAACGGGCGCACCGTTGCCGCCTACTCTCGTTTGATTTCGGGACAAAGCTCAGAGATGTATTCACATAATATTTTCTGCGCCTCTCACCGACCGGCAACTCTCTTTAGAAAAGGGAAAATGCTACTCTTTCTCTTCATAGCTGTTTTTTATTACAAGATATATTAACATAAAAATTACCGTTTGTCAACGATTTGAGCAAAAAAAGTTTCGCCGTTGTGACTAATAAATCTAACGTCCAAAACTTCGGAGTGAAGAGGGACGTCACTTGCAACGCAAACCTCCAAAAAGTCGGGGGTGTGACCGTAGGCAAAGCCCTTTTCATAGCTCTCGAAAAGCACAGTGCGAATGGAGCTTTGCGCTAAAATGCGGTCAAATTCCGCATTTCTTATACCTTTTTCAAGTGAAATAAGCTCAGCGGAGCGTTGCTTTTTGATTTCTTGGGGCACTTGGTCACCCATTTTGGCGGCAGGAGTACCCTTTCTTGCTGAATAGGGGAAAACGTGAATCATCAAGAAGTTTGCTTTTTTTGCAAACTCGAGTGTTTCATTGAAATCCTCATCCGTCTCACCGGGGAAACCGACAATTATGTCTGTTGTGTATCTGACTTGCGGCATAGCGCTTCTCAATCTCTCCATATTTGCAAGAGCTTGGTCGGCATTGTACTTGCGCTTCATATTGCGAAGCGTTTTTGAGCTGCCCGACTGCATTGAAATGTGAAAATGAGGCGCGAGCTTCTTGAGGTTTTTGATTTTGTCAACGAATTTTTCAGTTAAGCACGAGGGGTCAAGAGATCCTAGACGCACAGTAAAATCTCCCTCAATATTGTCGATATCGCAAAGCAAATCCGCAAAGGTATATCCCTCCAAATCTTTGCCGTAGGACGCGGTTTCGATACCCGTTAAAACCACCTCGCGACATCCGTTTTTAACGAAGTGAGTTACCTCGCAAATTACCTCCTCGGGCGCTTTTGAACGTATTTTTCCGCGAGCATAGGGAATTATGCAGTATGTACACTTGCTTTCGCATCCGTCCTCGATTTTTATGTATGCGCGAGTGCGGTCAAAATGCTTTATTTCCATTTTTTCAAAGCCTGCGGAGTCAATGTCGCGCACGAAAATCTCGGTTTGTGCGTTTTTCTCACCCTTGTCGAAAAGGGAATTTAGCGCATCGGCAATTATTAACTTATCGGTATTACCGCAAACGTAGTCAACTCCCGAAATTGCTGCAATATTTTCGGGATCGGTTTGCGCCAAGCAGCCCGTAACCAAAATATAGGCATTGGGGTTTCTGTTTATCGCGCGACGGATAAACTGACGCGCCTTTCGGTCGCTTTCAGCCGTTACCGTGCAGGTGTTTATAATGTAAGCATCGCATTCATCGTTGCTCGGTCTTATTTCAAAGCCGAGGGATGAGAGTCGCTCGGCAATCGCCTCGCTCTCGTATTGATTTACTTTGCACCCTAAAGTGAGAATGCCAACTGTTTTATTTTTAACCTTCATTTTTACCTCTTTTTTTAATGATACATATATTTTAACATTTTTTTGACTAAATGTAAAGGGGAAAGCGCGAAAAATATTGGTTGACAAGATTTTCTTTATATGCTATAATAACACAAGAGAATAACGGACACAAGAGTGCCCGAAGCGAAGAAAATAAAACGCAGAGTCGGGCAAACTTGCCTCACTCTGCGCTTTTTTATAATTTTTTTGAAAAAATTCAAAAAAGTTGAAGAATTTCTATGAAAAAATAGGTAATATATTATGAAAGGTAATATTTTCAAACAAAAAACGAACCAGAAAGGAATAAAATCTATGAAAAAACTAATTAGCTTATTACTTGTT
>JAZLBH010000069.1:0-19611 GCA_045613605.1 Eubacteriales bacterium
TTCCATTTTGCAAGAGAATGAACGATTTCCAACTGTTCACCCGTGTGAACGTCAAATGATACGGGTCTCTCACAGCCGTTAAGATTGTCGTTAAGACCGCTATTGGATGGCACAAAAATTGGTGCCGATACACGCGTAAGATTCAATTCAACCGCCAACTGTCTTTCAAAAAAATCCTTGACCTTTTTGATAGCAACCTCGGTTTCTCGTAGCGTAAGTAGTGATTTGTAATCACCGGGGATTGTAAATTGCAACATATTTTCCTCTATTATTTCTTTGCTAAAATCAATTCATAAAGCTTATCAGAAAGCTCAACGAATTCTGCTATTCCAAGCTTTTCTCCTCTTATATCGGGCTTGTGTCCGCACTCAACGATAGCATTTGTTATTTCATCCTTTTCAAGCTCGCCAAAGCAAGCAGACAACGCATTCGGCAAGGTTTTTCTCCTTTGCTCAAACGCTCCCTTGATAGTTCTAAATAATGTTTTCTCGTTCTTGGGAATATAGGGCTTGTTTTTGTGAAGCTTAATTCTAACAACTGTAGAATTCACCTTGGGCGCGGGCATAAAGTTACCTGCACTAACAGTAAAAAGCTTTTCTGAAACTCCGTAATAAGCTAAAACTGCCGTTATAGCACCGTAATCGGAAGAACCCGCCTTAGCGCACAAGCGATCTGCAACCTCGGACTGAATCATTATGGTGATATAATCAAAGGGCAATCCGCGCTCAAGAAGCTTCATCAAAATGGGAGTGGTGATATAGTAAGGCAAGTTAGCACAAACAGATACCTTTCCCTTTTCGAAATACGGTTTGAGAAGCTCGTCAAGATCGGCCTTCATAACGTCCTCATTATATACAGTAACGTTAGTAAATTCACCAAGTGTATATTTAAGAACAGGAATCAATCCATGGTCAATTTCAAGTGCAACAACTTGCTCGTATCTCATAGCAAGCTCGGTTGTCAAAGGTCCGATGCCGGGTCCAATCTCAAGGATTGAGGTTTCAACGGTATCAGCACAGTTATCGGCAATATCCTCAACCACGTTTCGATTAATTAAAAAGTTTTGTCCAAATTCTTTTCTGAATTTAATGTCAAACACTGACATTATATGCTTGATTGTTTTTACGTCACAAAGATTCATATTTTCCTCATAAATCAAAAAATATTTTTATTCTGCATCTTGACAAAAATCAATTTAGATGTTAGAATATATAAGTCAATTCGCTAGTGTAGCACAGTCGGTAGTGCAGCTGATTCGTAATCAGCAGGTCGAAAGTTCGAGTCTTTTCACTAGCTCCAAATGCCATCACTTACGTGGTGGCTTTTTTATTTGTAGATTTTGTTTATTATATACTATTTTTCTAAAAATTGCAAGGTCTTATCAATATTTTTTCTAAACTTTCATATATTTTATAAAATAAAAGTATTGGGGGCGACCAATTTGTATAACGGCAAGCCGTTTTTATCCACAGATAAGTGCTTTGATCACGATGAATTAACGTCTAAGATTAATGAACTGACTCAAATATATCCATTTATTAACGTGTGTAACATAGGTAAAAGCGTATTAGGAAAAAATATACCCTTAATTACACTTGGAAACGGTAATAAAAGTGTTATATATATCGGAGGACATCACGGGATGGAATGGATTACTTGCGCCATCCTTGTTAACTTCATAAACGAACTGTGTGAAGAATTTAATAAAAACACCAAAATATTCGAAATTTCAATAAAAATACTCTTAGAAACCAGAAAAGTTCATATAATTCCAATGCTTAATCCTGATGGCATAGACTATGCAATACACGGAATATCAAAAGACAACGTTCTAGCGAATAGATTGATAAAAATAAATCCGTGCGGTGATTTTTCCCATTGGCAAGCCAACGCGCGCGGTGTCGATCTTAATCACAATTATAACTCGGGATTTGGAGAATATAAAATAATTGAAAAAGACTCAAATATATTCGATGGTGCCCCAAGTAAGTATAGTGGAAATCACCCCGAAAGTGAACCGGAAACACGTGCCGTTTGCAATTTTGTTAGATGGGCAAAACCTGAGTTGGCAGTATCCTTACATACACAAGGTGAGGAAATTTACTATACCAGCGGTGAAAAATCCTGTGAGAATTCACTAACTATTGCCAAAACCATATCTCGCTTAACAGGGTACAAAATTTCTCTACCCACGGGCACTGCTAAATACGGTGGATTTACAGATTGGTTCATTGAAGAATTCAATAAGCCCTCGTATACGTTAGAGTGCGGACTCGGTGAAAATCCACTCCCCTTTTCAGATTTCAATAAGATTTATTCAAAAATCAAACGTGCATTATTTACAATTCCCGTTTTGATTTAAGGAGCTAATAAATATAAGCTCCTTTTTTGTTGCCTTTTTAGACAAATTTCATCACTTACATTTATGCATTTATACAAAATAACATTGTTAATTGATTATCTTTTGAATAACTATTGATTTTTTTATGGATGTTGTGATATAATCTTTGTGTTTAGGCTTACATATATTAATAGGAAAGCTTTGGAGGAAAAATGAAAGGCGCATATAGTGTACTTTATATCGCAAATATAGTGTTTCAATCCATTTTTACTCTTTTAATGCATATTGGAATCGGGTTGCTCTTATCTTGGCTGTTTGTAGATAAATTGGGAGGGCCTGCTTGGATATATGCTATCGTAATCGTTATCGCTGTCATTTCGGGATTGTTATCCATGGTCAGGTTTATACTAACAGCTATGCGTGCTCTTGATAATCTTGAAAAATCTCACAAGGAAAAACGGAGAAAAAATGAAAACACAAAATAATAATTCATATATCGAAACGGTATATTTGGCAATAGGAGAATTTGCAGTTTCCCTAGTTACGACTTTAGTCTTTATTGCACTTGGCAAGTTTGACTGGACGGTAGCAAGTGGCACGGTTCTCGGCTCATGCGTTACAATATTGAACTTTATCATACTCTCGCGTGCAGTAAATAAAGCAGTAAACAAGTTTATTGATTTGCGAGGTGATAAGGAGATGGATGAGGAAGAAGCAAAGGAATTTGCTAAAGCTAATTCCGTGAAGGTTCAAAACGAAGTTACTAAATCCTATATATTAAGAACAGGTCTTATGATGGGCTCGCTTGTATTGGCATTCATAACTAAGCTATTCAATCCAATAGCAACGCTTATTCCACTTGTTATGTACAAGCCCCTTCTCTACGCTACTCAATTTATCAAACAAAAGAGAGGTGAATAAATTTGGAAGTATCGATTACAGGCCCAAAGGTATACCTAAGAATTGACGAACTTTACGAAAGGTTTGCCGGTACTATGGTTGATATTTTCGGCAACTTTGGAAACCTAATTACACAAACTACCGTATCACTTTTTGCCGTTACCATATTATTGATGGTAATAGCTTATTTGGCTACAAGAAAAATAGAAAAGCGCCCCGGTGGTGTTCAAGTATTGGTTGAAAAGGTTTTGGGAATGCTTTATAAGCTCGTTGAAGAAACAATGGGTAAGCATAACTTAAAATTCGCACCGTATATCGGAACGTTGTTTGTTTCTTGTATGATTGGTAGCTTAATTGGAACGACTCAATTATTCCGTTCAACTACCGCAGACTTTTCCGTTACGTTAGCATATGCGCTCGTAACGTCCGGATTGGTATGGTACCATAATATTAAAGCCAATGGATTTATCGCTTGGCTTAAAGGCTTTACCGAACCCATTTTCGTTATGACACCTATGAATCTTATTAGTGAGGTAGCACAGCCCATGGCAATGGCGTTCCGTCATTTTGGTAACGTTGCCGGCGGCGGTGTTCTTACAACTCTTATTTATGCGGCATTGGCACTTGCAACACAAGCTATCTTCAGTTGGTTGCCCGCACAAATAGTATCACTTATACCCCCTGTTCTTCAGGTTGGTATCCCCGCTTTTCTTTCGTTGTATTTCGACTTTTTCTCAGCCTTTGTACAAGCGTTCGTATTTTGCTTGTTAACAATGGTTTACGTTGCAGGAGCTTGCCCTCCTCCACCTGAAGAAAAAGTTGATACAAATAAATAATTACACAGTATAAAATTTTTAATTAAAAGGAGATTAAAAAAATGGATGTTTTAGCAGCTAGAGCACTTGGTGCAGCACTTTGTATGGGAATCGGTTCTATCGCTCCCGCTATCGGTGAGGGTCTTGCAGTATGTAAGACACTTGAATCTATGGCTCGTCAGCCTGAGATCTCAGGTGATCTTCGTACAACAATGATTCTTGGTTGTGCGGTTACAGAAACAACTGGTATTTACGCACTTGTAGTTTCCCTTCTTCTCATTTTCGTTGGTGTAAACTAATATTTTATTTTAGTTAAGGAGAACACAATGAGTATAGTAATGGATGCTTTTGAATCGTTTGTAGGCGTTAATGTCTGGACGATGCTATTTGCATGGTGTAACCTACTTATTCTTTATTTGTTCTTAAAAAAGATACTTTTCAAGCCTATGAAAAACATGATTGATTCAAGGCAAAAAGAAGTTGACGATATGTATGAAAATGCCGCTAATGCCGAAAAGCAGGCTAACGAGATGAAGAATTCTTACGAAGAAAAGTTGAATAAGGCTAACGAGGAAAGCGAAGAAATTCTTAGAACAGCTCTTCGTCGAGCTCAACTTAAGGAGGAAGAAATCATCCGTGACGCTCAGGGTGAGGCATCTAGAATTTATGAACGTGCACAAGAGCAAATTGACCTTGAAAAGAAACGCGCCCTTAGCGAAGTTAAAGACGAGGTTTCAGGAATGGCAATTGAGATTGCAGGCGCGGTTATCGGTCGTGAGGTTTCCGAAAAGGAGCATTCCGACTTCATAGATTCTTTCATAGACAGTGTTGGTGAATAATATGAGTTACATTGACAGCAACGCTCAAAATTACGGTAATGCGCTTTTTATGCTTGCAAAAGAGCTTGATGAAATTGACGTAGTAAAAACGGATTTCGATACTCTTTGTAAAATTATTGAGCAAAATTCCGAATACCTTAAATTGCTTGATACGCCTTCCCTTTCTCGCGAAGAAAGAGTAAGACTCGTTGATGCGGCTTTTTCCACACTCAACAAAAATCTTGTCAATATGGTCAAAATTCTTGCTGAACGCAGACTTGTATATTTAATATATAAGATTCGTGATGCATATATAGTGGCATTTGACGAGCATTATGGAATTGAACGTGTAGAAGCAATTTCAGCTATTCCATTAAGCGCTGAACAGCTCAATAAACTACAGCATAAGCTTGAAAAAGTAACTGGAAAACAAATAATAGTTACAAACACCATTGATTCCTCGATTCTCGGCGGTATGAAGCTCCGCTATCTTGGAATACAGTTAGACGGCTCTATCAAAACAAAGCTTGATAAATTTGAAAAGAGCCTTAAAGATTTAGTAATATAAAAAGTTGGTGAAAAAATGCAGTCAAGAATAGATGATATTTCAAAAATCATAAAAGAGCAGATTCGTCACTACGAAAGCAAAACTGAGCAGGACGAAATCGGCTACGTAATATCTGTTGGTGACGGTATTTCAAAGGTTCATGGACTTGATAAGTGTAAATCAAATGAGTTGCTTGAATTTTCAAACGGCTCATATGGTATGGCGCTTAACCTTGAAGAAACGTTCGTTAGCTGCGTTCTTCTTGGTAATGATGTTGGTATCAAGGAAGGAAGCATCGTTAAACGCACAGGACGAGTTGTTTCTGTTCCCGTTGGCGAAAAATTGATTGGTAGAGTTGTAAATGCTCTTGGTCAACCTATTGATGGAAAAGGCCCAATTGATATCACCGAGTTCAATCCTATTGAAAGACGTGCCTACGGTATTATTGAAAGAAAATCAGTTTCTGTTCCTTTGCAGACGGGTATTAAGGCTATCGACTCTATGATTCCCATCGGCAGAGGTCAAAGAGAGCTTATTATCGGTGACAGACAAACAGGTAAAACAGTTATCGCAACCGATACAATCATTAACCAAAAAGGTAAAGACGTAATTTGTATCTATGTAGCAATCGGTCAAAAGCAGTCAACCGTAACAACTGTTGTTGACACCTTGTACCGTGCAGGCGCTATGGATTACACAATCGTTGTTTCAGCTAATGCAAGTGACCCCGCACCCCTTCAGTATATCGCTCCATACTCAGGTTGTACAATGGGTGAATACTTTATGGATAAGGGACGTGACGTGTTGATTATCTACGATGATCTATCCAAGCATGCAGTAGCATACCGTGCTCTTTCCCTTCTTATCAGAAGACCTCCCGGACGTGAAGCATATCCCGGTGACGTTTTCTATCTTCACTCAAGACTTCTTGAAAGAGCCGCAAGACTTGCTCCCGAATACGGTGGCGGTTCCCTTACTGCTCTTCCAATTATCGAAACACAGGCAGGTGACGTTTCTGCCTATATCCCCACAAACGTTATTTCTATTACCGATGGACAGATATTCCTCGAATCAGAGCTTTTCCATTCCGGTGTAAGACCTGCGGTTAACCCCGGTATTTCAGTATCCCGTGTTGGTGGTAATGCTCAGATAAAAGCGATGAAGAAGGTTTCGGGAACACTTAAGCTTCTCTATTCTCAATACCGTGAGCTTCAAGGCTTTGCTCAATTTGGATCCGACCTTGATGCAGACACCAAGGCAAGACTTGAGCAAGGTACAAGAATAGTTGAGGTTCTTAAGCAAAACAGAAACTCTCCTATTGCAGTTGAGCTTCAAGTTGCAATCATTTACGCAGTTGTAAATAATATGCTTCGTGAAATTCCCGTTGCAGATATTCACCGTTTTGAAGAAGAATTGTTTGAATATCTTACCGCGGTTAAAGGTGACCTTCTTGCATCTATTAGAGAAACGGGTGAGCTTTCCCCTGCCTCTACTGAAGAGCTCAAGGAATCCATCCTTAGTGTAAAGGAAAAATTTATTAAGTAATTATCTAATGAAAGGAAGTGTATAGCATGGCAGGAATGAATGACATAAAAGCCCGCATCAAAAGTGTTGAGGGAACTATGCAAATCACCAAAGCTATGGAGCTTGTGGCGACCTCAAAGCTTCGCCGTGCAAAAGAAACTGTTGAACGTACACGACCCTTCTATCAGGTTTTAGGTAGTGCCATTGACAATATTATATCACTAGCCGATGAAAGCAGTGAGCTTTGCTGGTTTAATAAAAATAACAGTAAAAAAACTCTATTTATCGTTTTTGCAGGTGACAGAGGCTTGGCAGGCGGATATAATTCAAATATATTCAAATTAGTTGAAAGACTAAGCGTCAATAAAGAGGCCGTTTGGCTTCCTATAGGCAAAAAAGCCGTTGAATATGCTAAGCATAGAAACTATAATATTCTTACGGATACCTTTGCTGAGGCATCCGATCAAAGCGTTGGTTCAATCCTATCTCTAGGTAAGGTTGTATCAGAGGGCTTCGCTAACAACGAATATGGTGAAGTAATTTTGGTATTCACAGAATTTGTTTCTATGATGACTCAACGACCGGTATATGAAAATCTCTTGCCATTGCAAAAAGCAGATACATCAAATCAAGTTGATTTTGAAACCGACTGCGATCCTGAGGAAATGTTGAATGCAATAGTTCCTCAATATGTGGGTGGTGTTTTGTACTCTGCTCTTTGTGAAAGCTTAGCATCAGAATCGGGCGCAAGAAGAATGGCTATGAACTCGGCTAATAAAAATGCCGAAGAAATTATCGGAACTCTAATGCTTCATTATAATAGAGTTCGTCAGGCAGCTATAACCCAAGAAATTACAGAAATCGTGTCAGGCGCTGAAGCACTCTAATTTGGCGCACACAGTTTGAAAGGAAATTAAGCAGATGAAAAACATCGGCAAAGTAATACAGATTATCGGACCTGTACTTGATATCAGATTCGAAAACGGAAAACTCCCCGATCTTCTCGGTGCAATTGAAATCGAGCATGAGGGAAAAACAATAGTCTGTGAAGTAGCAAGCCAGCTTGGTGACGATGTGGTAAGATGTATTGCCATGTCCTCAACCGACGGTATGTCAAGAGGTATGGAGGCAGTTTACACAGGAACAGGTATTACGGTTCCCGTAGGAAAAGAAACTCTTGGAAGAATCTTCAATCTTCTTGGTGAACCTATTGACAACTTGCCTGCTCCGGAGACTACAGAAAAATGGTGTATTCACAGAGATCCCCCCACCTTTGCTGAACAAGAAAGCACAACTGAAATTCTCGAAACAGGAATTAAGGTTGTTGACCTTATTGCCCCCTATACCAAGGGCGGTAAAATTGGTCTTTTCGGCGGTGCAGGTGTCGGAAAAACAGTACTTATTATGGAGCTTATCAACAACGTTGCTAAGGAACACGGAGGAATTTCCGTATTTACCGGTGTTGGTGAGCGTACAAGAGAGGGTAACGACCACTATAATGAAATGAAGGAGTCAGGCGTTCTTTCTAAAACCGCGCTTGTTTACGGTCAGATGAACGAGCCTCCGGGAGCAAGAATGAGAGTTGGTCTTTCAGGACTTACTATGGCTGAATACTTCCGTGACGAAGAGGGCCAAGACGTTCTTCTCTTTATTGACAACATCTATAGATTTACTCAGGCAGGCTCTGAGGTTTCTGCCCTTCTTGGCAGAATGCCCTCAGCCGTTGGTTATCAGCCCACACTTGCTACTGAAATGGGTGCTCTTCAGGAAAGAATTACATCAACAAAGCGCGGTTCTATCACCTCCGTTCAAGCGGTTTACGTTCCTGCTGACGACTTGACTGACCCCGCTCCCGCAACAACGTTTGCACACCTTGATGCTACAACCGTTCTTTCACGTAGCATTGCTTCACTCGGTATCTATCCTGCGGTAGACCCCCTTGAATCAACCTCTAGAATTCTTTCTCCTGAGGTTGTTGGTATCGAGCACTATGAAGTAGCGCGCGAAGTTCAAAGAATGCTTCAAAGATACAAAGAGCTTCAGGATATCATTGCAATTATGGGTATGGAAGAGCTTTCTGAAGAAGATAAGCTCGTTGTTAACCGTGCAAGAAAAATACAAAGATTCCTTTCTCAGCCCTTCTCTGTTGCTGAACAGTTCACAGGTATGGAAGGTAAATACGTCCCCGTCAAAGAAACAATTCGCGGATTCCGTGAAATTCTTGACGGTAAGCATGACAATCTTCCTGAAAGTGCATTCTTGTTCGTAGGTACAATTGACGAAGCGGTTGAAAAAGCAAAATCTCTTGCTCAGTAATATAGGTGATTTATTATGAAAGAATTTCATCTTGAGATATTAACTCCCGACGGACGTGCATATGAAGGAATGGTAGAAAGCATTCTTGTTCATGCAGTTGACGGTGACGTTGAATTTCTTGCGGGACATGTTGATTATATAACAACGTTAGGTATCGGCAAAGCAAGAATTAAAATTGAGGGTAAGGATAGATTTGCTTCTGTTTCCGGCGGTTTCATTACCGTTACAAAAGGAGATGTTAAATTACTTGCTACTACATTTGAATTTGCTGAGAATATCGACGTAGAAAGAGCAAGAACTGCTAAAGCAAAAGCAATGGAAATTCTATCTTCTTCTAAAGATAATAAAGCAATTGAAATTGCCCGTCTAAAATTACAAAGAGCAATATCAAGAATAAAGGTTGCAGAGCTTAAATAAAAATAAAAAGGCAGAAAAGAAAATCTTTTCTGCCTTTTTATTGCAAAATTTGATAAATTGTGATATCATATATTTAATCTAGTACACGCTTGGAGTAAGATATGAAAAAGAATTTAACTAATTGGCTGTTAATTATCCTAATAATTTTAATTGCGATATTATTAATAATACTTGTTCTCCCTTCAAATGAAGATTCCCTGCCTTCTTCTCAAGCTTCTCAAACCACTACCACCCATACACATAGCTACGGTAAATGGATGCTTGAAGAAGCGGCAACCTGTACTACAAAGGGATTGATGTCACGTTCCTGTAGCTGCGGAGAAAGGGATACTATGATATTGGCAAATTTAGGTCATAATTTTACCGAATGGGAGGTTGTGCTCGTTCCACAATGTGAAATTGAGGGAATAAACGAAAGAACCTGCTCCACTTGCAATATTAAAGAAACTCAGTATATAGAAGCCCTTGAGCATACAGGAGATTATTGGACGGTAATCAACTATAAAAAGCATTACTTGTGCAGTTATTGTAATAAATCCTATAAAATCGAAAATTTGAAGGCTTCTAAAGGCTTAAACGTTGTAAGTGGAAAGCTTGTTTCAATTGGCAGCTGCTCAGATAAAGAAATTGTTGTACCCAGCACGGTTACGGTTATAGGAAAGCAAGCATTTGAGTATGATTTAATTGAAAGTGTTATTTTACCCAACACAGTAAAGGTGATCGAAAAGAATGCATTCAACAAATGCCTAGATCTTAATACTGTATTTTTCGGAGATAGTATTATATCCATTGAGTCCAAAGCATTTTTCAATTGCAAATCACTTGTTACCCTTACCCTTCCAAGCTCAATAAAGTCAATCGAAGATAGCGCATTTGCATACTGCTCTTCCTTGACAAGCATAGAACTGGGATCTTCCATAAATAAATTAGGCGCAAAGGCTTTTGAAAGCTGTAAAAGCTTAACGGATATTTACTTTGACGGTACAATTAAAGAATGGAACTCCATTCAAAAAGGAAAAAATTGGGATTTTGGTATTCAAGATTATACGGTTCATTGT
The DNA here is from genome assembly GCA_045613605.1 of Eubacteriales bacterium. Lineage (GTDB taxonomy): Bacteria > Bacillota > Clostridia > Oscillospirales > CAG-272 > RGIG4608. The sequence continues at coordinate 10,737 of JAZLBH010000069.1, forward strand.
AGCGACGGAGACATAGAAAAATAATATAATAAGGCGGACCATTAAGGTCCGCCTATAATATTATCTGTTTGCTCCACAACAATTTTTGAATTTTTTACCGCTTCCGCAAGGACAAGGATCATTTCTTCCTACCTTTTCTCCCTTAGAAACAGTTACTATCTTCTTTGCTATTTCACCGGAAGCAGATTCAGTGATGGGGTTAGCAATTTGTACTCTTTGAGTATCCGGAGCCTTCTTTGTAAGACAAAGAATCATTCTGGCAGTATTTTCTCTTATATCGTTAACGAGCTCGTCAAACATATCAGCAGCGCGGAAGCGATATTCGTTAACAGGATCCCTTTGCGCATATCCTTGAAGACCAACACTACCCTTAAGATCGTCCATAGCATCGATATGATCCATCCATTTTCTATCAACGTTTCTGAGAAGAATTGCTCTTTCTATCTCTCGCATATCTTCAGCGCCAAATATCTCTTCTTTCTCTTTGTATATTTCGTTAGCTCTCTCACAAAGAAGTTCAGAAATGCTATTAACGTCTTTTCCGTCAAGCGTTTCTTCCGAAACAATATTTCTTATCTCAGTAAGAGGATACTTCTCTCTCAAAAGAGGAACAAAATATGTTTCAAGCTCCTTAAGATCGAATACCTTGGTATCTTCATCATAAAATTCCGCAACCTTTTGTTCAACGGTGTCAAAAATCATATTTTCAATCTTAGATGAAATATCCATACCGTAAAGAACGTCCTGTCTTTGCTTGTAGATAAGCTCTCTTTGCTTATTCATAACGTCATCATAAGCAAGAACGTTCTTTCTGCGCTTAAAGTTAAGATCCTCAACCTTTTTTTGTGAAGACTCTATAACGCCTGAGAACATTTTCAAATCAAGGCAATCGTCATCACTCATACCAAGATTGTTTGCAATCATATGCATTCTCTCGCCACCAAATAAACGCATCAAATCGTCCTCAAGTGACAAGAAAAAGCAAGATTCACCCGGGTCACCTTGACGACCTGAACGGCCGCGAAGCTGGTTATCAATTCTACGGGATTCGTGTCTTTCAGAACCAAGAATAAAAAGACCGCCTGCTTCTCTAACCTTTTGTGCTTCAGGTTCAATTTCTTTTTTATACTTTTTATTAAGCTCAGCAAATGTGTGGCGAGCATTCATAATTTCTTCATCATCAACGACAGCCGTTCCCGTTGCAACTGAAATCAACTCATCACTAAAGCCAAGCTTACGCATTTCGTTCTTAGCCATAAATTCGGAATTACCGCCAAGCATAATATCGGTACCACGTCCCGCCATATTAGTGGAAATAGTAACGGCCCCGAATTTACCTGCTTGAGCAACAATTTCAGCCTCTTTTTCATGAAGCTTTGCATTAAGAACAGTATGCTTTATTCCCTCTCTCTCAAGAAGCTTTGAAAGAATTTCGGATTTATCAATTGAAACGGTACCAACAAGCACGGGTTGTCCTTTAGCATGACATTCCTTAACCTTATTAACAATAGCTCTGTATTTACCGTTTATAGTTTTATAAAGAACGTCGTTGTGATCCACTCTGACCATTGGCTTGTTGGTGGGAATTTCCACAACGTCAAGAGTATATATTTCTCTAAACTCCGCATCCTCTGTAAGAGCAGTACCCGTCATACCGGAAAGCTTTTTATACATTCTAAAATAATTTTGGAACGTAATTGTAGCCAAGGTTTGATTTTCCTTTTGAATTTGAACCCTTTCCTTAGCTTCAATAGCTTGATGAAGACCGTTTGAATATCTTCTGCCCGGCATAAGACGACCCGTAAAGGCGTCAACGATCATAACACCGTTTTCGTTTACAACGTAGTCAACGTCTCTTTGCATTGTACCGTATGCTCTGATAGCTTGATTAATGTGGTGCGCAATCTCATTGTTTTCAGGATCATTAAGATTATCAATTCCAAAGAATTTTTCTACCTTTTTTGTTCCCGCAGGAGTGAGAATAGCATTTTTAGCCTTTTCATCAACTATATAATCTTCAGGCACGTCATCATTATCATCTTTACTGTCAATTTCCTTTACCACAAGCTTTCTAAACTTGCGCACAACGGCATCAGCCTTAGTATAAAGGTCAGTTGAGGGATCACCTGCACCTGAAATAATGAGGGGGGTTCTCGCTTCATCTATCAAAATAGAGTCAACCTCGTCAACAATAGCAAAAGCATGTCCTCTTTGTGCAAGATTGCTCTTAAATACCACCATGTTATCACGAAGATAGTCAAATCCAAATTCGTTATTTGTACCGTAGGTAATATCAGCATTATATGCCTCTTGCTTTTGCTGAGGGCTCTGACCGTGAACAACGATTCCCGTTGTAAGTCCCATAAAGCCATATACTCTGCCCATTTCTTCACTGTCACGACAAGCAAGGTAATCGTTTACGGTAACAATATGAACACCCTCACCTGTAAGTGCATTAAGATATGCAGGCATGGTTGCCACAAGAGTTTTGCCTTCACCCGTTTTCATTTCGGCAATTCTTCCCTGATGAAGAATAATACCACCAATAATTTGCACACGGAAGGGGCGCTTACCAAGAACACGGTCAGCCGCCTCTCTAACTGCGGCAAATGCATCGGGCAAAATATCGTCAAGTGTTTCACCATTGGCTAACCTTTCCTTAAAGATTGGTGTCATTCCGGAAAGCTCGTCATCAGTCATTTTGCTATATTTATCCGCAAGAGATTCAATCTCACAAACCAATTTATCTATTTTTTTAAGTTCTCTTTCACTATATGTTCCGAACAATTTGTCAAAAAGTCCCATTAATTCCTCCAAAAATCAAAATATCATCTTATTATACTACAAAATCAATATAATTACCATAGTTTTTTATAATTTTTTTAATTAATTATTGAAAAAATATTAGTTTTATTATATAATTAACAAGTACAATAACATTATAAAGGAAAAATAACATGTCTAAAATAAACATAGTTCTTCACGAACCGGAAATTCCGCAAAATACAGGAAATATCGCTCGCACTTGCGCCGCAACTGGTGCCGCACTTCATATAATAAAACCAATGGGATTTGAAATAGATGATAAAAAGCTAAAACGCGCAGGTCTTGATTATTGGCATTTGCTCGATATCACATACTACGAAAATCTTGACGATTTTTTCAGTAAAAATCCTTGTGCCAACGTATTCTATTTCACAACTAAAGCACCAAGAAACTATACCGAAGCAAAATACGAGGGGAATGTATTCATTATGTTTGGTAAGGAATCAAAGGGGCTGCCCGAAAGCCTTCTTGAACAAAATCCCAACACCTGTGTAAGAATCCCCATGCGCCCCAATCTTCGTTCTCTAAATTTATCAAATTCAGTAGCTATTGCCGTTTACGAAGTTTTCAGACAAAACAGTTTTGAAGAGTTGCTTGAAGAAGGAACTCCCACAACGTTTATGTGGGAAGATTACAAAATTTGAGAGGAGTTAATCTATGAAGGTTCTCGTTGCAATGAGCGGCGGTGTTGACAGCGCCGTTTCAGCACATCTAATAAAACAAGAACACGAAGCCATTGGCGTCACAATGAAGCTACACGGTGAAAGTGATAACTTAATATACGGTGAGAATTCTTGTTGCTCTGATCAAGATATTGCAGATGCTAAATCCGTTTGTGATTTGGTTGGAATCCCACACGAGGTACATGATTTTGGCGCTTCCTTTAAGGAATACGTTATAGGTGACTTTATTAACTGTTATAAAAATGGTTCAACGCCCAATCCTTGTGTTGTTTGTAACCGAAAAATCAAATTCGAAGCGCTTCTTAAAATGGCTTTGGAGCGCGGTTATGATGCCGTAGCCACAGGACACTATGCACGCATAGAAAAGCGCTCTGACGGAAGATATTTGCTCAAGAAAGCCCTTGATTTATCTAAAGATCAAAGCTATGTTCTCTATTCCCTTACCCAACATCAGCTCTCACACACAATTTTCCCACTAGGAGAAATGACTAAGCAGGAAGCCCGTGCTCTTGCCGAAGAAATCGGCTTCACTAATGCCAGAAAGCACGATAGCCAAGATATTTGCTTCGTCCCCGATGGAGATTACGTCTCCTTTATCGAGCGTACCACGGGAGAATCATTCGATAAAGGAAATTTTATTGACCTTAACGGCAAGATTTTAGGCAAGCACGAAGGAATTATTAAATACACTATCGGTCAACGAAAAGGACTCGGCATAGCCTTTGGTGAACCAATATACGTAGTTAAAAAGGACGTAGAAAACAATACAGTCATTTTGGGCAAAAACTCCGACCTTTTTGGAACCACCTTGACTGCACGTAATATTAATTTAATTTCTTGCGAACAAATACTCGAGCCTATGAGAGTAAAGGCAAAAATTAGATATAATCAAAAAGAACAGCCCGCAACCGTTATTCAAATAGATAGTGATAGAATACAAGTTACCTTTGACGAACCGCAAAGAGCTATCACCAAGGGACAATCCGTTGTTCTTTATGACGGTGACATAGTAGTTGGTGGCGGAATAATTGAATAATTATCAAATTTTATTGATTTTTTCATTAACCTGTTGACTATAATTAAGTAGTATGGTATAATCTATTCACTCGAGGGAGTAGTTTGCGTATTACGTGATATGTCAACAACTTAACCGACAACGGTTTGGCATATCTTAATGAACAAGACTCAAGTGTAGGAGTACACTTGGGTCTTTTTTGTTTGTAAAAAATTATTAACATAAAGGAGAAATCAATGAATTTTCACAATCAAACTGTAGATGAGGTATTTGCTTATCTTTCATCAGATATCAAAGGATTAACCTCAAAAGATGCTCAAGAGCGTCTAAATAAGTATGGTAAAAATAAGCTTGCCGAGGGCAAAAAAGAATCAACTATTCGAAGATTCTTAAAACAGCTCGCAGAACCAATGACAATAATATTGATAATCGCAGCCGCCATATCTGCAGGTATGGAAATATATGAAGGTGCCTCAAGTGGACACTTCGGTTTCCCTGCGGACGTAGTAATAATACTTGCCGTAGTACTTATCAATGCAATATTAGGTGTTCTTCAAGAGAGCAAAGCCGAAAAAGCTATTGAAGCATTACAAGAGATCTCGGGAGCAACCAGCAAGGTCATTAGAGACGGACGTCAAATAACCATACGCAGTGAAGAGCTTGTAGTAGGCGATATTATCGTTCTTGAAGCAGGAGACGCAGTTCCCGCTGACGCAAGATTGATAGAGTGCGCATCAATAAAAGCGGAGGAAGCTGCTCTTACAGGTGAATCAGTACCCGAAAATAAAACCGAAGAGATAGTAGATGCCGAAAACGTTCCATTGGGCGACCGCAAAAATATGGTCTATATGGGTAGCATTATTGTATACGGAAGAGGAAAAGCTGTTGTAACTCAAACGGGTATGGATACCGAAATGGGTAAAATAGCCGACGCACTTTCAAATGCTAAGGACGGGAAAACACCTTTGCAGATAAAACTAAGTCAACTTTCAAAAATACTTACAGTATTAGTAATTATCATTTCTCTGCTCGTATTTGGAATAAATATTACAAGAGAGCTTATTATTAATGGAAACTTCACATTTAACAAAATAATGGATTTCTTTATGGTAGCCATCTCTCTTGCGGTTGCTGCAATTCCCGAGGGGCTTTCAACCGTTGTAACCATTGTACTTTCCATCGGTGTTACAAATATGTCCAAAAGAAATGCTATCATTCGTAAACTGACAGCCGTTGAAACTCTTGGATGCACACAAATTATTTGCTCAGATAAAACAGGAACTCTAACCCAAAATAAAATGACGGTTGTTGAGCATTACGGTGATGATGAAATATTTCTTGCTAACGCTATGTCACTATGCTCCGACGCAGAATTTGATACACAAGAACAAGCTGCGATTGGAGAACCAACCGAGTGCGCTCTTGTAAATTATGCGGAAAAATTAGGGGTATCGAAAGGCAAGCAAAAAAATATACTGGTACGAGTTGGGGAGATCCCATTTGATTCCTCAAGAAAAATGATGACCACAGTTCATCAAAATAAGGAAAACAAAATAATTCAATTTACAAAAGGTGCACCCGACGAAATACTAAGCATATGCACACATTATTTGATGGACGGAGAGCAGGTTGAGTTAACAGATACGATAAAAACAGATATATTAAATGCAAATAAAAATATGGCAGACCGTGCCCTTCGTGTTCTTGCCGTATCATATAAAACCCTTGATAAGAAACCCTCCACATTTGAGAATTCCTCTCTTGAAAAAGGAATGTGCTTTATAGGTATGGTTGGTATGATGGATCCTATTCGTCCCGAGGTCAAATCTGCCATTGATGAATGTAAAATGGCGGGCATTCGTCCAATTATGATAACGGGAGACCACAAGGATACAGCAGTTGCAATAGCAAAAGAGCTTGGCATTATTGAAAATTCAGCCGAATCGATTACAGGAGCGGAGCTAGATAATATTTCAAACGATGATTTTGAAGCGTTAGTAGAACGATATTCTGTCTATGCCAGAGTTCAACCTGAGCATAAAACACGAATAGTGAATGCTTGGCAAAGCAAGGGCAAAATTACCGCAATGACGGGTGGCGGTGTAAATGACGCACCCTCAATAAAAAATGCAGATATAGGTATTGGTATGGGTATTACGGGCACTGACGTAACAAAGAACGTTGCCGATATGATTCTAGCCGACGATAACTTTGCCACAATAGTTTACGCAGTAGGAGAAGGACGAAGAATATATGATAATATTAGAAAATCAATTCAATTCTTACTAGCATCTAATTTATCCGAGGTTTTAACTATATTTTTTGCAACCCTATTGGGAATAGAAAATATCTTTTTGGCAGTACATCTGCTTTGGATAAATCTAATTACCGATTGCTTTCCTGCACTTTCTTTAGGCATGGAAAAAAGCGAGGATAACCTTATGAAACGCGCACCTCGAGATTCAAAAGAAGGAATTTTTTCAGGCGGACTTGGAATAGCCGTTATATATCAAGGCGCACTTGTAAGCCTAATAACCCTATTTGCCTATTTCATAGGTAAAAATCAACTTGCTAGCTCATATGTTGGCAGGTATTCACCAGAAACAATTGGAACATCAATGGCATTTTTAACACTTTCAATGTCAGAAATATTCCACGCGTTCAATATGCGTTCACTAAACTCCTCTATATTAAAAATGAAAACTAAAAATCTTTGGCTTATAGGAGCCGGGGTGTTGTCCTTTGTTTTAACAACCGCAGTAATCGAAATTGATTTTCTTGCAAATGCCTTTTCTCTTGCCAACCTTGATTTAAGAGAATACGCTTTTGCCCTAATCCTGTCAATAACCATAATTCCAATAGTTGAAATAGTTAAATTAATTTCGAGAAAAATAAAGAGCTAATCAAAAAAGAATCCCCGACGAATTTAGAAATCCGTCGGGGTATTAAATTTTATTAGCAAATTTCTTATCTCTTTTTATAAATCACAAGTTCGGGATTTTCTCCGTTTTCCTCGTAGGTACATACCAGAAGGAAGTCCATATTTGCGACTATACCATAGCATTTGGTTTTTCCCTCAAGCTGACTGCCAAGATATGTCTGCTTATCGTCGAGAAATTTCACTTTTTCACCATTCGGGAGAGTGTATTCGATATTGACAAATTCACCGGGCAACACATTCAAATTTTCAACCTTGGGCACGCCCTCAATATTCAAAAGTGTGTTGAATTCATGAATCAGTTGTACCTTAAATTCTTCAAATTTCTCTTTTCCACCAATTTCGACATATCGCTTCCAAATATCAAGCGTATATTCACCGTCGGCATAACACCATTTGCAATATTCCTCATTGAAATTACCGTCGGTTTCGCGACTTGTTGTAGAATCCTCAAGAGGCATTCCGCAACACCCACACACGAGCTCTCTCGGAGAGCCGAGAAGCGTATTGATCGACACGTCAAACAACTGTGACAATAGTTTAAGAGTGACTATGTTGGGTATCGTTTCGCCTGTTTCCCATCTTGAAACCGCCTGACGAGTAACAAATACTTTTTCCGCAAGCTCCTCTTGAGAAAGTCCTTTTTTCGTTCTTAATTCGTAGATTATATCCTTCGTTTCCATAAAATCACCACCTCTATTAGTTGTGATGATATTATACCACGGGTTGTCTTAATTGACAAGCAACCTGCTGTTGCTATTCTTTAATTTTTACATATATTTTTTATAAACTCCCATAAAAAGTTTGCCCCTTCGGCAAATCTCTCGTATAACGTTACAGTATTGTCCCGTCTATACTCACCTGTAAATAGTGGTACGATAACTTCATTTTTTGTTTTTTTATTATCATTTTTCATTTTATGCTCCTTTTCTGTCTAATTAATTTCCTCCACATTATATTTCTTTTTAGAACAAAGTACAACGACCGATATTTACTATGTGAACAAAATTGGACACTTGATAGCATAATATCCATTTTGTCCATTGTTTTCATTGACACAAAAGTGGTTTTATAGTATAATTATTAAAAAATTACGGTGGTATAAGTATGAAGAAAGAATATCGCAGTACCGCGAGAACAAAAAAGACAATCCGAGCCGCTTTTGTAGAGCTTCTTGGAGAAAAAAAGAGTATTGAGAGCATTACGGTTGGGGAACTTGCAACGCGTGCAAATATTGCCAAAAGCACGTTTTACAATCACTATTCGGATATATATGAGGTTGCCGAGGAATTTGAAAATGAACTCGTTGATAATCTCTCGAGGGTGCTTAACGAGATAGAGTCTGACAGAGCAACCGAATATGAAGTCTACATTAAAGAGCTTATTAGCTTTTTGAAGCAAAACGAAGATTCA
>JAZLBH010000070.1:0-6904 GCA_045613605.1 Eubacteriales bacterium
GTCTTCCTCGGTGATGATATCAAGCTGTGAATTTGCAACTGTAAGAGTGTATTTCTTTTTCATTGGGTATTCCTCCAAATCTATTTTCTAAAAAAACTGTTTTTTACTCTTGAAAAAAAGAGAATAAAGTAGTATAATAAATATAACTATACATTTATATATTAATTATAATACATAATTTTGATTTTGAAAAGAGTTTATTAAAAATTTCTTATAAAAAAATCAAAATTTTAGAAAAATGAGGTGCTTTTTTGACAAAACTAATAATAAAACTGTTTATTGACGAAGCAAATGATACGCAAAATCGCGCGGTGAGAACAAAATACGGCACCATGACGAGTGTTGTGGGCATAATAATAAACTTTTTGCTTTTTGTTGGCAAGTTTACGGTTGGAACGCTGTTCGGCTCGGTGGCTATCTCCGCTGATGCCATCAACAATCTTTCGGATGCAGGCTCGTCCTTTATTTCGCTAATAAGCTTTAAGATCTCATCAAAGCCTGCGGACCGTGAGCATCCGTTTGGACATGCAAGAATTGAATACATTGCATCCATGATCGTTGGGGCAATAGTTCTTTTGATCGGCTTTGATCTGCTCAAGGAATCGTTTTTGAAAATATTGACTCCAAGTCCTATGGAAAAAAGCATTTTGGTTATTGTTGTGCTTGTACTCTCCATTCTTGCGAAGCTTTGGCTTGGATTCTTCTATAAAAGCATTGGAAATAGAATCAATTCCGAGCTTTTGAATGCCGCCAGCGCAGATAGCTTTTCAGACGTGCTTTCAACGGGCGCTACGCTTGTGTCAGCCATCGTTTGGATGCTTTTGGATTTAAATATAGACGCGTACGTCGGACTTGTGGTATCTGTTTTCATTTTGATTGCGGGACTAAAAATTCTTAACGAAAACAAGAATATTATTCTTGGATCTGCGCCCGACCCCGAGATCGTTGAGATCATTAAAGCAAAGGCGCTCGAGGATAAAAGAATTATCGGCATTCACGATCTCATGGTCCATTCCTACGGAGCCGGCGCTACCATTGCATCTTTTCATGCGGAGGTCGACGGAAAGGGAGACTTTTTTGAGGCGCACGATCTAATTGACAATATAGAAAAGCAGCTTTTTACAGAGTACAACATAACTTGTACGATACATATGGACCCGATTGTTACCGACGACGAGCACATAAATGCTCTTAAGGTCAAGGTGCAGAGCGCGGTGGCATCGGTGGGTGCTGATTTCCGCATTCACGATTTCCGCTGTGTTGCAGGTCCAACTCACACGAATCTTATTTTTGACGTGGAGATTCCTTTTGAGGAAAAGCGCGGCAACAAGGAGTTATCCTTGCTTATTGAAGAAAAAATAAAGCAAATTGACAATACCTATTTTTCGGTGATCAATATTGACCGAATTTAACTTATAAAAATCTTGGAAAGGGGGTAAAATATGGCAAGGCAGATTGGAATTGATCTTGGTTCGGCAAACACCTTGATCTATCTTAAGGGCAATGGAATAATTTTGTCTGCACCGACCGTGATCTCTATTGACAACAACACAGGCACGGACATTTGCTTTGGCTCTCAGGCAAAAAGAATGCTTGGCAAAACCCCCAAACACATAAAGGTGTCGCGACCTGTTAGGGAGGGCGTTATCTCCGATATGGACGATACGACTCTTTTGATTTCGCGATTGCTTGAAAAAACCGAGCTCGTTTCTTTTTTCTCCCGTCCCGATGCTTACGTTTGCGTTCCTGCTAAATGCACTGAGGTGGAGCGACGCGCGGTACAAACTGCGGTGTTTGAAGCAGGCACGAGAAACGTTGCGCTTGTTCAAGAGCCTCTTGCCGCGGCAATTGGCGCAGGATTAAAGGTGCTTCGTGCCAGGGGCTGTATGATAGTCGATATTGGAGAGGGAACGACCGAAACTGCCGTTATAAGCTTTGGCGATATCGTGGTTGCGCGCTCGCAAAAGATTGCGGGATCAAATCTCGACAGGGCTATCATTAATTATTTTCACAACAACAAGCGAATTGAGATCGGTGAGCTGACCGCAGAGCGCTTAAAAATCAAGATCGGTGTTGCTCATCCCAAAATGAATCGCGGTGAGGCAGAGGTGCTTGGCAGAAATTTGAACAACGGAATGGTTATTTCCTCCATGGCATCAAGCAAGGATATTCTTTATGCAATAAAGCCCGCGCTTGCGGCAATAGTACAGCAAATTCGCTTGACGCTTGAATTGACACCTCCCGAGCTTATGGGGGACGTGCTTAGCAACGGAATCGTATTGACGGGCGGCGGTGCACTTTTGCCTGGACTTGCAGATTACATATATTCGGAGCTAAAAATTAAGGTTGTGGTTGCTCCAAGACCTCTTGAAAGCGTTTGTATCGGTATCGGTAAAATGCTTGAGAGTGAGGGTGAGCTCAACAAGATACTTTATAAAGATTAAGAAATAAAGAGAAAGGGAACAAATATGGTATTTTCATCTAACGAATTTTTATTTTGCTATTTGCCTCTTTCTCTGATTTTATATTTTATTACGCCACTTAAATGGCGAAACGCGGTCCTTTTCATTGTTAGTGCCGTTTTCTATGCTTGGGAAAAGCCTATTTATCTTTTGATAATGCTTTTTGTCATTGTCGTTAACTATGCTTTTGGACATTTGATTTCCGCCTCAGGCGAGAATGAAAGGGAGCGCAAAAGATTTTTGGTTTTGGGTGTAGCTATAAACCTTTTGGTGCTTGGATTTTTCAAGTACGCGGATTTCTTGCTTGAAAATCTTTCAAGAATTCCGTTTTTGAGCTTTATTGAGCCGATGGGTATATCACTTCCGATTGGAATTTCGTTCTACACCTTCCAATCCATGTCGTATATTATAGACGTTTACAGGGGCACGTCTCCTGCACAAAGAAAATTTGCCAATTTCGGGGCGTACGTTTCTATGTTTCCACAGCTGATTGCAGGCCCGATAGTGAGATATAGCGACGTTGACAAGGAGCTTGATCACAGAAAATATTCGATTTCGGAATCCGCAGACGGTGCGCGTCGATTTGTGATTGGATTGGCTAAAAAGGTATTGCTTGCCGATACTGCCGGGGCAATGTGGGAGCAAATCAAGGACGTTCCGAAAAATGAAGCAAGCGTGTTGCTTTTGTGGTTTGGGATCATGCTTTATACCTTCCAAATTTATTTCGATTTTTCGGGATATTCCGACATGGCGATAGGACTTGGTAAAATTCTTGGCTTCCATTTTCCCGAAAACTTTAATTACCCCTATATTTCAAGGAGCATCACGGAATTTTGGAGAAGGTGGCACATTACCCTGTCGACCTGGTTTAAGGAATACGTGTACATCCCTCTTGGTGGCAACAAAAAGGGAACGGGCAGACTTGTTCTTAATCTGCTTATTGTTTGGCTATTGACGGGGCTTTGGCACGGTGCCTCTTGGAATTTCGTTCTTTGGGGATTTTATTATTTTGCTCTTTTGGTTATTGAAAAGCTATTTTTGTCTAAGTGGCTAGATAGACTTCCGTCCGCTGTAGCTCACGTCTATGCGCTTTTCTTTATCGTGATAGGATGGCTAATATTCTATTTCAAGCCGAGCGCAGGCGGATTTGACGAGCTTATCTCTTATTTTGGCGGAATGCTTGGATTTTCCGGATTGCCTTTTATCAACGTGGAGTTTGGCTACACCTTTGTGCGCAATTTCTTGCTTTTTGCAATTCTTTGCTTTGCTTGTACGCCGTATCCCAAGGAGCTTTTCTTGAAGATCAAGGGCAACCTTGCAACAGAAAACAAAAAACTGATTTGGACGGTTGCTTTTGACGTGATATTGGTGCTTGTATTCTTGCTTTGCATAGTATATATCTCATCGTCGGAATACAGACCCAATATTTATTATGAATTTTAAGGATATTATATGGAAAATTTAGAAAAGAAATTATTTACTAAAAACGACGCCTCATTTGTTTGCGCGCATTGTGGCAAGGAGGTAAAGCCCTTGGGCTATTCCTCGAGAAATCATTGTCCGTTTTGCTTGTGGTCGCTCCACGTTGACAATAATCCCGGTGACAGAGAAAACACCTGTCGCGCACCAATGGAGCCTATATTTGCGGAGGTCGATTCCAAAAAGGGCTTCGTTATCGTACACAAATGTACCAAATGCGGAGAAATTAAACGAAATCGCTCGGCACACGAAGCAAGCGTTCAGCCTGATAACAGAATGCTTTTGATCAAGCTTACTGCGGGGCAAAGAGGATAAAGAAAAACGGACGAATTTTCGTCCGTTTTTTTACTGTTTATTCGTTGATTCTTTCTTCTGTTGCTTCTTCCGATCCCTCGGTTATTACCTCGTTGGGGACTTCCAAAGCATCCCATTCTTCCTTTGTGTGAGCTTCTGATCTGCGTATAAATTCAAATAGCTCGAATTGGATAAACAGGCTGATTATTAAAATGAATGCGATTTGGGGTAATCTTGTTATTTCGTTCACTGCTTCAAATCCGTATGCAATAACGTAGGCGATGGAAATTGACAATCCCGTGTGGGAGGCAAGGATCATGGAGGCAAGGTGCCATTTGGAATGCACGCCTGTGAAAATTCGTTTTCCTTCATATAATATATATAAAAGAAATGAAATAACGAAAATTGAGGTAAGAAGGTTTTCGATAGAATTGCTGTGGCGCTCCAACACAAGCGTGTTTTCGGTGTTTGTTGCCAAGGGGAAGATTATTGATAAAAGCAAGGACAGGGCCTTTAACCAATTATATTGGTATCCGCTTGACACACAGAGCACAAGATAAAGCATAAAGCTGCAAGCTCCCAAAATGGCTGTTGTGGAATACGAGCTCATTGAAAAGATCTTAAATATAATCGCAAACAAAGCCAAAAGTCCTGCAAAAATTGCATATCCAGTTTTGGATTTGCCGATATCGTCGTCGGTTTTGATTATTTTGTTTTTTGAAAGGAGAAGGGCGCTTGCGATGGGAGCGGCCATTCCAAGGATGAATACGATCCAAAACAATATTGGCAATATGCCGTCTTCAAAATATCCGTTTAATTCATCAAATGAAAATACAAAGGAAAGCGTTAATAAGATAATGGATAAAAGTGTGAGTATGATGCTTATGCTGTAAAAGGCTTTAGCGCGTGATTTATAATTCATAATGTCTCCAAGATAAATTTAATTATATTTACAATACGAAATTGCTATTTACCGATTAATTATAGCCCATAAATATGAACAAATTGTTAAAAAGATGATTTTTGGCAATATTTTATGAAAAAATATATAAAAAATCTGCCCAAAAGGGAATAAAAAGAGCAAAAAACGAGCTAAAATTGACAAAAAATAGTCAAAAATATGCAATGTGCACAAAAATAATCTAATAAAATATGGTAATTTCTACGAAATGCATATATAAAAACGTGCCAAAAACTATTGATTTTGGCGATAAATTATGGTATAATAACTCCGCTTGATATGCGTTGAAGCGAGAGGTTGCTGCGAAAGCAGGTAATTTTCGTGGAGTATGTCCGTTAAACGGGCGCAAAAATTCCCCAAAGCACGTGGGATTTTGTGATTTTCCGGAGTTTGTTGGCGGTGATGAGCCACAAAGTCCGTTTTTGTAAGGGAAAACGCAAAACACCCGACACCGTGTTCAAGGAAAATGCCCCATCCAAACTCGTTCGACGGCGCAAATCACTACATTTATTATATATACACGCGCAAGCCACTATATATAGTGGTGCGGTGGTGAGTGTCAAGCGAACGAAAATCTATAAGGAGGCACAAAAAATGGCAGTAAAGGAAAGAATCCGTGTAAGACTCAAATCTTATGACCACAAGCTTATCGACACAGCGGCTGAAAAGATCGTTGAGGTTGCTAAGAGAAACGGTGCTACAGTATCCGGTCCTATCCCGCTTCCCACAGAGAGAGAAATCATCACAATTCTCCGTGCGGTTCACAAGTACAAGGATAGCCGTGAACAGTTTGAGCTCAGAACACACAAGAGACTCATTGATATTCTCAAGCCCTCTGCAAAGGTTGCAGAAGCTCTTATGAATATTGAATTGCCCGCAGGCGTTGAAATCGAAGTTCAGGTTTAATCAAGCACTTCATTTCATAAAAAAGCGAAAAACACATTTCTAGAACAAAATTGTCGCACGGCGACACTTTTGTCGGTCAAGTTGGCGTAGCGCCGCAAGGTGAAATTCAAAGCGTCAACCAATAACCTACAGGAGGAACACAAAATGAAAAGTGGTATTATCGGTAAGAAGATCGGTATGACACAGATCTTCGACGAAATCGGAAACGTTATTCCGGTTACGGTAATCGAGGCAGGTCCCTGCGTTGTAGCGCAGAAGAAGACTGTCGAAAATGACGGTTATGACGCCGTACAGCTTGGTTTCATGGATGTTAAGGAAAAACACATGACAAAGCCTGTTAAAGGTCATTTCGAAAAAGCAGGCGTTCCTGCAAAGAAGCATCTTAAGGAATTCCGCCTTGACGATTGCGCATCTCTCAACCTTGGTGACGTTATCACTGTCGAAACCTTCGCCGCTGGTGAAAAAGTCGACGTTACAGGTATAACAAAGGGCCGTGGTTACACAGGTGCTATCAAGAGATGGAATCTTCACTTGCTCGGCAAGACTCACGGTATTGGTCCTATCCACCGTCAGTCCGGTTCTATGGGTGTTAGCGACCCTGCCAGAATCTTCAAAAACAAAAAGATGGCTGGTCAATACGGTAACGAACAGGTAACTGTTTTGAATTTGAACGTTGTAAAGAATGATGCAGAAAAGAACCTTATCGCAGTTAAGGGTGCAATTCCCGGTCCTAAGGGCGGTATCGTATTCGTTCGCACATCTTGCAAAGCATAAGCGGAAGGAGGAACTGAATAATGCCAAA
>JAZLBH010000071.1:0-2091 GCA_045613605.1 Eubacteriales bacterium
GCGGCAAAGAGTTACGCAAATTGTGTTATTGTACTTAAAAGCACAATAACACATAACGATTTTCTCGCCATTTTAGCCAGGCTTCATCTTTCTTGCCTGACTTACGTCAGTCATTTGCTAACGCAAAACCGAAAGCGAAAATCTGTAATTTGCTGTTTAACTAATATCCATATACAAAGCAAATGGCTATGTTTGGTAGTAGCAAATCGTGGTTTTTTCGTGCAAAGCGCGAAAATAACAATGCATTGAATATTCGCAGAATTTCAATGCTCGATTTGCGCGGAGTTTAGTGGAGTCAGCACAAGCTTTACGGCTATTATTACGAAGTGCTTTAAAAGCTTTTTGTGCCACTTTTCGCAAAAAGTGGCATTATTCTTCACTTTATAACTAATTATTACTCCGCTGCTTCAAGATAAGCTTTTTGCTCATCGGAAAGGTAGTCAATCTTGATTCCGTTTGAACGGAGCTTAATTTCGGCAACCTCGCGGTCGATTTCGGCAGGCACTGCATAAACCTTATTTTCAAGCTTTCCGCGGTTTTTAGCAAGGTATTCAAGTCCCTTTGCCTGAATTGCAAAGGACATATCCATAATTTCTGCAGGATGTCCGTTTCCGGCGGCAAGGTTTACAAGACGTCCCTCGGCAAGAAGGTTAAGAATTCTTCCGTCAGCCATTCTATAGCCGCGGATATTGGGCTTTCTGTCCCATTCCTCAACCGCCATATCGGAGAGCGCAATTTTATCAATTTCAACGTCAAAGTGACCGCTGTTTGAAAGAAGAACACCGTCCTTCATAACCTCAAGGTGCTCGCGACGGATAACGTCCTTGCATCCTGTGAGAGTAACGAAAAGATCACCGATTTTAGCGGCTTCGTCCATGGGCATAACAGAAAATCCGTCCATAGTTGCTTCAAGCGCCTTGATGGGATCAATTTCGGTAACAACAACCACAGCGCCCATACCCTTGGCGCGCATAGCCATACCCTTACCGCACCAACCGTAGCCTGCGATAACGACGGTCTTGCCCGCAATAATGAGGTTGGTTGAGTTCATAATTCCGTCAAGAGTGGACTGCCCTGTTCCGTAACGGTTATCGAAAAGATGCTTACAGTCGGCATCGTTTACGTCGATCATAGGATAGTCGAGAAGTCCTGCTCTCTCGCGCGCAAAAAGGCGGTGAATACCTGTTGTGGTTTCCTCGCAACCGCCGATAAGGTTTTTAGCATAATCTCTGCATTCACCGTGAATGAGGTGAGTGAGGTCACCTCCATCGTCGATCATAAGATCGGGGCAAAGTGAAAGAGTTTTTATAAGGTGCTGCTCGTACTGTTCGTTGGAAACTCCACGCCAAGCGTTTACCTCAAAACCGTCCTCAACGAGAGCTGCCGCAACGTCATCTTGAGTTGACAAGGGATTACATCCCGTAACCCAAACCTCAGCGCCACCCGCCTTAAGCACCTTCGCAAGATATGCGGTCTTTGCCTCAAGGTGAATGGACATTGAAATTTTGAGTCCCTTGAAGGGCTGATTTTTAATAAAATCTTCCTTAATTGTATTAAGAATGGGCATGTATGATGCAACCCAGTCAATTTTATCGTGTCCCGAGGGGGCAAGCTTTATGTCTTTAATATCGCTCATTTTGTTTTCTCCTTAAAAAGTAAATAAGTACATACATATTTATTATATCATATTATTTCTTTTATTGCAATAGGGAATTGTAATTGGGATTTATAGGGGGGAGTTAAAAAGTTAGTTTTGTTTGGAACGGACAGTCGAGGACGCCTGTCCCTACAAGGTTTGTGCTGATTTTATTGGTATTGCCGCGAAGCTCTAGTAAAAGCTTTTTGGTGTCAGGGGTTCCCCGAAACGAGCAGGCGCAGTTTTGGGGGTTCACGGGGACTTTTTCTCGAAAAAGTGACCGATAAATCAAAATTTGAACAAACGGGAGGATAATATCCTCCCCTACAATAAAATAATATTATACACCGTAGGGGAGGCTATTAGCCTCCCGATATTCAATAAAAGTTAGTTTGATTTTGTAATCGGACTGCCAAAGGCAGCCCCTACGGAGTGGGTGCGAACAAGGTGCGATG
>JAZLBH010000072.1:0-2541 GCA_045613605.1 Eubacteriales bacterium
TTTTTCTGCGCCTGTTAAAATGCAGAAAAAATCGTTATGTGTTGCAACGCAACACGATTTGCGTAACTTTTTGCCGCGAAGCTCCATAAAAAGTTTTTGGTTCTTTTTTCAAAAAGAACATTATTCTTTTATAAACTAACTCCCCGATAAATCAAAATTTGATTGCATTGATATGCCGTGGAATGAATTGGAAAGGTTGCAAATTATATCAAAGTGGGCATTCGCAAAAAAACTATTGACTTTTTTATATTTTGTGATAAAATGTAAATTGAAATAGGATGGCAAAATGTTGCCATTTGGAAAAATAAAGCTTAGATGCTTAAATGTGCATAGAACGGAGAAAAATATGAACGTTTTGAAAGAATTATCCCTTATAGGTATTGTACCTGTAATAAAAATCGACAGAGTTGAGGATGCTCTCCCTCTCGCTAAATCACTTATCGACGGTGGTCTTCCCTGCGCGGAAATTACATTCAGAACAGCTGCTGCAAAGGATGCTATCGCGGCTATTACAAAGGAATATCCCGATATGATCGTTGGCGCGGGCACAGTTCTCACAAAGGAACAGGTTGACCAAGCTATTGAAGCAGGCTCAAAGTTCATCGTAAGCCCCGGCTTCAATCCTGAAATCGTTAAATACTGTCAGGAAAAGGGTTGCCCCATCATCCCCGGCATCACCAACCCCACAGGAATCGAGCAGGCACTTTCTCTCGCTCTTACAACAGTTAAATTCTTCCCCGCAGAGCAAAGTGGCGGTATCAATATGATCAAGGCAATGAGCGCCCCCTACGGTGCAGTTACATTCATGCCCACAGGCGGAATCGGACCCAACAACGTAAACGATTATCTTTCATTCAACAAGATCGTTTGCTGTGGCGGTAGCTGGATGGTTAAGGCGGACATGATTGCCGCAAGTGATTTCGACGGAATCACAAAGCTCGTTCGTCAGGCAGTTGACACAATGCTCGGCTTTAAGTTCAAGCACATGGCTATCAATGAAACAAGCGCTGATGCAGCTAACGGTGACGCAAGCTCCATTGACGGCATCTTCGGTCTTGGAACAAGAGCTGCAAGCGCTTCTACATTCGCATCCGAGTCCATCGAAATCATGCACACTCCTGGCAAGGGCACACACGGTCACGTTGGCATTCAAACAAACAACGTTGAGCGCGCTGTTTACCACCTTGAACGTCGCGGCGTAAGATTCGACCACTCAACCGCAAGATTCGACAAGGCAGGCAAGATGACGTTCATCTACCTTGCTGACGAAATCGGCGGATTCGCATTCCACATTTGTCATTAATTTGTTAGAAAATTATAGATTGAAAGGAAATTAAAAAATGAAAAGAGTTATTACCTTTGGTGAGCTTATGCTCAGACTTCAGCCCTATAACTACGAAAGATTCGTTCAGTGTGACCACGTTGAATTCACATTCGGCGGCGGTGAGGCTAACGTTTCCGTTTCACTTGCTAATTACGGTCTTGACGCGGCGTTCGTTACAAAGCTCCCTGCACATGCAATCGGTCAGGCGGCCGTTAACAGCCTTAGAAGATATGGCGTTGACACATCTATGATCGTTCGCGGCGGCGACAGAGTTGGTATCTACTTCAACGAAAAGGGCGCGTCTCAAAGAGGCTCCGTATGTATCTACGACCGCGCTAACTCCGCTATCGCAAAGGCTTCCACATCCGACTTTGATTGGGATGCCATCTTTGACGGTGCTGATTGGTTCCACTTCACAGGCATTACTCCTGCTCTCGGTGAGAACGTTGTTGAAATCTGCCGTGAGGCTTGTAAAGCGGCTAAGGCAAGAGGCATTAAGATTTCTTGCGACCTTAACTACCGCGGCAAGCTTTGGACAAGAGATCAGGCAAGAGCTGCTATGACAGAGCTTTGCCAATACGTTGACGTTTGCATCTCCAACGAAGAGGACGCCAAGGACGTATTCGGTATCGAGGCTTAGGCTACAGATATCTACGGCGGTAAGCTTAACCACGAGGGCTACAAATCCGTTGCAAAGCAGCTTGCTGATAAGTTCAACTTCGAATACGTTGCTATCACTCTCCGTGAAAGCCATTCCGCATTCGATAACGGTTGGTCCGCAATGCTCTACAACGTAGCAAACGACGAATACTGCTTCTCTAAGAAGTATAACCTTCACATCATCGACCGTGTTGGCGGCGGTGACTCCTTCGGTGGCGGCCTTATCTACTCACTCCTTGCAGGTAAGGACACTCAGGCTGCTGTTGAATTTGCAGTTGCAGCTTCTGCTCTTAAGCACTCTATCGAGGGTGACTATAACATGGTTACTCTTGCCGAGGTTGAAAAGCTCGCAGGCGGCGACGGATCCGGTCGTATCCAGAGATAATTTGAATAAATAAAAATTCAAGGGAACTCGAAAGAGTTCCCTTTTTTGATTTGTAATGTTAAATTGGGGTTTATTGAGGAGTTACAAAGTAAAAACCGCTCAAGCCAATACTGATGACATATGTTTCTAGGCAAACTGTTTACAGTTTGCTTGGCGCGCTGTACGATTTTTA
>JAZLBH010000073.1:0-3488 GCA_045613605.1 Eubacteriales bacterium
GTTAGACGCTTTTTCTTTTGAGGTAAAAGGCCCAAAAGAAAAAGCTTTGCAAAAAGAAAATGCCGTTTTTTGCGCTAGCGCCGCGCGGGCGCCACCTTTGAAAAGGTGGACGAAACAATAGCACAAAGCGAGTGCTAACAACTCGCTAAATCCCAATTTTCTAACTTTTCAGCGTTATTTTCAGTATATGAAAATATATTTTAGAAGTTCGAATAAAAATTTCAAAAATCACTTGCAAAATTAAATAAAATTTGTTATAATACTATAGTATATATAAATAAACTAAAAGGCCACGAAATAAGGCCATACCAGCCGGGGAATTAGCGGAGCCCTGTACCTGAAATCCGCTACAGCAGGGGTTCATTCCTTTTTTGAGGGCTGAGCTTTTATGGTCTGTGTCGTATTCTGCTGTGTTGAGAAGTGGGTCTTGCGCAATCGGAAATTGTGAAATGTGTCAGGTGGGGAACCAAGCAGCACTAAGCAGTCTCTCCGGTGTGCCGCGAGGGTGCCTGCTTTGAGCAGTAGGTATGTACGTCGCATAGGGGCGATGTTCGATTTTAAGGTGTATGGTCTTATTTCGGGGCCTTTTGGTTTAATATGATTATTTAAGGGAGGTAAATTATGCATCAGGCGTTATACAGAAAGTGGCGTCCGAAGAGCTTTTCGGAGGTGTGCGGACAGGAGCATATTACCTCTATTTTGCGTCAGGAGGCGACCGAGGGTAAATTTAACCACGCGTATCTTTTCTGTGGCTCTCGCGGAACGGGTAAAACAACCTGCGCAAAGATTTTATCAAAGGTAGTGAACTGTGAAAGCCCAATCGACGGCAATCCCTGTGGATGCTGTCCGTCCTGCTTGGCTATTGAAAACGGCTCAACCACCGACGTTCTTGAAATGGACGCGGCATCCAACAACGGCGTTGATAATATTCGTGACATACGCGACGAGGTTGTTTATTCACCTTCTTTCTTAAAGTACAGAGTTTATATCGTCGACGAGGTGCATATGCTCTCAAACAGCGCATTTAACGCGCTTCTTAAAACTCTTGAGGAGCCACCCTCACACGCGATATTCATTCTCGCAACGACCGAACTTCATAAATTGCCCGCTACTATCGTTTCAACATGTCAAAGATTTGAATTCAGAAGAATCGCGACCGACATTCTTACATCACGTATCAAATTTATTGCCGAGCAAGAGGGAATAGCTATTGAGGATGATGCGGCTCGACTCATCGCCCGTTATTCTCAGGGCGGCATGCGTGATAGCATCAGCTTGCTTGAGCTTTGTGCATCAAGTGGTGCAAATATAGATGTTTCAGTGGTCAATGAAACCGTCGGCTCGGCAGGAAGAGAGCGAATGATGGCAGTTGCCAACGCGATTGCTGAAAAGAACTATGAATATTTGTTCAAGGAAATAGATGAGGTGGTTACCTCGTCCAAGGATATAACGGTATTTTGGCAGGATCTTATTTCACTTTATCGCGATCTTTTGGTCGTTAAGACCGTGCGCGACAGTGCGAAATATCTTGACCTTACCGACTTTGAGGTTAAATGCCTTGTAAAGCTCTCGGGAAAATTCACGCGAGAGATGCTCATATATCACTGCAGAATGCTTGAGGACGCGCTTTCCGATATGCAGGCAAGTGGCGCGGTGAAAAGAATTATTGCGGAGCTTTGCTTCGTTAAAATGTGTGACGATAGCTTAAGTACGTCGGTCGAGGCACTGCTTTTGAGAATATCCAATCTTGAATCTCGATTGGCTTCAGGCGATTTCGTTCAAGCAAGGGCTGAAGAATCCCCCAAAGAAGAAAAGTCAGAAAAGCCAAAGAAACAAGAAAAGGTTGAAGCTAAAGAAGAACCAAAGCAGGAGATAGTTTTTGCCGAAGAGCCCAAGAGAGAAGAAAAGAAGGTTACTATCTCTCCCGACGCACAAAGTATTAAGCCGCTTAAGGTGTGGAGCGAAGCGGTTCAAACCATTCAGCCGCTTGATAACGGCGCATATGCTTTTTTGAAGAAAACCAGAGCATATCTCGGAAGCGACGAGAAGATTCACGTTCTTTATGAAGGCTTTGGACTTTTCGCAATGGATAAGCCGATTATAAAGAATACGCTCGCGGCTGCTCTTTCCAAGCATCTTGAAAAGAGATATAGCGAAAGTGATATTATATTTGAACAAGATAGCGGAAAGGTAAAGCTTGAGGATGATTTATCCGACCTTGACGCATTTGATGATTTTATGAATAATTGAAAGGAAGTATAGAAAATGAAGGCAAGAATACCAAGTGGAATGGGTGGCGGACCCTCAAACCTTAACGCAATGATCAAGCAGGCACAAAAGATGCAGGAGGATATGGCTGCAAAGCAGGAGGAGCTTGACGCAAGAGAATATGACATCTTCGCAGGCGGCGGTGTTGTTGGTGTAAAGATTAACGGTAAGAGAGAGATCCTTTCTATCGACATTAAGCCCGAGATCGTAGATCCCGACGATATTGAAACGCTTTCTGATATTCTTGTTGCCGCAATCAACGAGGCAATCAAGAGAGTTAACGATACAAATGAGAAGGAAATGGGTGCCATCACAGGACAGATGAGCATGCCCGGTATGTTCTAATGGCTGAACAGATTGAAGCATTGCAAAAGCTCTCAGAGCAGTTTGCGCGTTTGCCCGGAATTGGAAGAAAGAGCGCTATGCGCTTGGCTTTTTCGATTCTTGAGCTTAGCGACGAGGAAGCTGAAAGCTTTGCAAATACGATAATTGAGGCAAAACAAAAGGTGCATCTTTGCCCCGTGTGTCAATCTCTTACAGATAAAGAGGTTTGCTCGGTTTGTAACGACCTTAGCCGAGATAAGAGCACGATTATGGTGCTTGAGGACACAAAGGCAGTGCTTTCTATGGAGAAGGTGCGCGAATACCGTGGGCTTTATCATGTTCTTCACGGAGTTATCTCTCCCATGAACGGAGTAACGCCTGATAAGCTTAAGATTAAGGAGCTTCTTTCCCGAATTGCCGACGATGAGGTTAAGGAAATAATTATTGCTACCAATCCTACAGTTGAGGGAGAAGCAACGGCAATGTATCTTTCGAGATTACTCAAGCCCTTTGAAATTAAAATTACACGCTTGGCTTATGGAATTCCTGTTGGCAGCGACCTTGAATATGCCGACGAGGTAACACTCTACCGCGCAATTGAGGGTAGAAGAGATATTTAATTGAATACGAGGGGATACTTGAAGTGCCCTAAACAAAGCGCAAAGGGGCATGTAAGTGCCTAACCTTGCGCTTTTTTGTGTTTTTTGAAGAAAATTTCAAAAATCGTTACACTTTTTTGAAGATTTAACGACTATATTATTGAGGATATAAATTGGGATTTATAGGGATGTTAGCACAAACTATTTTCAATAAAAGTAACCTTGTAGGGACCGGCGTCCTCGACGGTCCACAATAAACGATAAATATCATTTTTCGCGGCTTCGTGCGAATAAAAC
>JAZLBH010000074.1:0-5127 GCA_045613605.1 Eubacteriales bacterium
CTCTACCTTCTGAGCTAATGGGGCATATTGATTTGCTACCAATATATGATAACACAAATTCACGGTTTTGTCAACAATTAGTTTTCGCAAAAATATCACAAATTAAAGGGGGTAAATTTTGTGCAATTTGTATAAATTTACCCCCACTTTATTAGTTAAGTCCCTTCATTGAGAGAGCAATTCTCTTTTTCTTAAGGTCAACTGAAAGCACTTTAACCTTAACAACGTCACCAAGTGACACCACCTGTGAGGGGTGCTTAACGTATTTATCGGAAAGCTCGGATATATGAACGAGACCGTCCTGGTGAACGCCGATATCAACGAAAACACCAAAGTCAATTACGTTTCTAACGGTTCCCGTAAGCTCCATTTCGGGCTTCAAGTCTTCCATACCCAAAATATCGTCACGAAGCACGGGTGCCGGGAAGCTGTCACGAATATCGCGTCCGGGCTTTTCAAGCTCTGTGATAATATCAACGAGAGTAGGTTCACCAACCGAGAATTCCTCAGCAAGCTTTCTCAAGCCGTACTTTTCCGCCTTCGCGCGAAGCATTGAGAGCTTATTTGCCTTAACGTCCTCCTGTGTATATTCAAACTTACCCAAGAGCTTGAGCGCCGCCTCATAGGATTCGGGGTGAACGCCCGTATTATCGAGAATAAACTTGGAATCGGGCACGCGCAAAAATCCCGCGCACTGCTCGTATGCCTTCGCACCAATTCTCGGAACCTTGAGAATTTCGGCTCTAGACTTGAACGCGCCGTTTTCTTCTCTGTATTTTACAATATTTTTAGCACTTGCTGCATTGATACCCGCGATATAAGAAAGAAGCGAATGTGAAGCCGTGTTTACGTCAACGCCAACACTGTTTACACAATCCTCAACAACACCTGTAAGCGCCTCATCGAGACGTGCGGGCTTCATATCATGCTGATACTGACCAACACCGATGGATTTCGGGTCGATTTTAACAAGCTCTGCAAGTGGATCCTGCAATCTTCTTGCAATGGAAACCGCACTTCTTTGCATTACGTCGAAATCGGGGAATTCGTCGGCAGCGAGCTTGGATGCTGAATAAATGGACGCGCCCGCCTCACTGATAACGATATATTTTGTATCATATTCAACTTCTTTGAGAAGGTCGGCAATAAAAATTTCACTTTCCTTGGATGCTGTACCATTACCGATCGCGATAACGTCAATTTTATGCGCACGGATCATGCTCTTAACAACGCGCTTTGCCTCATCAATCTTCTGGCGTGGCTTTGTAGGATAAATAACTCCAGTGTCGATTACTTTTCCGACAGGGTCAACCACTGCCAATTTACATCCGTTAACGTAGCCGGGGTCAAAGCCAAGAACAACCTTTCCCTTGATGGGAGATTGCATCAAAAGATGCTTCAAATTGTCGGAGAAAAGAGCAATAGCTCCCTCGCAAGCATTATCGAATAGGTCGTTATAGATTTCCCTCTCAACGCTTGGCGCGATAAGGCGGTCATAGCCGTCAACTATAGCCAATTCAACGTATTGCTTTGCTTCGCTGAGATTGGGAAGAATGATTTCATTATAAAGGTAATTGAGAATAAAATCCTTTTCAACGGTAATTGCAACCTTCAAGAATTCTTCCTTTTCACCGCGGTGAATTGCAAGCACACGGTGTGAGGGGATCTTCTTAACACCCTCGCTGTAATCGTAGTACTGTGCATAAACGGAATCCTCCTCGGTGTTTGCCTTTGACGTTACAAGACCAAATTGGAACGTAAGGCTACGGATTTCCTTTCTGTATTCAGCGTTATCCGAAACACCCTCAGCAATAATATCGCACGCGCCTGCATACGCCTGTTCTCTGTTTTCAACGCCCTTTTCGGTATCAATGAAAGAATCGGCAATCTCATCAAGAGAGGGCTCATAAGCATCTCTTTGTTCAAGAATGAGCAAAGCAAGGGGCTCAAGTCCCTTTTCCTTAGCAACTGATGCTCTTGTCTTTCTATGAGGACGGAAGGGACGGTAAATATCGTCAATTTCGGTAATCGTTACTGCATTTTTAATCGCTTCTTCAATTTCGGGAGTGAGCTTTTCTTGAGCGCGAATAAGCTCAATAACCTCTTCTCTTCTCTTTTCGATATTGCGAAGATAATTGAGTCTTTCTTCAAATTTACGAAGAATTTCATCGTCAAGTGAGCCGGTAACTTCCTTTCTGTAACGCGCGATAAACGGAATTGTGTTACCCTCATCGATAAGTGCAACGGTCTTTTCAACCTGAGTGAGTGTGATATTCAGTTCCTTTGCAAGTGTTTCAAAAATATTCATTTATGTGCCTCCAACATTTCTATTTCCTCTTTCGAGAGAAATCTCCACTCTCCTCTGCCAAGATTTTCATCCAGACAAAGGGGGCCAAAGGTGACTCTTTCAAGATATGTTATTTTGTTATTTACAGATTCAAGCATGCGCTTGATTTGGTGATATTTGCCCTCAACAAGCGTGATATATCCCGATTGCTTATTGTCAAAGAGCTCGATTTCAGAGGGCTTTGTGATATATCCGTCTTCAAGCGTTGCACCCTTTTCAAGATAAGAAATTTCATCATCCTTCAAGGGAAATTTGCTTTCAAAATAGTATTTTTTCTTAACGTGATGCTTAGGGGAAAGCAAGCGGTGTGCCAAATCTCCGTCGTCAGTGAGCATCACAAGTCCCAACGTGTGCTTATCAAGTCGTCCGCATGGGAAAAGATTTAATTTTTGCAGCTCCTCGGGCAAAAGATCAATAACAGTCTTATCCTTGCCATCCTCGGTTGCGCTGACCACCCCGTCGGGCTTGTTCATCAAAATATAGGTATATTTGCGATATTCAATCGTTCGTCCGCAATAAACTATTACGTCCTTTTCGGGATCAATGTGAGCATCTGCCTTCTTCACCGCCGCACCGTTCACCAAAATCAACCCTTGACGAGCCGCCTTTGAACTTTCAGTACGAGAGGCAATACCCATATTGCTTAAAAATTTATCTATTCGCATCAGCTTAATTCTCCTGCGATGTTTTCTTCCATAAGGCGCTTGATTTCTTCCTTTTGAATACCCAAGCTAAACAAGTGATAAAGCTTGGCAACTGCCGCCTCGGTGGTCATATCCTTGCCACTAACTGCGCCTGCGCTCTTTAGTGACGAGCTTGTTTCATACGCGCCAAGCGTTACAGTACCAATGGGACATTGCGAGCAAACCGCCACAACCGAGCCCGAAGCAAACGCTTTTTTGATGATTGGCAAAAGCTCATCTCCACCACTCGGAATATTGCCCGAGCCAAAGGTTTCAAGCACAATTCCCGAAAGCTTTTCTGTCATAATGTCCTCAAAAAGTCCGAACTGAATTCCGGGGAAAACCTTAAGAACACCGATTGGGACATTATTAAAGGGCAAATATTCAAGCATTGCTCCCTCTTTGTGAGAAAGAAGTGCGCTGTGATTATATTTTACTGTAATTCCAACCTCGGCAAGAAGCGGATAGTTGGGTGATTTGAATGCCACGAGTCCGTCGGCACTCATCTTAATTGCACGATTTCCACGGAGCAATTTTCCGCTAAAATAGAGGCAAACCTCATTGGCAACACCCTCACTTGCGATAAGAACTGAGGTGATAAGGTTATCGCGGCCATCACTGCGAAGCTCGGAAAGTGGAATTTGCGAACCGGTCAACACCACGGGTTTATTAAGTCCGCGCAAAATGAATGACAAAGCCGATGCCGTGTATGCCATCGTATCCGTGCCGTGAAGCACCACAAAGCCACAGTATTTATCATAATTTTCATAAATCACGCGCCCGATTTCGTTCCATTCCTTCAGTGTCATATTAGACGAGTCAAGAAGCGGATTCATTTCGTGAAGCTCCCACGAGGGAAAATCCGCGCGTGAAAGGTCGGGTATGCTGTGAAGCTCCTCGTCTAAAAAACGAGGTGCAGGACGGTATCCCTGCTCGGTCTTTTTCATACCGATCGTACCGCCTGTGTATATGATTAGTACTTTCTCTTTATTCATAAATTCTCCTTTGAGAATCAATTGTATTTATTTTTAAGTTCGCTGTTATACCATTTAGGAATGATTGATTTAAAATTATCGTAATTTTCAAAAGCTCTTTGGCATCTTTCAACCATTCCGTCAACGTCTTTTTGACCGAATTGCTCCGCCCATTTTATTGAAAACAGTGCCGCGTGCGCACAATAAACCGCAAGCGCGCCCCAAAAATCCTCGGGAATTTCGTCCCCAAAATATGCATCAATTTGACCTATTGAATACGGAATACTGTTATCAATTCCAAAGCTTTCAAGCTTGTAAAACTCTTCATACGGGTCGCCAACTTCCCAACGGTTAAAATCAATAACCCCAATTTTGCCGTCATTCATATAAATGAGGTTTCCCGGATGAAAATCACCATGTTGATATACAGGGTTTTCTTTCCATATCAAACCGATATTATTTTTCACAAAATCAATCGCAATTTCATCATTTTCAACTCGCAAATGAGTTGCTTCCTCGTAACGAGATAATTGCCAAAGCTTTTTCTTTTGCTTTGTTTGAGTTGGAATATCACATTCATCTATAGGGATTGAATGAATTTTCTTTAAAGTCTTCCCTGCTTCTCTGCCGAGCAAATATTGTTCTTTTTCGGTCAATGTAGGTAATGCCTCTTCAAGGTCCTTGCCCTCAACATAAGTTAGAAGCATATAACAACTTTTGCCATCGTTACAAATACCAAAGTCAACAGGACTTGACATCGCAAAGCCGAGCTCTGAATATTTCTGCACAATTTCATACTCTTTTTTCTTGTAATCATATGCGGAAATATCGGAAATTCGAAGAAGGAGAGTTTGTCCGTCAGTAGTCACGATTTTATATTTTTCATCGCTCGACCAGCCCTTTGCGATTTTTTCACAAGTAAGCCAATTCGAACTATCTTTTATACCAAACATAATTCCTCCTGTCAAAAATATAATGATAAATTGGGATTTATAGGGGGAGTTAAAAAGTTAGTTTTGTTTGGAACGGACAGTCGAGGACGCCTGTCCCTACAAGGTTTGTGCTGATTTTATTGGTATTGCCGCGAAGCTCTAGTAAAAGCTTTTTGGTTACTTTTTCTCGA
>JAZLBH010000075.1:0-3996 GCA_045613605.1 Eubacteriales bacterium
CCAAGAGCTTTACAGGTAAGCTTTTGGGACTTTCTGAAGAAGGAAAAATCGTGATTGAATTCAATGGCGAAAATATAGAATTTGAAAAAAATGAAGTTGCAAAAATGCACACTGTGTTTGATTTTTAATTAAGGAGAATTGTTACAATGAACAAGGAATTATTTGTTGCTCTTGACATGCTTGAAAAGGAAAAGGGCATTCCCAAGACCTATATGTTTGAAAAAATTGAAGCTGCTCTTGTTTCCGCATTCAAAAAGGAATACGGTACAAACGCAAACGTTCGCATAGTTGTTGACGAAAAGAAAGAGGACATAAAGGTATATTACCAAAAAGAGGTTGTTGAGGTGGTTGAAAATCCCGAAACACAGATCTCTCTTGAAGAGGCAAAGAAAATTGCAAAGAAATATACACTTGGCTCCTTCGTTGAAAAGGAGGTTAAGCCCAAGAATTTCAGACGTCTTTCTGCAGGTGCGGCTAAATCCGTTATCATCCAGGGCATTCGTGAGGGTGAAAGAAAGGCAATTCAAGAGGCTTATGAAAATCAAAAGGAAGAGATCATTACCGCTGTTGTAAGCAAGATCAATCCTGAAACGGGATCGGTTCTTGTTGAAACGACAAACGGCTTTGCTACACTTCTTCACAGTGAACAAATCCCCGGTGAAATCCTTACTATCGGTGACAGAATCAAGGTTTACGTTCTTCACGTAAACAAGGAGGGTAAGGGTCCCATCGTTACACTTACACGTACACACGCAGGACTTCTTAAGAGATTGTTCGAGCTTGAAATTCCCGAGGTAACTGACGGGGTTGTTATGGTTAAGAGCGTTGCTCGTGAAGCGGGCTCACGTTCAAAAATTGCAGTTTATTCAAGAGATCCCGACGTTGATGCGGTTGGCTCATGTATCGGTAATCACGGTATGAGAATCAATGCGATCGTTAAAGAGCTTAACGGTGAAAAGATCGACATTATCAAGTACAGTGAGGATCCCATCGAATACGTAAAGGAAGCGCTCGCTCCCGCTCCCGTTGTTTTTGCTGAAATGACAGGTGATAACTCCTGCAGAGTAGTTGTTAAGTCTGAATATCTTTCACTTGCAATCGGTAAAGAGGGACAAAACGTTCGTCTTGCGGCAAAGCTTACAGGTCTTAAGATAGACATTAAAGCTGAGTAATACTTATGGAACAAAAAAAGAAGATTCCCCTTCGCCAATGCGTTGGGTGCTCCGAAAGAAAGCCCAAGGGTGAGCTTTTGAGAGTGGTTAGAACTCCGGAGGGTGAAATCGTGCTTGATAAGACGGGAAGAAAAAACGGCAGAGGCGTTTATCTTTGCTCAAGCGTTAAATGCTTTAACAAGGCAAGAAAGAACGGCCGTCTTTCCACTCATCTTGAAACGGAGATACCGGAAGAAATTTTTGATTCACTTGAAAAAGAGATTGCACAGGGTGAATGATGGATAAAAGAATTTTAGGCTCACTTGGACTTTGCTCCAAGGCGGGAAGGTTGATTTTTGGCGTTCCCATGATAGTTGAGGCCATGCAAAAGGGCAAAAGAGTGTATCTTGTGCTTGAAGCGGCTGACACCTCGGCAAACACACATAAAAAAATCACCGATAAATGTAATTTTTACGGCGTTGAAAGAATTAAACTTGAATTTGATAGCGACGAGCTGTCAAGCTCGGTTGGTAAAAGCTCATCACTTGCGGCAGTTGCAGTCGTTGACGAGGGCTTTTACAAGATGATCAAAAAATATTTTGACTAATTTAACTTAATTTATATTGAACGGTTTTATTAAAAACGGAATTTGGAGGTATTATGGCATCAAATCCACAATTTAAGGTAAATCAATTAGCAAAGGATTTGGGAATTAAGAGTAAGGATATCCTTGATACTCTTGCGGAAAAGGGTATTACTGCTAAAACGCAGGGTGCGCTTGAGGGCAGAGAATTCGACATTCTTATGGAAACTCTCACAAGAAAAAATCAGATAAAGGATATCGATTCTTATATCTTTGGCGACACTTATATTCCCTCAAAGATTCAAGCGGCTAAGGCGGCTGAGGCAGAAGCTAAGGCAGAGGCAAAGGCTAAAGCAGAGGCTGAAGCTAAGGCTAAGGCTGAAGCAGAAGCAAAGGCTAAGGCAGAGGCTGAGGCTAAGGCAAAGGCAGAGGCGCAAATCAAGGCAAAGGCTGAGGAATATAAGCGCATAGAGGCCGCAAGACTCGAAAAGGCTAAAAACCAACCCAAAACCGAAAACAAGACAAATCAGCAGGCAAAGTCTGACAACCGTTCACAGAATGCTCCTGCAAAATCACAGGAAAGATCTCAGTCCCAAAAGCCTGCGTTCGATAAAAATGCACAGGGTCAAAAGCCCCAGGGTGATAGATTTACAAAGCCTGCGTTTGATAAGAATGCTCAAGGACAGAAGCCCCAGGGTGATAGACCTCAGGGCGGCTTTAACAAGGGCAACGATAAGGGTGGCTTTGGTCAGCAGAAGCCATTTAATCAGCAGAATAAAAAGCCCCAGAATAATATGGGCGGTGGCTTCGGCAGAGATAAGGACGAGGGCAATCAAAATGCTCCAAAGGAACATTTCAAGCCCACAGCCATTGTTCGTGAGCAGACCGCTAAGGGCGAAAAGGGTGTTAGAAGCACCTCTACCCGTGTCGTTGACATGAGAGGATCAAGCTACGATGCATCAAAGTATGATGAAAAGCTTGATAATTACGTACCCGATTCCGTTAAGGATATTCGCGGCGGCAACCAAAAGTTCAACAAGAAGGGTCAGCAGCAAAATAATAAATTTGATAAGAACGCTCAAAAGAAGCAGCAACAGGTTGTTAAAAAGCAGCCCGTTAGCATTACGGTTCCCGATGAAATCTCAGTTGGTGAGCTTGCATCTCGCTTGAAGGTTACTGCGGGTGAGGTTGTTAAGCGCCTTATGATGATGGGAATGATGGTAACCGTTAACCAGGTTATCGACTTTGATACCGCATACCTTATTGCCGATGAGCTTGGCGCTATCGTGACAAAAGAGGTTGTTGTTACTATCGAAGAAAAGCTCTTTGACGATACAGTTGATACAGAAGAAACTCTTAAGGATCGTGCACCGGTTATTTGTGTAATGGGTCACGTTGACCACGGTAAGACATCTCTTCTTGACGCAATCAGAAACACAAGTGTTACTACAGGTGAAGCCGGTGGTATCACACAGCACATCGGTGCTTACAGAGTAAGTATAAACGGCAAGGATATGACATTCCTTGACACACCCGGACACGAAGCGTTTACTGCTATGCGTGCCCGCGGTGCACAGGCAACTGATATTGCAATCCTCGTTGTTGCGGCGGATGACGGTATCATGCCTCAGACTATAGAAGCTATCAACCACGCAAAAGCGGCGGGTATTGATATTGTAGTTGCAATCAATAAAATGGATAAGCCCACGGCTGATCCCGATACAGTTAAGCAAGAGCTTACACGATACGACCTTGTTCCCGAGGAATGGGGCGGTGACGTTATTTGCGTTCCCGTATCAGCTAAGACTCATAAGGGTATTGAGGATCTTCTTGAATCCGTACTCCTCGTTGCAGAGGTTAAGGAGCTTAAGGCAAATCCCAATAGACACGCAAAGGGTATCGTAATTGAAGCTAAGCTCGATAAGGGACGCGGTCCTGTTGCAACAGTTCTTGTTCAAAACGGTACACTTCATAACGGTGATATCGTTATTGCCGGTACTGCTGTTGGCCGTGTAAGAGCTATGACAGACCACAACAGAAAGCCCGTTAAGGAAGCAGGTCCTTCAGTTCCTGTTGAAATTATCGGTCTTGCTGACGTTCCCGTTGCCGGTGACGAATTCAACGCAGTTGCTGATGAAAAGATGGCTCGTGAGCTTGCCGAGCAGAGAAAGGCACAGGCGAAGGAAGAGCTCTTTAAGGCAAATGCGAGAGCAAATCTTAACGACTTGTTCAATCAGATTTCCGGGGGTATCAAGGACCTCA
>JAZLBH010000076.1:0-2347 GCA_045613605.1 Eubacteriales bacterium
GTAGTAGCAAATCGTGGTTTTTTCGTGTAAAGCACGAAAATAACAATGTGCCGAGCGCGAAGAAGTGAGGCACTCGATTTGTGCGAAATCTAGTAGAGTCAGTACAAACTCTACGGCTACTATTACGAAGTGCCTTAAAAAGCTTTTTGCGCCACTTTTCGCAAAAAGTGGCATTATCCTTTTCTAAACTAACTCACCGCTAAATCCCAATTTTATAATATACGCACGCACGCGTGTATATATAAATAATGAATGAAATTGTTGCGGTTGAACGGGGTTGAAAAAATCTTAAAAATTTTTCAAAAAAACTCAAAAAAACTATTGACAAATTGAAAAAATGTGCTATAATATAATCAGTAATAGTAATCATTACTGATTATGAAGCTTGAAAGGAGGATTTTAATGAGATACTCACACCAACGAGAGTTGATACTCGAAGCGGTGAAAGGTGTCAAAACTCACCCTACGGCTGATATGGTTTACGACAGCTTACACGAAGAGAACCCACACCTCAGTCTTGGAACGGTTTACCGTAACTTGAGCCTACTCGCTCAAAACGGCGACATAACCCCGATTTACACGGGTGACAACAAGGTTCATTACGACGGAGACACAAATCCCCACTGTCATTTTGTTTGCAAGGGCTGCAACAAAATAATCGACATTTTTATAAAGCCCCAAATTCCTTCAGAAATTCTTGAGAAAGAAGAATTCTTCGTTGAGGAAGGAAAAACATTATTATACGGACATTGCAGGGAATGTGCGACAAACACCCTGTGAAAAATACAAAACAAATTAATTTTATTAAAATCAAAGGAGATTTATTATTATGGCTAAATACGTATGTTCAGTTTGCGGTTATGTTCACGAGGGAGATTCCGCGCCCGAAAAGTGCCCCGTTTGCAGAGTTCCTGCAGAAAAATTCAATGAAGTTAAAGAAGAAAACAGATATTGGGCAGCAGAGCACGTTCTTGGCGTAGCTAAAGGTGCTCCCGAGGAGATCATTATGGGTCTTCGTTCTAACTTCGAGGGCGAATGCACAGAGGTTGGTATGTATCTTGCAATGGCAAGAGTTGCTCATAG
The DNA here is from genome assembly GCA_045613605.1 of Eubacteriales bacterium. Lineage (GTDB taxonomy): Bacteria > Bacillota > Clostridia > Oscillospirales > CAG-272 > RGIG4608. The sequence continues at coordinate 1,084 of JAZLBH010000076.1, forward strand.
AGAAGGCTATCCCGAAATCGGTCTTTACTGGGAAAAGGCAGCTTGGGAAGAAGCAGAGCACGCAGCAAAGTTTGCTGAGCTCCTTGGCGAAATGCTTTCTGACTCCACAAAGAAGAATCTCGAAATGAGAATTGACGCTGAAAACGGCGCTACAAACGGTAAGTTCGAGCTTGCTAAGATGGCAAAAGAGCTTAACCTTGACGCTATCCACGATACAGTTCACGAAATGGCTCGCGACGAAGCTCGTCACGGCAAGGCATTTGAAGGTCTTTACAACAGATATTTTAAGGACTAATTTGATAACTAAATATTCAAAGGGTAGGTTCTCCTGCCCTTTGTTTGCCGATTGGAAAGTTAGTTAAGAATATGATTGCAGGGGCTTTTTTGAAAAACCGCCCCTGCACCCCGAAAAACTTTCAAAAGTGGGTATAAATGTAGCCGTGAAGTTTGCAAAAACTCCACTAAACTCCGCGCAAATCGCGCGACTCACTTCTTCGCGCTCGTCACAAATGTTTTTCCGTTTGCAAGCAAACAAAAAAACTGCGCTTTGCTACTGTTGAACGTAGCCGTTTTGGTGGGTATATGTCTATTATTTGAAATAGCAAATTACAGTTTTTCGAGCCGCCTGTTAAAATGGCGAGAAAAACGTTATGTGTCAACTCGTTGACACAATTTGCGCGAAATCTTGCCGCGAAGCTCTATTAAAAAGTTTTTGGTTCTTTTTTCAAAAAGAACATAATCCTTTACTTAAACTAACTTTCAAAAAAGCCCACACATCTAAAATAATTCACACAAGAGGAAAAATATGAACACAAAAGCACTTTACAACCTCACATATGGCGTTTATCTTATGTCCGCGAAGGATGGCGGCAAGGACAACGCGTGCATTATTAATACAGCAGTTCAGGTGGCTAACAACCCCACAAGAATTTCAGTTGCGGCAATCAAGGGCAACCTCACACACGATATGATCGTGGCTACAGGAAAGCTCAACCTTTCCGCATTGTCAGTTGATGCTCCTTTCTCTCTTTTCGAGCATTTCGGTATGAAATCCGGTAGAGACGTGGACAAATTCGCGACCTTTTTCGACGTTGCAAGAAGTGAAAACGGACTTTTGTATCTTACAAAGTATGCAACCGCCTTCCTTTCTTTGAACGTTGTTGAATCCCACGATCTCGGCAGCCACACCTTATTCATTGGTGAGCTTGTGGATGCCGAAACACTTGAAAAGGCAGAAAATTGCACATACGGTTACTATCAGACA
>JAZLBH010000077.1:0-1890 GCA_045613605.1 Eubacteriales bacterium
CCAATCACGGCAAGATCGTATTTTTTCATCATGCACCTCCAAGTTTTTTCTTTATCATAACACTATAATACAAATTTGTCTTATACAAAAGATAAAATAATATTGCACAAAGGAAACTTATATGATATAATTATATAAAAAAGTATAGTTAGGATGTAATCATGCAAAACCTCCAATTTTTAATTGATGTGCTTACAAGAGGACGAAAGTTACATATCAGTATTCTGGATTTAAATGGCATTCTCAACACTCCGACAACAAAAATCGCCTTTGAAAATGTGATACATTCAAAAAAATTTTGTGATATTGCGAAATCCACAGAAAAGGGATACCGCGCTTGCTTGCATTGCAAAAATCTGGCGAACACAAAAGCAGCCACCTCAAAAAAAGCGTTTTGCGGTCACTGCCTGTATGGAATTTACGAAGTGGCTATGCCTGTTATAGTTGGTGATACGGTATCAGCTATCGTTTACGTTGGAAATGCTATTGTAGACATAGATCATACAAAAAAAAGAATAGAAAAAACATGCCACTATACACACGTTGACAAACAAAAACTGCACGAGCAAATAGAGGCGTGCGAACATGTTGATCATATTAACGAGCTTGTAGGTATCTCCGAAATTGTTTGCGATTATATAAAAATGCTCTATCAGACAGAGCCCAAAGAATCCTCTCAGCTTCATTGGTTGGTTTCAGCACTCAAACAGCACGCCGATCAAACCTATTGTTTTAATCCTACACTTAAGGAGTTATCCGTTATTTATCATAAAAACGAAAAATATATGGGGCGATTATTCAAAAAAGAAATGCATGTAAGCTTTCACGAATACTGCCTTTTGTTGAAGCTACAAAAAGCCGAGTCAATGCTATTGAAAACAACGGATAAAATTGTAGACATTGCTCTTGAATGCGGGTTCGACAACATTTCATATTTCAACAGAGCCTGCAAGAAGGAATACGGTATGTCTCCAAGCAAGTATATCCATTCAAGAAAGCAAGAATAAAAATCTGTACGGAAGGTCTTTTGGTATGGTCGCAGTGATGTGATGTGTTCAGTATCACGTGCCGAAGGCACACTTCACGCGCGGAGCGCACTTCACTTCCGGAGGATACATCACGTCCCGCTTGCGGAACACATCGTTGAAAAAAGACGGTTACTTTTGCGCGTCTGCGCTTGCTCGTCTTGAACCTAACGACAACGTTCGCAAGGCTCACTAACGAAGTCGCAAAGCGACTCCGCCCATAATCCTCACTTCGTTAGGAGATGGAGCAATGACATAAAACCAAACAAAAAAGCGTGATTAACACCCGCACAAACCTCAATATCATAAAATCGTTATTCTTTCAAGTGAAGCTATTTCACTTGCCCGAAGGGCAAATTTCGTTGAAAAAAGCACTTGCTTTCGCAAGTGCTTTTTTCTGAGTTCATAGCACAAAAAAGCAACTCATCATTAAATACATTTTATAAAATCTTCAATTCGATAAACGGTCGATTGCACCGTATGGGCATCCTTACCAAGAATTTCATCGCTAAGATACTCCGCCTCAATTCCCGCCGCAAGTAATTTTGCCAGGTATTTCGCGGCATCCTCGACGCGCTTGTAGGATTTTTCCATAACCGCAGGATAGGTTAAACGATACACCGGGATATCCTTTTCAACAGCCTCAGCCACCTTCGCCTTTATATCCGCAAAGAGCTCCCCATTGTCACGGAAAACCGCCTCATTGCGCGATATCTCATGCTTTGTTGTAACCGTAACGATTCCCGGAACAGCTCTCTCCGCCTGTGCGCAAGCAATATCACCGCCCACAAAAAGGCACGACGGTACACCGTACGAGGCGGCAATATAAGCGTCCATATCTACCTCGCCTATATATCTGCCATTC
>JAZLBH010000078.1:0-7255 GCA_045613605.1 Eubacteriales bacterium
CGAGACGGATGAGGAGAACAGACCCGCAAGGGTCTGCGTCGCCGCAGGTGACGAAAAAGTTAGTTGTACGCATCGTTTCTCCTCATCCCCCACTGCGTGGTCCCCCTTCCCCGCTGGGGGAGGCGCTCGGTTTGTGCGAATATAGCGCCCCAAAACATTATTAATTATGCGCCAAAAGTAAAGGCGACGGTGTTTAGCCGTCGCCTTGGTTTACGAGTGATATTTTAAATATTTTTGCCGCATGTGGTACGCTGACCAGTCAGCCCCCACGCCAGTGGGCGCTGACCAATCGCCCGCCGAAATAGAAGTAAAGTCCGATTTTCGACTTGAACCGCAATGCCCCGCTCACTGCGTTCGCTCACAGGTCGCTTGCGACCTGCCCCTACCGCTTCGCGGGGGAGTGTTGGCATAAATCCTACAAAAAAGTAAAAAATTAAGGCATAGCCTTTGGCTATGCCTTAATTTTTTGAGCTCCTCCAACCATTTTGAACCTGAAGCCTTAAAAACAGATTATGGATCTTGTCGTTTCTTTTTCAGCATCTCGTTGAGCTTTGCTGTATTTCTTTTGATAATGGAATATATAATCGCCCAAATCACGATATAGCCTACAACAAAAATTGCCGTGAATACTATAATCGGTATTATACCCAAGTCAAGCCAATCGTTGAGCAGATAGGTGCTGAGGTAACCGATATACAAAACACCGCCGTGAATTAAAATCGCTGTCATTAGCGGTAAACGCTCAACTTGATAGATGGCGTTCATACCGCCCGCAATAAAGGCAAGCGCGGTCAATGAAAATACACCGATGCAGACTTGATTAACAGTTAAGGTGTCTATAGCGGCAGACTGTTTCAAAATCAAATAGACTATCGCCAAAACAATCGGACCGATACCCGAGGCAATGAAGCCGCGGCGAACAAACTCCAAAACAAACTTTTTCATATTCCTTCATACCTCCTTCTGATTTCCGCAAAGCATCGTCTTGAAACGTATTCCCGATATCCACAATGAAATACGGCATCTATACCGCCGCTGAAAACCGCATCAAATCTTTGAATACGATGCTCATTGGCAAGAGTAGATTTGTTGATACGGATAAAATACGAGGGCAAAATATCCTCTAAATCACGAAGCCTGTCTTTGAGCGAATAGTGATTGCCTTTCGTATCAATGGCAATTACTTTTCTATCAAGGATAGTAATACATTCTATTTCCCCAAAGGAGAGCTTTCGCATTTCTTCATCTCTATATCCCATAATAAAGTCCGCACCTGAAAAGTCACGCACGAGATCTTCTATCTCTTGTGTCAGAGAAGAAGGCGCGTGAACAATTGCTATTATTTCTTCTTCGGCATCCTTGTCAATGATAAGTTTGTACTTCATTTTCTATAATCCTTACTGTTTTTTCATTTGTCTGAGGAAGCAGAACACTGATGCCGCCGTTATTGCTGCGCTATACAGAACAATCGGCAAAATGTGTGTTGCTGCAAGCCCAAAATCTCCGCTAAACAACGCTTTTTCCATTTTAGTTGCGTGAACGAACGGGAGCGCACCCGCTATTTTCTCAAAGAAGCCCCCCACGAGCGAGAGATCAAACCACACGCCCGAAAGCCACGCAGAAAGATTGGTAAGTAATGCTCCGCAGATGCCGCCAACCTGCTTGACTCCCAAAACACTACCGCACAAAAGTCCAAGCGCGATATTGAAAATAGCCATAGGTATCATACCGATAACCGCATAAACAATATTCACGCTGAGTGTGAGCCCCAAAGGAATGGCAAACAGATAGCAAATAACCGTCTGTCCAAGAGCAATGGGCAAAAGCGGAAGCATATATCCAATAATAAAATCAAATCCCGTAAGAGGTGTTGTGTATAGTCTTTGCAAGAACGCGCTTTCTCGATCTTTGGCAACCAACGTTGCCGAAAACAACGTCATAAACGACAATCCAAACACGGTAATACCGGGAGTCAATGTATCGATCTCAAACAAGCTCACGGGAATATTTGCCTGCAAAGCGCTGAGAAGCAATAGCAATACCAACGGAAATCCCAAGCCGAATCCGAGGTTGATCGGATCGCGTAAGATCTCTTCCATACATCTTTTGGCAAAGGTCATCATTCTCATACCACGCCCTCCTTCACGATAGAAACGAATGCCGCTTCAAAATCGTTTGTTCCGGCTCTCTCGTTAAGCTCCTCCACAGTGCCTACCGCAAGAAGTTTGCCGTTTTTCATAATACCTATGCGGTCGGAGAGTGCTTCGGCTTCTTCCATATAATGCGTTGTTAGAATAATCGTTACGTTGCCTTTCAACGCTCGAATGTTTTCCCAAAGCTCGTGCCTTGCTATAACGTCAAGTCCAAGAGTAGGTTCGTCCAAAAATAGAATTTGAGGCTCGCTGATCAGAGCCATTGCGATGCTGACACGGCGCCCGTAACCGCCCGACAGTTTGCTTGCCTTTCTTTGCAAAACGGTATCCAAACCGAATCTCTCGGAAAGCTCTGTAATCTTCGCCTGAGTTTTTTCCTTGGAGAAGCCATGAATACCACATATCAGCTCAAGGTTCTCCTTTACGGAAAGATTAGGAGCAACGGCAGTTTCTTGTGGAGATACACCAATCAGGTGCTTTACCTTTTCCGATTCCCTTATGATATTATAACCGCCTACAATCGCATCACCACCCGTGGGTTTGGTTAGGCAGGAAAGCATCTTGATAGTTGTGGTCTTTCCCGCGCCGTTTACACCAAGCAGAGAAAACAATTCGCCCCCACGTATTTCTAAATTAAGCTTATCTACGGCAGTTATATTTTTGTATTCCTTGACAAGATCAATCGCTTTAATTGATTGCATTTGTTTTATCCTCTGTTTCTTATTTGCTTACGGATAATATTATAGCAAATAAAAACGAAGAAATGTTGATTTTAGTCTATTCGGTCATTTTCCGTGCCTTATCGGTTTTGATACAGCATCGCTTTTCTTCTTTCTGTATTATATCATAAAAGCAGAGATTTTTCAAATGTGCGATAAAGTCGCAGGTTCGAGTCCATAAGGTCGCATAAAAAGTGCAATGGTGAAAGGGGGGCATTTTTTACCCCTAAAAACACGAAAAGCCCCCAGAATCAAGGACTTTTGTGTTAGGTTCAAAATTGTTGCACTATTATGGGCTCGTAGAATGAAAATGCAACTCTAAATTTTCAACTCTAATTGCCGTAATATCTCTGAGTTTGAAGTTTCATCTGATCTTGAAAGTTTCTCCCATGCACTTTCAATATATCCCTTGATCTTTTCAGGAGTTATATGCCAAATGCCATCGTCATCTCCTTCTAAAAACATAAGACAATGTTTTTTATCAGGACACTTGATAAAATCCAAATACATATCGCGTGCCTCAATCAGTTGTTTCATACACTCGATTGCACGGTTTAGCATTCTTAAATCCACATACTGCTTAACCATTCCCGACAACAACGACATTTTTTGATACATCATTCTGTGCGGCAAATATTCTCCTCCTGACAAAAAAGCATTTATCATCGTAAGCATATATTCATTCAAATCAAGTTGTTTTTGTATTCCGTCTTTGCCCTCCACTTCAACGCTAATTCTCCTCACAAGGCGAATATATCTTGAAATATAACGTGCTTTGTCATGAAAACTCAATTTGCATTTTTCTATTGCCAAATCCATATTTTTTTCGGCATATGCAAACTCGGCTTCCCAATAAGCACGGTCTCCAAATGTAGAAGGGATACGCTCCATAATCTCATCTGCACGACCTTGCTCACCAAGTGCTTTGTAACACCTTGACAATACATAATAACTCTTAAACATCATATCTGCATTCGTTTCATAGCGAAAGATGCAGTTCTCATAACGTATGCATTCCTTTAATAATTCGTATCTATTATCCGAATTCTTTCTCTGGGGTAACAAAACAGACAAACTTTCAAGACACCAAAACGCTACTTCTGAATTTGTTGGATGCTTTACGAAAAACGGATGCGCCAAATTATATATACGTTCAGCTTCTTTTAAGGAAAAATCTACCGGATGATGTCCAATTGTTTCACGCAGAGAAATAATATCTTCAAGCTCTGTATCATTGCTAAGCCCTAAAATTGTATCGGTAGAAACATTTAACGCTTTTGCAAGAGGTACAATCTGAGAAATGTCGGGCATTCCCACATCGTTTTCCCATTTTGAAATGGCTTGAATACTCACACCAATAATTTCCGCCAGCTCACTTTGCGTAAATCCTTTTTCTTTTCGGTAAAATTTTATAATCTGACCAACAGACATAGCCTTTCTCCTTTATTTGTTAATCGGTACCGTGATTATATTATATCATAGATAAAAGCTTTTGTAAATCTACCAATTAGAAAGGAAAAATCCACGATGCGTTGATATGTCGCGGATTCAAATCCGTTAGGTTCAGAAAAAGTTGCAAAAAAACAAAAGGGCAAAAAAACTGCCCTGAAAAACCGAAAAAGCCTTGTAAAACAAGGCTTTTGGGCATAGGTTGCATTTTTGACCTATGAGGATGGCTCCCCTTGCCCAGCTTGAACCAAACGACCCGCTCGCATTGCTCGCTCACAACTTGCGGAGCAAGTTGCCCCTTTTCCGCACTTTGTGCGGAGGGTTAGTGCAGAGAAAACGATTAAGTATCGTTTTCTCAAACGGTGTCGCCCAAAGCGCGAGTTGACAGAGCCGAGCAAGCGCAGGCGATAGGCAACGACACACGACGGCGACAGGGCAAGGCGGTGGTGAAAAGTCCGACAGGGGAAAAGGCAAAAACAAAAGCACCGCGATTGCGGTGGACTTGAACCAAACGACCCGCTCGCAAGCTCGCTCACAGGTCGCAAGGCGACCTGCCCCTTTTCCGCTTCGCGGAGAGTGAGCTTTGGCATAAAATCGAACAAAGAAGCAAAACAAAAACGGAGTCCGTTTGGACTCCGTTTTTGTTTTGTGTTACCCCAACAATTTCGAACCCTTATGCTTTATAAGATTATAAGCACTATTTTAAAATTTCTATCATATCTTCAAAAGCATCAATGGCTTTTTCTGCTTCTTTTTGTATGTTACATTCTATATCATTTCCATGCACAATGTCATTTCTATACTTTCGAACAAGTGATATTTTAGTTTGAAGACTTCTCTGAGAAATGCTTTTATCTAAAAATTCATAACATCTTTTGATGATAGCATAAGTAGTGGGAGGATTGTTTTTAACAGCGCCATCATCGCACATTTTATTGAAAACTTCAAGTGAAATATACTGATTTAAGTAAAAATCTTCATATCTTACCTCGCCTTGAAAAAAATTATTTGTTGCTTCTTCGCCAATATTTTCTATCATTACTTTTTTAGCAAATGTATATAAGTAATTCTCCAAGGCAATGTTGATTTGAATTATTGATTCTTTATAATTTCTTATTTGCAATTGCTTCAAGGCGTCCATATATGCAGTTTGCCACAAATCTATTATTCCTACTTTTAACATTCGAGATAATTCAATTTGTTTATTTTCATCTATACAAGGCACATTACTACTAATTTGAAGCCCCATTGAATATGAAAGGGGTACATTGCGTAACTCTATATCCCCCGCATAAATCTGAGTATCGTAGTTTAAAATCATAAATTCATTGATATTTTCCAACCAATACTCTTTTGTCGAAACCCGATAATTTTTTATAAAATAATTCCAAACCTCAACAGCCTTTGAAATACTACACCAAACGTCTTGTAATTCACGATTAACATTTTCTTTACACGCGGGATCAATAAAATCATTTATTGATACAGTTATTTTGGAATGGTTTAATAATCCATACTTATCATTTGAATTATATAAAAAAGCATTTCCACTTGATTTGTTTATTGCAGGAATATGTTTTGATTTCACTTTACACCTGATATTTTCCCAAACAAACTCAAATTCTGTATCTTGAGGCATATCTATATAGTAGCCAATTTCAAAATTAACAACAGTCCAAACATTCTTTTCATCCAACTCTATGAACAGTTTTTCTAATTTTGCGGCAGATTCTCTTAAATCCTCTCTTTCATCGTGCATTAGCATATCTTTTGCTTCTTCAAAGTACTTTTTGGCTTTGCTAATATCATCTTCTTTTCTGTTTTTTAATCCCGTCAAAACAAGACTTTTACACAACATGCTTTTCGTGATACATATATTTATTAATGAATCATAATTTCCATTTGAAACAATAGTTAATGCACGTTCAAAATAATAATTGCAATCATCCGAGTTAATATTTGTGGTATAAAAAAGCGCCCCTAACTCTCTATATGCTAAATAAAGATAAATTTCAAGATTAGCTTTCTCCTGTTTTGATAGCATTTTATATTGTTTTTCAAACGATAATAAAGCTTCTTTTCTTTGCTCGAATTGCAAATTCTTATTTTGTCCTATAAGAACTAAATTTTTCAACTCATCAAGTGAATATTTCATTGATAACTCCTTAATTTTAATACACTCATTATAACATATTTTTTGACATATTTATACAGTATTTTGTAAAATGTATTTTATTCTCACATTTTCAAATTGCATCATTCATATATAAAAACAAGAAATCCGAAACCATCGCCGATTGGCAATAATTTCGGATTTCTCTCTTTTGTGTTACCCCAACAATTTTGAACCCATATTATATACTATTATTTTCAAGTAGTTTTACCAGTTCGTTAGATATCAATTCTGCGTTTTTCTCAACCTCACGACACATTTTTGTTCGCCAAAAGGCAAATTGTAACAACCCCTCTTTATCTTCCGAATCGGAATTCAAATATTGCGGATAACCATATTTGCTTCGCGCAAGCTGAAACAAATAAACATATGGCATAGCGATCATATCCGTTTTTGTGAGAGGAAAAAACTTCAGATATTCCTGCACATATTCGCAAAAAGCCTTAACATCTACTTTTGCATTAGTTCTGCAATAACTTGATGATTGAACGAAAGAGCGCATGATCTCCCAAGTAACGGGCAAACAGGAAGCAGACGAAAAATCAATAACTGCTTTGATTTTACCATTCTCAAAAATGAGCTGACAACCTTGATAATCACCATGCGTCGAACAATAAGTGACGCCGTTATAATATTTTTTGTATTCCTCACATCGGATTGCTAATTGCTTTTTGTACTGTAAATCATCAATTATTTGATTACTGTTTTTGTCATCCATCTTGCTTTCCGCGATCTTAATCAAAGCATCATATTGAGCTATC
>JAZLBH010000079.1:0-2889 GCA_045613605.1 Eubacteriales bacterium
AACCGTTCATGTTCCTCACAGTGCCTTTGGTAATCGAGAAGATTTTCAAATCCAAGGTGTTCCCTGCAACACGCAAGTTCCCTGCAAGCCTTTTGTTGAAGATTCCCGGACTCGACAAGATTGTCCTCAACAAGATACGCAGAACACTGCTCAATGCTTTTGGCAACAACTTTACAGTGGGTGTGATTATCGGGGGTGCAGCTCTTAACCGCGAGGTTGAAGACCTGCTCAAGCGCATGAAATTCCCCTACACGGTAGGCTATGGCATGACAGAGTGCGGTCCTCTTATCTCATACCGCGACAAGGCTGAATATGCAAAATATTCTTGTGGAACAAAGACTCATCCGCTTGAACTCCGTATCGATTCAGCTAACCCTCGTCGTGTATTGGGCGAGATTCAGGTTAAGGGTGACGCAGTCATGCTCGGTTACTATAAGAATGAGGAGGCAACAAAAGCAGCATTTACCAATGACGGCTGGTTGAGGACAGGCGATATGGGTCATCTCGATTCCAAGGATAATCTTTATATCAAAGGCCGTTGCAAGAACATGATTCTCACAGGTAGCGGTCAGAACATCTATCCCGAGGAGATAGAGGACAAGATAAACAACCTTCCCTATGTTGTGGAGTCTCTTGTTGTCGGTCGCAAGAATGCTATTGTAGCTCTTGTAGTTGCCGACTACGAAGCCGGCAAGAAGCAAGGCTTGAGCGATGAGGAGCTTGAGAAGATAATAAACGACAATGTTCTTGCCCTGAATTCCGAGCTTGCTTCTTATTGCAAGATAGGTTACACAGAGATACGTCGCGAACAGTTCGAGAAGACACCGAAACAGAGTATCCGTCGATTCATGTATTCTTAAGCGATAATCAGTGTTATAAAATTGATAGAAAAACTGTTCTGCAGTTATAAGAATCCGGTCAAAAAAAACAGACCGGATTTTTTTTCTTTCATGTTTTTTTAGTACTTTCGCAGCGTCATTGAAGGAAAGATGCCAGAGTGATCGAATGGACCGGACTCGAAATCCGGCGTACGCTTATTAGTGTACCGTGGGTTTGAATCCCACTCTTTCCGCATCATACAAAAATCTTCGATGCGCCAAGCTTGCTTGAGCGCATCGAAGATTTTTTGTATGATGCAGGGATGCCCGCGGCAGCGACGGGGTAGGCGAAGCCAATTCCAAGTAACTGGAAAATCTCATCTGCTCAAATGGTGGCAACTGCTACTGGTGTCAAAAACTGGTGTCAATTTACATTTATTAATACGTTTGAGTCAAAAATGACAGACGATGCAATTTGCAATGTGTGAAAGAGCAACCGCCCCAACATAATGAAATGTTGAAGCGGTTGTAAGTTGTTTATTGTATGGTTTTTATCATTGACAAGGCTCGTTGTTCGCAACCCGCACGGCGTGATTTTTTCCACGCTTCGTGCGACTATTGTTCCTATGTTCTATATAGGCAGTTCTTGTAGTAAAATAGTTGTCCCCTTCGGGGCCATCCCATTGAGTCAATTACAATCGCTTCGCGACCGCCACCCACGCGGCATAACCTTTGGCTATGCTACGCGTGACCATTGCTTTGTAATTGCTTCGGAAGGAGTAATAAAAAAGAGAGCCGAAGCTCTCTTTTTTATTACTCCCACTCGACTAGAACTGTTAATTTATTGCTAAAATTTTTAACTTAATTATCAATACTTTAACACGGTTTTCTGCTCTAAAATGAGTGAACTGGTGTCAAGGACTGGTGTCGAAAGGTTGTTATAAATACCAACTGTCAAGTATCCTTTGTATAAGTGAATGAGCATATTTTATTGCTTCATCTTCGGATATTTCTTTGCGTTTACGTTTACAAGTAATTGTTTAAATTTATGGCAAGATGATGATACCATCTCCACCGCATGTTAAGCATGAGCCGTTGTAACAATTGGCGCAATCAATCCATGTGTTGAAATGCGGATTGATGCATATAGCACCTTTTCCACCACATGAGCGACATTTCCCCGTACCGTTACATTTATAACATTGTACTTTACGCTTTGACGGAACTGTTGTACCATCATTGTTAGTGGCTGCAGCACTGCTATAAGCTGTTACACCAAATACCAATGCCCCCAAAACAAGGGCAAACGTTAAAACTTTTTTCATAATTGTAATTTTTTTTTTTGAGAGGTTCTATAAATTTAATATATCATTAGCGAGTAGTCAGAACCTCATTATGACTTGCTGCTGATGACTGTTCTTTAGAATATTGTTTTCAAATTTATTCTGTATATTTTATAATTCTCTTTTCGTAGTTGTAATTCATAATTCCTTAAAGAAAAGTGTTGCCTTACTATATAAATATATAAAAAGAAAGCGCAGACTTTCGCCAACGCTCTCAGGCTCACCACAAGCCGAATATACAAAGGTTCAGTCTGCACCTATAGGTACAAACCCAATTGTATATTCTTTTGCTCGTTTCTATATCGAGGTGGTGATTCGAGAGCGATTGAGCAAATATTTTCAAATGTCTTGTATTCGGTTGCCCGATTACTTCGCAAATGTAGTGCAAGCGAATGAAATAATGCAAATTTATTTGCAATTATTTTACAATGAGCGCCGCCTACATTCAACGAAGTTAAATATAGCCATAAATTTAATGTATTCTCTAAAATGTGAGATAAATTTGATTGTATATAAATAAAGTTATTGCTCCCGGCTTCGCCAGGAGCAACAACTTATGAATGAAATATGCTTTGAAATTAAATACCAAACTCTCTCTTTACTCTCTGTACTGTGCTAACGCTTACGCTTGAAAGCTAAGCTTGCTTAGTTTCGATAGTGCCAATAGCAGTTAGTCGCGCGTTGTATCGCAGAATGTGATACCGCGCGAGGTGTGATAAGTTGGCATT
>JAZLBH010000080.1:0-1735 GCA_045613605.1 Eubacteriales bacterium
AATTCGATTTCCTTTTCAAAGGCTTTTATTGCTCTTTTTAGGCTCTCTGCATAACAGACAAAAGCAGCAATCTGATCATCTATTGCTTGGGTTCGAGCGCTTAATTCGGAAATCTTTTGCCTCATTTGGTCGGTAGACATCTGCGGCAATGATAATCGGCAACTGTTCAAACATGATACGACTTCATCGCCGTCATCCGAATCGACTTGGAGCAACAAGAATTTGACCGACGATTTGTTGGCATCAAGCTTTACGGTTTTAACGCTGTCAGGTAACGCTTCATATTCTGACTTGGGCATCTCATAGAAAGATATTTTAATTCCCTTAGCCTCAAGATCGCTTATGCTGTCGGGCTCGATATCTCCCCAACTTTTTAAACGGTCAAGTTCAGAACTCAGAGCTATCCGTTCAGCCTGACACTGCTTTTTCTCTTCATCAAGGGATGCAATCTCATTTGCAACGGACAATGCCTCTGTAGCACTCACGTCTTTTTGTTCTGCATTTTTGTTTTTTCCTATGGTGAAAACTGCACTTTCAAGCAAAGCGATTTGATCCCCGAGTTCTACAAGTCGTTCACCCGAACCTTCCGTTATCTCAATGTGGACAATTCCTAATTTGCGAAGCTTTTTCAGGGTTTCATCTTTTTTGTTTTCTCTGATGATAAGAGATACTTTTTTCATAGGCACTATCATAATGAATAAACCTCCTTTTCGGAAGCCACAGCATTACGAAGGGCTATCTTGCGCTTTGATATTTTTGAACGCACTACGGCACTAACCTGTTGGTCTGCCATATAAATCGATATTTTTTTGATATTTTCCTCAGTTTCGGGGATTTTAACCTTTTCAAACAGGTTTACTCTTTGAGAGGTTGCAAGTAACTCAATCTCTAACAGCCTAACCTGTTCATCCAACACTTCCGCCTCTAAATCGAGTGACATTGCCTTCTCCATATGGTTTGCGGCGATATCCACCCAAAGAGGTGTTTCGTAGAGATCATAATCACCTCTCCTGAAATCCGCACCTTCAAATGTAGGAATATCAACACCGGCAATATTTCCCGTTCCTTTGCGGATATTGCTTACCGTTATAATTCCTTCGGGGAAGGCATCCATTTCGCTAAAAACAGCAATCCATTCACGAAAGCCAAATTCAAGGTCTTCTCTTTCTTTTCTCACTGCCTTAGCCTTGGCTTCAATTGTGCGAATCTCTGATTGGAGTTGTTGCTTTTTCAGTGTCAGAGTAGGCAAATATCTGCGGTACATTTTAAGTGCATCCTTTTGTACCTTTAACTCGTTTTTAGTTAGTTTGATTTTTGCCAAAACTACAGCCCTCCTTAACCTTTGGGCCAAAAATCATCAGTAAGGTCTGACTTGATTCCGGTTTCTTGCTTTTCGAAGCAATCCGCTAAAATTTCCCATCCCAAGTTAAGCGCCTCTTCAAGCGAAAGATTAACCGAAAGTGACATCATCCTACTTTCAAATAATTCACCGTATTTCAGCAATTTTTCGTCCCAACGGCTCATGGAAAAGCCCATGTTTTTCTTTTCAAGCGTTTCCTTATAGGAAGAATACAAACGTATCATTGCATCCATAAGTGCTCTATGGTCTTTTCTTGTTTTGCCGTTTACGTTTTGCTTAAGTCGGGAAAGAGAGCCAAACGGTCCAATACGGCCGCCTTTAAGGTAATACTGTCCTTCGGTAATATATCCGGTATTATCGGGAACAGGATGAGTG
>JAZLBH010000081.1:0-6603 GCA_045613605.1 Eubacteriales bacterium
AAACTAACTTTTCCTAACAGCTCGCTAAATCTCAATTTATAGCTCAAACAATTCCAATATAAATCATAAGCACAGAGATATCTGCGGGGCTTACACCGCTGATTCTCGACGCTTGTCCGATAGTGAGGGGGCGCACCTTTGAAAGCTTTTGAATAGCCTCAAGGCGGAGTCCTTTAACCGTAGAATAATCGATATCTTCGGGGATTTTCTTTTCTTCAAGACGCGCCTTGCGATTAACCTCGGCAATCTGGCGCTTAATGTAGCCCTCATACTTAATGGAAATTTCGGCGGTCATTCTCACTCCGCGAGGGAGGGAAGGACGGGTTGCGTCAATTTCAGCAAGGGCATCATAATCAAGTGCGGGACGGCGCAAAAGCTCGGCAAGGGAGATACCCGTTGCAACTGTTGTAAGACCGTGCGCCTCAAGGAAGGGATTGGCAACGAGGGGAGAGATATATGTGCTCTCAAGTCGGGCAATTTCCTCGTCTGTTTGTGTTTTTTTAGTTAAAAATTTATTATATCTTTCTTCACTGATAAGACCTGCCTTGTATCCGATTTCGGTCATGCGGCGCTCAGCGTTGTCCTGACGGAGAAGCAAACGGTATTCACTGCGCGAGGTCATCATGCGGTAAGGCTCATTTGTTCCCTTGGTCACAAGGTCGTCAATGAGTGTACCTATATAGCCGTCACTTCTTTTAAGAACGACCTGCTCCTTGCCAAGAAGGGAAAGGGACGCGTTAAGTCCTGCAATAAGTCCTTGCGCGGCCGCCTCCTCGTATCCCGAGGTACCGTTAAACTGACCTGCGCCGTAAAGACCGCCAATCTCCTTATATTCAAGGGTTGCATAAAGCTGAGTGGGATCGGAGCAATCGTACTCTATAGCATAGGCATAGCGCATAATTTCGGCATTTTCGAAGCCCTCAAGAGAGCGAAGCATCAGGTGTTGAACGTCCGCAGGGAGTGATGTTGAAAAGCCTTGGATATACATTTCCTCAGTATTTTCACCCATTGGCTCAACGAAGAGCTGATGTCTGTCCTTGTCGGCAAAGCGCACGATTTTATCCTCAATCGAGGGGCAGTAGCGCGGGCCCGTACCGTGAATTTGTCCCGAATACATTGCGGAACGGTGTATATTTTCTTTTATCAAATTATGAGTTTTCTCACTTGTATAAACAATATGGCAGGGAATTTGGTCGAGATTGTCAAAATAATGCTCGTCCGTAAGCGCCGAGTAGGGGGTGATTACATCCTCTCCCGCTTGAAGCTCAAGATTTGAAAAATCAATGCTTGAACGTTTTACACGCGCGGGTGTTCCTGTTTTGAAGCGCATAAGACGAATGCCCTCGCGCTCAAGAGCTGACGAAAGACCTCCACCTGCGGGCAAAAGTCCGTCGGGGCCGGACGAGAAATTGCGGTCACCCACAAAAACTCGGCTGTCAAGATACGTTCCCGAGCAAATAATTGCGCGCTCGCATTCCCATCTTTCACCAAGTGAGGTAACAACGGCACAAATTTGCTTTTTGCCGTCAACAACAGTGGTTTCTATATCACAAATTTCCGCTTGTATAAGGCGGAGATTTTCCGTTTTTTCAATCAGAGCCTTCATAAGCTCCTGATATTTTTTTCTATCGGCTTGGATTCTCTTTGAATGAACCGCCGCGCCCTTGCCAAGGTTGAGCGTACGGCTTTGCAGGGTAACCTTGTCCGCCATTTCGCCCATTACGCCACCAAGCGCGTCAATTTCAAATACAAGATGTCCCTTTGCCGTGCCGCCGATTGATGGGTTGCAGGGCATATTTCCTATTGAGTCGAGGCACATTGTGAAAAGAACCGTGTCAAGTCCAAGTCGTGCCGAGGCAATCGCAGCCTCAATGCCCGCGTGCCCCGCACCAATTACGGCTATTTGTGTTTTTAGAGATTTCATATTTTCTCCCTGAAAGTTAGTTAGAAGGATTTAGGGGGAATTTAAAGGAAATTCCCCCTATAACCCCCAAACCTTTTTATAGAAGGATATTTATAAACAAATTTGCTACTTAAATAATAGACACATCGTTATCAAATGGCTATTATTTTGCTAAAAAAATTTTAGAAAAGCTCTCTGAAAGAGAGATTTTCGTAGTTTGATAGGTAAAATCCTTGTCGAAAATTTATTTTCGTAAAAGGATTTTGACAAGTGAACTGATAATTCGTTTGCGAATTATCAAAAATTTACGTCAAATCAGCACAAACCCACGCAATTAAGTTTTTCGGGGCGTGGGGCGGGTTTTCAAAAAAGCCCCACGTTCCAAGCGCTAACTATCTATTCAGCCAAGCGGCAATAACCGCGGCATCTATTACGGAAACGGAGGCACCCGTGTCACCGTCCTCGATAATTGAAGTAACAACTATTTGGGGATTATCCATTGGTGCAAACGCAGTAAACCAGCAGTTTTGTCTTGTTGAGCTGATCTGAGCAGTACCGGATTTTCCGCAAACGATATCCGCGATTCCGTACTTAGTGTACATATTCCAGCTGGCAGATGCAGAATTATCCACCATGCTTTTCATACCCCTTTTAATGGTATTAAGTGTACCGTTTGAAATTTCAAGCTCACTCAAAACTGTTTTTTCACCGGCGATCACAACGTCGCCCGAAAAGGTGCGAACGGAATGTAAAAGGTGGTTGGCATAACGCGTTCCGCCGTTTGCAACGGTAGAAATATATGAGCTGACCTGAAGGGGAGTAAATTCGTGAATTGACTGTCCGATATATGAGGACGCCTGATTATATTTGCTCAGCTCCGGATCGTCATAGGCAAGCTGACCGATTTTTTCAGAAAGCTCAATTCCCGTGCTTTGTCCAAGTCCAAGCAATTCGCAATATTCCTTCATTGTGTCGATATTCATCATATCATAGCCCACCTCAATAAAATATGAGTTGCAGGAAAAGGTTATTGCGTCAACAACGTTAAGATACTGTGTGTAATAATTGTTATGGTTTTCGCAACCGATGTTAAATCCGTGATATTTATATCCGTGGTCGCAATATAGCTTTGTGTTTGCTTTAACAACACCGCTTTCAAGCGCCGCAAGTGCGGTTGCTATTTTAAAGGTAGAACCGGGAGCATACACCGCGCCGATTGCTCGGTTTATAAGCGGTGAATATTTATTTGACGCCAATGAAGAATAATCCTTTGAAAAGGTAGTCAAATCATATGTGGGATATGATGCTATAGCCAAAATTTCACCGTTATTGGGATCCACGGCAACACTTGCACCCGAGTTTTTATTTTCGGTTTTCATGTATTCGGCAAGAGCATCCTCGGTGGCAATTTGAGTATCAATATCAATGGTGAGATACACGTCCTTGCCGGCTATCGGCTCGGTGGTGATCTCCTCCTTGATTATATCGCCCTCTCCGTTTTTAACGATGGTTTTTATTCCGTTTTGACCGCGTAGATATTCCTCAAACTCCTGCTCACAGCCGCTTGTTCCCACAAGCGCATCCATGGAGTAGCCAAGCTGCTTGTAATATTCCCAGTTTTCGGCATTTATTTCACCCATCGTGCCGAGAATGTGCGAGGCATATCCCGGGTACATATACGTTCTTTGGGAGCTTATTCTATCCGAAACGCCCTTTATGGACATTTCCTTTAGATACGTAACCAAGGAAATATCCACGCCCCTTGCTATGCAATAGGGAGAAACTGACGAGAACTGTGTGCGAAGCATATCGTATCTAACGCGCAAAAGTCTGCATATATCCTCATCGGAATAAATGCGGCTTCCGTTTTTATCAAGCTTATTAAAGCCCCAGCGCTTGACAAAGTATTCAACGACGCTTTTCGCGCTTGCGTCATTGATCTCAAGCTCGGTCAATATTTTATTTAGCGCTCTGTAGGTTGCGCTATCTTTATTCAGAGTCTCGTCGGAATAAGAAAGATTTGGATATTCACCCACAAAGGGATAGAGATCCTCGGTGCGATATGCATTGCTTTGCGTATCGTCTATCGCATCAAGAACCTTAAGGATGGTGCGATTAAATTCAACGAAATCGTCGGGCATATCGTTATAATCGAAAATCACGTCATAAGCATATGAGGTGGTGACCAAAACGTTGCCGTTCCTGTCGCAAATATTTCCGCGAAGCGCCTGAATCACCTTAGTTTCGGTTGTATATTCACTGTCTGCGCGAAGCTGATCCGTCTTTTCCTTATTGAATTGCAAATTCACAAGTCTTGCGACAAAGATCATGCACAAAAGAACAAATATCAAGGACAACACCAAGTATTTTCTGCTATGCTTTTTTCTTTTAGCCATTGGCTTGTCCTCCTTTCAGGATTTTGTTTTTTAGGGCTGTTATATACTGAACGTGCTGTATGCGATAAGCAACAGGCAAACGGTTATCAAGAGAATCGTTCCAACGTTAAAGAACATAATATCTCCGCCCGTTCCCTTGGGGAATCTTACGTCACCCTTGTTAATATAGATATTTCTGAGATTTTTAAGGAAAACGTACATGCCTATGCCCACAAGCGCAAGCATACCGTAGGTATAAATCATAAAGAGCACAAGCGGAACTAAGTTAGCTGTAATATATTCCTCTGTGATTGCACCGGTGGATACGATCTCCATAAGCTCCTCGTAATCAAGCAAGGAGAATATTACAGTGGGCAAAACTCCGCAGAAGAGATTTATAAAGACGTGCAAAATTGTAGAATGAATAATTTTTCCCGTTTTAAGATAGATATATCCAAAAACGATACCGAGGAAAAATGCATAGAAGAATTGATAGAGATTGCCGTGGAAAAGTCCGAAAATAAGGGCGGGGAAGAGTATCGCTATCGCATCTCCGTATATTGAAAGGCGGTCCACAAAGAGCTTTCTGAACATCAGCTCCTCAACGATGGGGCCTATGATTCCGACAACGATAACGCTCAATATAACGTTCGTGCCGTCCAAAAGTGAACTTACCGCGTTTTCGGGCACTCTGCCAAGTCCTGTTGACACCGCGGTCATAAGCATTGTTGAAATGCTGTTGCCGACGTACATAAAGAACATTGAAACAACTCCGTATTTCAAAAATCTCTTAGCACCGACGGGTGTTTTATACGGAGCCTGCTTGGGAATTTTGCGTATCATAAAATACAAAACAGGGAACGCGATGATATACTGTATCACTGCGGTTGCCGCAAGCAAAAAATTTTGATCAAGCAAAAGCTTGGGCTTGATCGACTGAGTCGCATATACCAAAGCAACAGAGAGCCCCTGTGAAACCAGCATATACACTAAAAATGCAATTCCAAGCCTTGAAAATATTTTTTTGTGAGACTTTTTCTCCTCTTCACTCATGATTATTTCGTTTTGAGGATTATTTGAAAAATCAAAATTACCGTTCATCGTTTAAGTCTTTCCTTTCCGTTTGATTTTGAATTTATCAGTCGCGCTATTGCGGAGAATATAACGTAAGAGATGGAGCAAAATACCATTGATGATACAAATTCGGGCAAGATGACCCTTGAAAACATATGCAGTAAATTGATCGTGTAAGCAAACAACGATGCCTCGATTACGTTAAAAAGCGCCTTTAGACCAAAGGTCAGCAGAGCAAGTGTGAGATAGGACACGTAATTTTTGCCCAAAAATCTATCCGACACGCCCCACAGGGTGTATCCGCACAAAAACGAGAACATCATATAAAAGGGATACACGAAGCCGCCCATTGCGCAATATAAAAAGCCTGCAACGATGCCGCAAATCGCAGAAACGCGTTGGTCGTCCTTCATTGCTATCAAAAGCACTGCTCCAAGCATAAGGTCGGGGGTAGCCCCAAAAACGTTGACCTTGGAAAAGAAGGTTACCTGCGCCACGGATAAAACGAAAAGCACAAGTGAATATATTATGCATTTATAAGCGATCGTCTTGGCTCTAACAGAGCCTATTTTTCTACCCACGCGCACGCCTCCTTTGGTAAATAATTAGCCATTATAAATTATACACCAAATCAAAATAAAAATCAATGGTATTATAAATAATTAATTAAAATAATTCTAATTATATATCGGGGGTGGCAGTGCGAAGCACCGCGGTTGTATTCCCCTTGCGGCGAGTTAGTTTACTTAAGATTAATGTTCTTTTTGAAAAAAGAACCAAAAACTTTTAACAGAGCTTCGCGGCAAAAGTTTACGCAAATCGTGTTGCTTTGCAACACAAATCGATTTTAGAGGCATTTTAACAGGCGCAGAAAAAATCTGTAATTTGCTGTTCAAATAATAGCCACAATCAAAGCAAAACGGCTATGTTTAGTAGTAGCAAATCGTGGTTTTTTCACACGAAGTGTGAAAATAACAATGTGCCGAGTGCGAAGAAGTGAGGCGAGGGGTTGTGCGAACAACGTGCGGTAAATTGGGATTTGTCGAGGAGTTGATATTTTTTGTTGCGGGACGTCGAGGGCGCCGTCCCCTACGGGTTTGTGCTGATTTTATTGGTTTTGCCGCGAAGCTCTAGTAAAAGCTTTTTGGTGTCAGGGGTTCCCCGAAACGAGCAGGCGCAGTTTTGGGGGTTCACGGGAACTTTTTCTCGAAAAAGTGACCGACAAATCAAAATTTGAAAAAACAAAAGGCA
>JAZLBH010000082.1:0-2998 GCA_045613605.1 Eubacteriales bacterium
TTGCTGAGAATTCCGCAATAAGCGATACAGAATTGTGTCATAAGTTCTTTTTTCATGTCGTGAGCTATAATTGCAATTTCCATCTTGTTTCCTTTCTGTATATAAACGACTAAAATAACAAAATTAACGAACGAATAAAAATTTACACAATTTACTTAAGTATTATAACATAATATATAATAATTGTCAATAAATTTTTATATTTCTTCACCCAAAAAATATCCGATTTTTGCAATATTTTTAATTAACGTACGATTTGAGATGATTTTTGCCTTTTTATTTATGCTTGATATGTGAAAGGCGACGTTTTCTTTTGACAATTCAATACCCGTTTGTGCGGATATTTGTTCAGCCGAGAGAGGGGAATTGCTTGAGTCTGCAATAGCCTTTAATATTAGATATTCGGTTTTGGTTAAGGTCAATTCATATCCAAAATATATTGCTTGATTTTCGTTTTTGTTGACGTATAGCTGTTTACGGTGGATATATAGCTGCTCTGATGATGTCATAATAAAGAACTCCTTATATAGCAAATCCAAGCTCCGAGGAGCTTGGATTTTGATTTATTAATTGAGCTTTGAAAGTGCCGCAATAACGCCGTCAAGATTTTCTTGATATTTTGCCATTTTTGCCTTTTCTCCTTCAACTACTGCTGCAGGAGCCTTAGCAACGAAGCCTTCGTTAGAAAGCTTTTTAACGATTCTTTCAATTTCACCCTCAAGGCGTTTCTTTTCGCCCTCAAGACGAGCCTTTTCTTTTTCAAAGTCGATAATATCGGACAAGGGAAGGTAAATTGTTGCGGCATCTGTGATGATCTGAACGGAGTTATCCGCGCTTACCTCGTCGCCAAACTTTTCAGCAACGCAAACTTCACTTGCGGATGCAAGACGAACGAAGAATGCTTCACTTGATGCGCCGAAAATATCAGTATATTTTGTTTCAATATATACCTTTGCTTTCTTTGAAGGGGGAACGTTCATTTCACTTCTTCTTGTACGGATGGCTGTGATGGCATCAATAATCTTTGTCATCTTTTCAGCATCGGTATTGAATGAAAGTGCCTCGTTGAATTCGGGGTACTTATCGATCATGATGCTTTCGCTACCGTGGGGAAGTGACTGATAGATTTCCTCGGTAATGAAGGGCATAAAGGGATGAAGGAGCTTGAGCGTACCATTGAGAACGTAAGCGATTACGTTTTGACAAACGAGATTTGCTTCAGTTTCCTGTTCATTAAATCTTGCCTTCGCAAGCTCAATGTACCAGTCGCAGAAGATATCCCAAGTGAATGAATAGATTTCAGCAAGGGCAACGCCAACCTCAAATCTGTCAAGGTTAGTAACAACACTCTTTGTAAGCTCGTTGAATTTTGTGAGAATCCATTTGTCCTCGATTGCGAGCTTGGATTCCTCGGGAAGCTTGATTTCGTCGATAGTAAGGTTCATTCTTACGAAACGAGAAGCGTTCCAAAGCTTGTTTGCAAAGTTTCTTGCAGCCTCGATCTTTTCGTCGGAGAATCTCATATCGTTTCCGGGTGAGTTACCTGTTGCAAGAGCAAAGCGGAGCGCGTCTGCGCCGTATTTATCAATGATCTCAAGGGGATCAATACCGTTGCCGAGAGATTTTGACATTTTTCTGCCCTGAGCGTCTCTTACAAGACCGTGAATGAATACGGTAGAGAAGGGCTTAGTACCCATATGCTCAAGACCGGAGAATATCATACGTGAAACCCAGAAGGTGATGATATCGTAGCCTGTTACAAGAACGCTTGTGGGATAGTATTTTGCAAGATCCTCCGTGCTTTCGGGCCAACCGAGTGTTGAGAAGGGCCAAAGAGCAGATGAGAACCAGGTGTCAAGAACGTCCTCGTCCTGATGAACTGCACCACCGCACTTAGGACAAACTGTGATATCCTCTTTAGAAACTGTCATTTCACCGCAATCGTCACAATAGAATGCGGGAATTCTGTGTCCCCACCAAAGCTGACGGGTGATACACCAGTCAAGGATGTTATTCATCCAGTTGAAGTAATTTTTTGAGAATCTTTCGGGAATAAAGTTGATGTCACCGCACTCAACTGCCTCAATAGCGGGCTTAGCAAGGGGCTTCATCTTAACGAACCACTGATCACTCGTAAGGGGCTCAACGGTAGTTCCGCAACGGTAGCAAGCGCCAACGTTGTGGTCGTGAGCAACTGTCTTTACAAGGAATCCCTGCTCCTCGAGATCGGCAACGAGAGCCTTTCTACAGGTGTAGCGATCCATACCCTCGTACTTGCCTGCATATGCATTCATTGTTGCGTCGTCGTTCATAACCTTGATCTGCTCAAGATCGTGGCGCTGACCAACGAGGAAGTCGTTGGGGTCGTGCGCGGGAGTGATCTTAACACAGCCTGTACCGAAACCGATTTCAACGTAATCGTCGGCAATAACCGGAATTTCTCTCTCAACTATCGGGAGTATAAGAGTTTTTCCGATAAGGTGCTTTGTGTTTTCATCCTCGGGGTTAACCGCAACGGCAGTATCACCGAACATTGTTTCAGGTCTTGTGGTAGCTATTTCGACGTATCCGTCCTCACCCTTAATGGGATATTTGATATGCCAGAAGTTTCCGGGCTGATCCTTATAGTCAACCTCTGCGTCGGAAAGAGCGGTAAGACAACGGGGACACCAGTTGATAATTCTGTAACCGCGGTAGATAAGGCCCTTGTTATAGAGGTTTACGAAAACCTCGCGAACAGCGCGGGAGCACCCCTCGTCCATCGTGAAGCGCTCACGGCTCCAGTCGCAAGACGAGCCGAGCTTTTTAAGCTGATTTATGATTCTTGAGCCATACTGATTTTTCCAGTCCCAAACTCGCAGAAGGAATTTTTCACGGCCGAGGTCATATCTTGAAAGTCCCTCGTTAACGCGGAGATTTTCCTCAACCTTTATCTGGGTTGCGATACCTGCGTGGTCTGTGCCGGGCACCCAAAGAGTAGAATAACCCTGCATACGCT
>JAZLBH010000083.1:0-5388 GCA_045613605.1 Eubacteriales bacterium
TTTCGGTCAGAACGTTTCTCACTCTAACCGCAAGACAAACAGAACTTGGAAGCCCAACATCAGAAAGGTAAAGGCAATCGTTAACGGCACTCCCGTTACTGTTGCAGTTTGCTCTCGTTGCCTTCGTTCAGGCAAAGTTAACCGTGCTTAATTAGCAAGTTATTAATTAACGTAAAATTGGCAGACCGTTTATTATCGAGTCTGCCCTTTTTATTTTCTCGGAGGATTTTTATGTTAGCGTACGTATCTCAAAATGCGGACAAAAAAATAATTGATGCCTTAAAGCAAGAGGGATTTGAAATTGTTGCGCTTGCCCCATTTAATTCTCTTGCGCATCCCGTTGATACACATGCGGATATGCTTTTTTGCGCTATTGACGATATTCTTTTTATGCACAGGGACTACACGTGTGAAATCAAAGGATTCGATAAAGTTATCAAAATTGAGGAGCCGATGTCGGAAAAATATCCCAATGACGTTCTCTTGAATATAGCTATAGTGGGCAGGCACGTGTTTGCAAATACAAAATTTGCATCAAAAACCGTTCTTGAGTATTTGGAAAGCAACGGATTTTCAGTTCATCACGTAGCGCAGGGATATGCCCATTGTTCGACCTGCATTGTGAGTGATCGTGCGGTAATTACTGCCGATTTGGGAATTGCTGAGGTAGCTTGTAAAAACGGTATAGACGTTCTTAAAATTGAGAGTGGACACATATCCCTCCCACCGTATGAATATGGATTTATAGGCGGTTCTTGTGGGTCTTATAAGGATAAAATATATTTTTGCGGTTCGCTGAGTTGTCACCCCGATGGAGAGAAGATCCGTGAATTTTGCAAAAAGCACTCAAGGACGATAATTGAGCTTTGCGACGGACCGCTTGCGGACGTTGGCGGTATAATGTTAAAATAGAGGTCAAATTTTTAGACCTCTGTTTTTTTATGCTTGTACCCGATAATATAAAACAAGCACAGTTCTAAAATCAGTAAGCGGCTCATAGAATTAACCGAAGAATAATCTGGAGGTTAAGCATGAGTGAACATTCTATTTATAAAGATATTGCACAAAGAACGGGTGGAGATATCTATATCGGTGTTGTAGGACCCGTTAGAAGCGGAAAATCCACCTTTATTAAGCGATTTATGGAATCCTTGGTGTTGCCAAATATAAAGGAAGGATATGACCGCGACCGTGCGAGAGATGAGCTTCCGCAAAGCGCGGGAGGAAAAACGGTTATGACTACGGAGCCAAAATTCATACCCGATAACGCTGTGACTGTTGATATGGGTGATGGCGCCACTATGCAGGTCAAGATGATAGATTGCGTTGGCTATATTGTGCCCGATGCCCTTGGAACCATTGAGGACGGTCAACCGAGAATGGTGCGCACTCCTTGGAGAGCGGAGCCGATGCCGTTTGTGGAGGCGGCCGAGCTAGGCACTAAAAAGGTCATTACCGATCACTCCACAATAGGTATGCTGATAACTACCGATGGAAGCATTGGTGAAATTCCGCGAGAGAGCTACGTTGATGCTGAGGAAAGAATCGTAAAAGAGCTGAAGGATATGGGAAAACCGTTTGCAATGATACTGAATTCCTCAAATCCCTCAAATGACAAGAGCATATCACTTGCCTATGAGCTTGAAGAAAAATACGGTGCGCCCGTAGCGCTTGTAAACTGTCTTGAATTAGACGGTGAGGATATCAGACATATTTTAGAGATGATACTTTGTGAATTCCCGGTGAGAGAGGTAAGAGTATCCTTGCCCGAATGGATGCACGCGTTAGAGGAGAATCATCCCATAAAAAGCTCCATTAGAGAGAGTGTGCTAAAATGTGCTCGTGACGTTGAAAAAATGGGGCAGATAAAAAGTGCATTTGCGCCTATTTCTAAAAATGAGTATATTGATAAATTTAACTTTGATAGCATTGATTACGGCTGTGGATGTGCTAAAATATCAATCTCATGCGCAAAATCACTATATTTTAAGGTTTTGAGTGAATTGACGGGGTTTGAAATTGACAGCGAAGAGAAGCTCGTTAGAATGTTGAGAGAGTATTCGGTCAGAAAGAGTGAATTTGACAGAGTAGCCGAGGCGCTTCTTGATGCGGACGAAAAGGGCTATGGAATCGTTATGCCGGATGCTTCAAGGCTACGTCTTGAAGAGCCTGAGATTGTAAAAAGAGCAGGCGGATACGGTGTTAAGCTTCGTGCAAGTGCGCAATCCATTCATATGATAAGGGCAAATATTGAAACTGAGATTAATCCAATAGTCGGCAGTGAGGAGCAAAGTGAGGACCTTGTTAAATATTTGCTTGAAGAATTTGAAGAGGATCCAAGAAAAATTTGGGATTCGAATATGTTTGGCAAGTCCCTTTATGAGCTGATGAATGAGGGACTTCACACTAAGCTTGAGCATATTCCCGATGAATCCCGCAACAAGCTTTCAGAGACGCTTGAGCGCATTATCAACGAGGGATCAAATGGATTGATTTGTATAATTTTATAACAAAAAAGGGGACTAAATTTAGTCCCCTTAAGTTGTTTATATTATTTTCTGAGTGTTAAACCGAGCTGATGCTCAAGAGAAGAAAGGATCTTTGAGCTTACCTTGTCCGCTTCTTCAACTGTGAGCGTTCTGTCACTTGCACGAAGAGTTACACGGAAGGAAACTGACTTCTTGCCTTCACCAAGCTGTGCACCGCGGTAGATGTCGAAGAGCTTAACGTCCTCAACGAGCTTTCCGCCTGCGCGTGCTATGAAGGAAGCAAGCTTACCTACCTCAAGGGATTCCTCACAAACGAATGAGAAGTCACGGGTTGACGCAGGGAATTTGGGAAGAGGCTTGTATTCGATCACGCCGTCACAATGCTCAAAAATGGAATCGAAGTCAAGCTCAGCCGCATAAACGGGAGCATTGAAGCCATAGTTTTGAGCAGTAAGAGGATGAAGTTGACCGAATATACCAAGAAGCTCACCGTCAGAAGCAAGAAGCTTTGCGCAACGGCCGGGATGGAAGGTTGCGTTGTCAGTAACTGCTTCATATGTTACACCCTTGATTCTGCCAAGAGCAAGTGCGCCTTCAATTACACCCTTCATTGTATAGAAATCAACGTTTCCGTACATACCGAGTGTAAGAACATTGGATTCGCAGGGAAGGTCGTCCTCTTCAGAAGCGGGAATATAGATATTACCCATTTCATAAAGGCAAACGTTCTCGTTGCCCATATTGTTATTAAGAGCAAGTGCCTCCATCATTGAGGGAAGGGCAGTAATTCTCATGATACTTGTATCCTCACCAAGAGGATTGGAGATAACGATTGAACGTCTGATGCTTTCATCCTCGGGGAGTCTGATTTTATCGTAATATCTTGGGCTGATGAATGAGAAGGTTGTAATCTCGTCAAGACCCATTCCGCAAAGTACATCGGAAAGATCAACCTTGAACTGCTGCTTGGGAGTTCTTCCGCCTGCAGTGTTTTCAGCGGTGATCTTGGATGACTTGATATCGTTGTAGCCGTAAATTCTAATAATTTCTTCGGCGATATCGTTCATGCAAGTGAGGTCATTTCTAAATGAAGGAACCGTGATAATACCGTTTTCAACCTTGCATTCAAGCTTTTCAAGTGTAGCGATCATAAATTCTTCAGAAATTTCAACACCGAGGAACTTATTGATTACTTCGGGATTAAGGGGAAGCGTTACGGGCTCTTTCTTGCCGGGATAAACGTCGATAAGACCGTCAACCACGTCACCTGCACCAAGCAATTCAACGAGCTCGCAAGCGCGAAGAAGAGCAGGGATGGTGTTTTCGGCATCAAGTCCCTTTTCAAAGCGGGCACTTGATTCGGTTCTCATACCGTTCTTTTTACCTGTAACACGAACTGAAGCGCCGTCAAAGTTTGCACTTTCGAATACGACCGTGGTCGTAGTATCCTTGATTTCGGAGTTTTCACCACCCATAACGCCTGCAAGTGCAACTGCCTTTTGTTCATCGGCAATCACGAGCATCGTGGAGTCGAGTGTGTGCTCCTTAGAGTCAAGGGATACGAAGCTTTCACCGTCATTAGCACGTCTTACCTTGATTTGAGCACCGCTGAGGCAAGAATAGTCAAACGCGTGCATGGGCTGACCGTATTCAAGCATAACGTAGTTAGTAATATCAACGATATTGTTGATGGGACGAACACCGCTTGCGCGAAGTCTCATTCTCATCCAAAGAGGAGAGGGACCGATCTTTACGTTCTTAACAACCTTTGCGCTGTATCTTGCACAAAGATCACTGTCGTTAACCTCTACCTTAATGTAATTTCCAACGTCATCACCGTCGTTTGCGCCCTTAACAACGGGAGCAGGACAGCTCCAAGGACGGTCAAAGCTTACTGCAGTCTCTCTTGCAAGACCGATAACTGAAAGACAGTCGGGACGGTTAGATGTAATTTCAAATTCAACGCTTGTATCAAGAAGAAGGAGGGCCTCTCTTACGTCCTTGCCGATATATTCAGCGAATTCTTCACCAAGAATAAGGATGCCGTCACCCTCATAGCCGGGCATATCGTGTTCTGTAAGACCAAGCTCGTGGTAGGAGCAAAGCATACCGTAGGATTCAACTCCACGAAGCTTGCCGGGCTTGATTGTGATGTCACCTGGAAGGTGTGCAACGGGAATAGCTGCGGGAACGATGTCACCCTCGTGAACGTTTTGAGCGCCTGTTACGATTTGAACTGTTTCGGTGCCAATGTTAATCTGGCAAACCCAAAGGTGGTCGGAGTTTTCGTGACGAGCCATCTTTTCAACGCGAGCAACCACTACGTTTTGAACGTCCTCGCCAAGCTTTTCATAGCCCTCAACCTTTGAACCGGTGTCGGTCATTCTGTCGCAATATTCTTTTATCTCAATTCCGTCGGTGTTGACGAAATCGTTAAGCCATTTAATAGATAAATTCATTTTTCTTACCTCCTAATTAAAACTGATGTAAGAATCTAACGTCATTCTCATAAAGAAGACGAATATCGTTAACGTGGTACTTGAGCATCAAGATTCTTTCAACGCCCATACCGAACGCAAAGCCGCTGTATTCCTCGGGGTCGATTCCGCAGTTGCGAAGCACGTTGGGGTGAACCATACCTGCACCGAGGATCTCGATCCAGCCCTCGCCCTTACAAAGACGGCAACCCTTACCGCCACAAGCGAAGCAAGAAACGTCAACCTCAGCAGATGGCTCTGTGAATGGGAAATGGTGGGGACGGAAGCGAACTCTTGTTTCCTCACCGAAAGTCTTTTTAGCAAATTCCTCAAGAGTGCTCTTAAGGTTACCCATTGTGATGCCCTTGTCAACTACAAGTCCCTCAAACTGATGGAAAAGGGGAGAGTGAGTAGCATCCATA
>JAZLBH010000084.1:0-4348 GCA_045613605.1 Eubacteriales bacterium
TAGGGGACGGCGCCCTCGACGTCCCGCCTATAAATAAAACTAACTCACCTACAAATCATAATTTAAAATACAAATTATTGTTTGTTGTTTGTCTCTAATTCGATATATTTTTCTAAAATGCGATTAAGTGATTTAAGTGCATCGGCGCTCTTATTCGGGCGCACGCTTATATATGGCTTGGAGGCAAGAATTATCTTCATCTTGCCGTCAAAGGTTTCTTCAACGTCACTCCAAACGTCGATATCGATATGCACGGGATTGATACGGAACTCAGTTCCCTCCTGTGTGATCGAGCTTATCTTACATTTCAAGGCATTCGCACGAATGAGCGCGATCATCAAAAGATTTTCAACGGGCTTTGGCATATCTCCATAGCGGTCAATCATCTCATCAAGAATGTCAAGTCTATCGTAATCATTTTCGATAAGCGCGATTCGTTTATAAAGTCCCATTCTCTGCGACGAGAAGGTGACGTACTTTTCAGGAATGAAAGCATTATAATTTAGAGTAACTGTGCACTCGGGCTTTTCTTCTATCCTTTCACCCTTTTCTTCAAGCACCGCCTCATTGAGCAGCTTAATATAGAGGTCATAACCAACGGCATCAAGATGTCCGTGCTGCTCCGCACCAAGCATATTTCCTGCACCACGAAGCTCAAGGTCTCGCATTGCAATCTTAAAGCCTGCGCCAAATTCAGCATATTCACGAATTGCCTCAAGTCGCTTTTGAGCAATCTCGGTAAGTGCCATATCCTTGGGATACGTGAAATAAGCATACGCGCGACGGCTAGAGCGTCCAACACGTCCTCTTATTTGATGGAGCTGTGAAAGACCGAGTCTATGCGCGTTATCGACGATAAGGGTATTCGCATTAGGAATATCGATTCCCGTTTCGATAATGGTTGTGCTTACCAAAATATCGATCTCACCCTTGAGCATCTCACCCCAAATCTCCTCGAGCTCCTCCTTATCCATTTTGCCATGTGCAACGGTTATTCTAGCATCAGGAAATGCCTTTTGCAAGCGCGCGGCAACGGCATAAATGCTCTCAATGAAATTGTGCATATAGAACACCTGTCCGCCGCGTCGAAGCTCACGTCTGATTGCCTCATTGACTATCAAATCGTCTTGCTCTAAAACATAGGTTTGAATCGGTATTCTATCAATGGGTGCTTCATCAAGAACGGATATATCGCGAAGTCCTCCCATTGCCATATTCAAGGTTCTTGGAATGGGTGTTGCCGAAAGTGAAAGCACGTCGATATTGCCAGCAAGCTTCTTTAATTTTTCCTTTTGAGCAACGCCAAATCTTTGCTCCTCATCGACGATGAGAAGTCCGAGATTATGAAATTCAATATCGTTTGAAATCAAACGATGTGTTCCTATTAATATATCTATCTCTCCGCGCTTAAGCTTTCTCTTGGTCACTCCCTGCTGCTTAGCAGTTTTGAATCGAGAGATCATATCTACGTTTACTCCGAATGCACGGAATCGAGATAGCGCAGTTTGATAGTGCTGAAGTGCCAAAATTGTGGTGGGAACAAGAATTGCTACCTGTTTACCTCCAAGCACCGCCTTATATGCGGCACGGAAAGCGACCTCGGTCTTACCAAAGCCAACGTCTCCGCAAAGAAGTCTATCCATTGGCATACTCTGCATCATATCGCTCTTTATATCATTTATTGCTTCGATTTGAGCATCGGTTTCGTCATATTCGAATGCCGCCTCAAAGTCGCGTTGGAAATCGTCATCGCGTGGGAATGCAAAGCCGCTTGTTCTCATTCTTCTCGCGTAAAGCTCAATTAGCTCCTTTGCCATTTCCTTTACTGCTGCCTTTGCCTTCGCCTTTGCCTTGCCCCATTCGGCTCCGCCAAATCGAGAAAGCTTTATAAGTCCGTCATCGGAATGCGCACCAACGTATTTCGACACCATATCGAGCTTTTCAACGGGTAAGAAAAGCTTATCACTCCCCGCGTACTGAATGGTGATATAATCGTGACCGATTCCGTCCTGCACAAGATTTGTGATACCTGCATATTTACCGATACCGTACGCCTCGTGTACGACAAGGTCACCGACCTCGAGGTCATTATATGAGAAAATAGCCTGTGTATTGCTTTTTTTCTTCTTTCTTCGCATCGACCTTGAAACTGAGTTGATTCCTCCGTTTCTTCCCTCGCGATTGGTAGAAAGAACGCAAACTCTTGCACTCGGCAATTCATAGCCGAAGAATTGATCCTTATAGAAAACTCCGACCTCTCCTGCCGATACGGTTTCGGGCTCGATGCTTGATCTTATGCCCTTTTCGTTGAGATTGCCCGAAATATTCTTTGCAAAAACCTCGTTTTCACAAAGGATGCAAACGGCAAATCTGCTTTGAAGATACTGCTCAACATCCTCAAAAAGAAGCTCGGTTTTATCATCGTAGGATACGGTTTGCTTGCTTCTAAAGTGGAAGATCCCACTTGTATTCTTGCCCGAAAGCCCCTGAGTTATCGAGTCGGTATGCAAGGTCACGTTTCGGTCGCAAAATAGCTCGTACTGTGCCGAGGGCTTGGAATAATCGGTATATTTTGGCGCGATAGTTCCTCCCTCAACAAGCTCCTCAACAACTTGATGCTGATGCCACTCGGCACCTCGAATGCGCTCGGAGATTGCATTCGTTCCCTTGATTATCAAGCAGGTGCGTTCGGTGATATAGTCAAGGAGTGAGCATCTTTCGGGATAAATTAACGTGATGTACTTATCTATAAATTTGAGTGAGCCGCCCTCACCGTTAAGTCCGTCTATGGCGTTTAATTCCCCTGTAAGCTCAACCAATGCATCGGCATCCTTACACGCCTTAAACTGCTCTGCAACTGCCTCGCGAAGCTTGGCAATCTTTTGGGCATTTGCCAAAATCTCACGCGCGGGTGAAAATTCGATACACTCTACGCTCTCAAGCATTCTTTGTGTTTCGACCGAGAAAAGTCCCATTCGGTCAATCTCGTCGCCAAAGAATTCAATTCTTACGGGCAAATCGGCGCGTGCGCGCTCTCCGTCCTCGTTTACATAGAAGCCACCGGGGGCAAAAATGTCAACGATTCCTCCGCGGTGTGCAAACTGTCCTGCACCGTCAATCATATCGACGTTGACGTATCCGCAAAGCGTCAAAAACCTACAAAGCTCACGCGGAGTGGTTATCGTTTTTGTGTCAAGTCGGATAATGCTTTTTCTCAATTCCTGCGGTGGAATCGTATACGAAAGCGCCGCGTCGGGTGTGGTAATTACCGCGTCAAGCTCGGAATTGAGTATCGCAAACAAGACCTTAAGCCTCTCATGCTCATACTCATGGGAGGCGGTAATATTATAAAAATTTAGGTCGCGGTTAAGATAGAAGCCTGCTCTAAATCCAAACTGTGTGAGCAATTTTTGAAGTCTCAGGCATTCCTTTTCGTCGGCGCAAATGATAGTTGCGGGCATTTTGCCTCGCTTTTCCTTAGTATCCTCAATAAGAGAAATAACGGCGGAATCACTTGCTCCGTCCGAAAGACCGCTTATCGCTATCGGATACGATTTGTGAGCCGAAAACTCCTTTTTGACCGTGTCAATAAGCTGTTTATACTCACCGTCAAATCGTATTGCTTCGGTAATAAAACTCATATTTTACTCCGTTTTACTGTTTTTTATTGCAAATTTGCATAGCATCGTCGATGCTTGCACTCAAAATCTTTTCAAGTCCCTCGCAAACGGTTGGGAAAGCTCCCTCAAGAGATTTTAATTCGTCATTCTTGAACTCGGAAAGCACCCAAGATGCAAGATCGTAGTCGGGATGGGGCTTTTGACCTACGCCGACCTTGATTCTTGGGAAGGTCTGCGTTCCGATGTTTCCGATAATGCTCTTGATTCCGTTATGACCGCCCGCGCTTCCGTCACGGCGAACGCGAAGACGACCAACTTCAAGGGAGATGTCATCATATATAATTATAAGATTTTCGGCTTTGATTTTGTAAAAGTCGAGCACTGCGCGAACACATTCACCCGAGAGGTTCATAAAGGTTTGGGGCTTTACAAGTAAAACCCTCTTGCCTGCAATAGTTGCTTCACCGACAAGTCCCTTATGCGCGCTCTTATTTACTCGCGCGTTGTACTTGTCACAAATGTAGTCTATTGCCAAAAAGCCCGCGTTGTGTCTTGTGTGAAGATATTGAGCACCGGGATTGCCAAGTCCCACAACAATGTGTGAAATAGGCTCGCGTGACGCTGTATTTTCAGTTGAAATTTTCTTAAATAATTCAAAAATGTCTGCCATTTTTTGTTTCCTTGTTATGTCTATATTTATAGGTTAGTTAGTTTGAAAAAGAAAGGTG
>JAZLBH010000085.1:0-10698 GCA_045613605.1 Eubacteriales bacterium
TAAGTGCAGTAATGTATTTAGCTGACTGATACTAATAGCCCGAGGGCTTGAACCTTCCATAAGGTCTCAAGCGTTACACAGATTTACTTGAGTTTCACTCTTCTTCCCATTTCTTTATTCGGTTTTCAATGCTCAATCGAGCAATATTAAGCACCTGAAATTCAGGTGCTTTTTTGTTTTCTGTTGACAAATATTTTAATTAGTGATAGAATAGAGACAAATACCCGGCGGGGTTAAACGTGAAAGGAAAATAGCTATGAAGACGATACTTTTGAAATGGCTTCCCTTGATATTGTCGTTAGCAATATGCATTACGACGGTAGCAATTACAGTTAGTGTTAAATCGGAGCCAGCTGACAACGGAAAATCCGCTTATGAGATAGCGGTTGAGAACGGATTTGAAGGAACTGAAGAGGAATGGCTTGCATCCCTTAAAGGAGAAGCAGGTGTTCAAGGTGAAAAGGGCGACAAGGGTGACACGGGCGCTCAAGGAGACAAGGGCGACAAGGGTGACACGGGCGCTCAAGGCGAAAAGGGCGATAAAGGTGACGCAGGTGCTCAAGGTCCTAAGGGCGACAAGGGTGAGACAGGCGCTCAAGGTCCTCAAGGAGAAAAGGGCGACAAGGGTGATCCAGGTGATACAAATTCAACATCAGGAAATAATTCCACACAGCCTACACCTGATGAGGATGTTATAGAGATCACGTTGTGGGTTTCTACAACTCCTGGTGTTAAGGAATTTACAGAAGATCGGATTGAGGCATTCAAGGCTCTTCACCCGGAATACAATTTCAATATCACAATTGACTCAGTCGGTGAAGGTGATGCTGCAACTGAAGTTCTTAAGGACGTTGCTACAGCTCCCGATATGTACTGCTTCGCACAGGATCAGATTACTCGTCTTGTACAGGGCGGTGCTCTTACACCTCTTGATACTCAGACTGCACAAAAGGTTGCAGACGAAAATGACGTAGGTTCTGTAAATGCTGCTACAGTTGATGGCAATATCTATGCATATCCTATGACAAATGACAATGGCATTTTCCTTTATTACGATTCAAGCAAGATTTCTGATACAGAAGCTCAGACACTTGAAGGCATTATCGCAGCTTGTGAAAGAGAAGGCGTTTTCTTCGGTTATGAATTGACAAATGCTTGGATTGCTGCCGGTTTCTTCTTTGCACAGCCCGCCGGTGGTGGAACTCCTCTTTGCACATCTACGTGGACATACTCTGAGGACGGTAAGAATCCTATCGCAGTAAACGATACATTCAATTCTGACAATGGTCTTATTGCTTACAAGGAAATGTATGACCTTGCAGGCTCTTCAGCTTGGGATAACTCTTCCGGAATTTTTGAAGGCTTCGGTGCTGTTGTTACAGGTATTTGGAACGTAAATGCAGCTGAAGGCGCATGGGGTGACTATGTGAAGGCAGTTAAGCTTCCCACATTCACAGGCTCTGACGGTAAGTCATATCAGCTTGGTTCTTACTCCGGTTGTAAGCTCGTTGGTTGCAAGCCTCAAACAGATGCTACTAAGGCTGAGATTTGTAAAGAACTTGCTCTCTTCCTTACAAGTGAAGAAGAACAACTTGAAAGATACTATGAATTTATATGGGGTCCCTCTAACTTGAATGCACAGAATAATGTTGATGTTAAATCTAATTATCTTCTTTCTGCTCTTATTGATCAGAACGTTTATGCACAGCCCCAGGGTGTTATCCCCAATGACTGGTGGACAGAAGCAGCTACTCTTGGTGAATTCTGCAAGATTCGTGATTTGACAGATGATGATCTTAGTGAAGCTCTTGCAACATACGAAGAAAGAATCAACTCATGGATTGTTAAATAATAGCTATTTCGAGTAGTTAATATATACAGAAATCAAGGGGCGCTCATTTGAGCGCTCCTTTTTTAAATCAACATTTTCCTTTATATTACTTGACTTTTTATCACTCATTGGGTATAATAAATACATAAAATGAGGTACTATATACCTTAAATAACTTTTTGCGAGGGTGACTATGAACGAGGCAAGAATTAGAGAACTTAAAAACATTGCTAACGACGTCAGAATCGGCATTATTGATGCTACGCATGCGGCTAAATGCGGACATCCCGGCGGTTCGCTTTCTATTGCGGATATTTTGACTTATTTATATTTTGAAAAGATGAACGTTGATCCTAAAAATCCTAAAATGCAGGACAGGGATAGATTTGTGCTTTCCAAGGGACATACTGCTCCCGGGCTCTATGCAACACTTGCTCACAGAGGATTTTTCCCCGTAGAGGATCTTCTTACATTGAGAAAAATTGATTCCTATTTGCAGGGGCATCCGGATATGCACAAGGTTCCCGGCGTTGATATGTCATCCGGCTCATTGGGACTTGGAATTTCCTCAGCTTGCGGTATGGCGCTTGCGGGTAAAATTGACGGTAAGGATTACAGAGTTTACACTATTATCGGTGACGGCGAGAGCGAAGAGGGTCAGGTTTGGGAGGCTTCTATGTTTGCTTCTCACTACAAGCTTGACAATCTTTGCGTAATTCTTGACCTTAACGGACTTCAAATTGACGGACCTATCACAGAGGTTATGAATCCTACTCCTCACGACAAGAAGTTTGAGGCTTTCGGCTTCCACGTTATCACTATAGACGGTCACGATTTTAATCAAATCGAGGCAGCTTTTGCTGAAGCGGAGGCAACGAAGGGTCAGCCCACGGTTATTATAGCAAAAACAACCAAGGGCAAGGACGTTTCGTTCATGGAAAACTCAGTTAACTGGCACGGTGCGGCTCCCAATGATGAGCAACACGCACAGGCAATTGCTGAGCTTAAGACAAGATATATTTAAGGGAGGGCAAGACAATGGCAGACGTTAAGAAAATAGCAACTAGAGAAGCTTACGGCGCAGCCCTTTGTGAGCTTGCGGAAAAATATGATTTCGTGGTGCTTGATGCAGACCTTGCGGCGGCTACAAAAACGGGTATGTTCAAAAAGGCATATCCCGATAGATTTTTTGACTGCGGTATCGCAGAGGGTAATATGATGAGTGTGGCGGCAGGTATTGCCTCAACAGGTAAGCCCGTTTTCGCATCATCCTTTGCAATGTTCGCGTCAGGACGCGCCTTCGAGCAGGTGAGAAACTCCATTGGATATCCTCATTTGAACGTTAAGATCGGTGCTACTCACGGCGGTATTTCCGTTGGTGAGGACGGTGCAACACATCAATGCAACGAGGATTTTGCCACAATGCGCTCAATTCCCGGTATGGTTATCATCAATCCTTGTGACGGAGTTGAGGCTCGTGCGGCAGTTGAGGCGGCACTTATTCATAATGGACCCGTATATATGCGATTCGGCAGATATGCGCTCCCCATTCTCAACGGTGAGGATTATAAATTTGAGCTTGGTAAGGGTGTTCTTATGGCTGACGGAAGCGACGTGACACTCGTTGGCACAGGCTTTATGGTTAGCACCTGTCTTGAAGCAAGAGAGCTTCTTGCTAGAGAGGGAATTTCTGCGCGTGTTATCAATATTCACACAATCAAGCCCATTGACAAGGATATTCTTGTTAAGGCGGCAAATGAAACAGGCGCGCTTGTTACCGCTGAAGAGCACACTATTTACGGTGGCTTGGGCTCAGCAGTAGCTGAGGTGCTTGTTGAAAATTGTCCTGTTCCTATGGCGAGAGTTGGTGTTGAGGATACCTTCGGCAGAAGCGGAACAGTTCCTGCACTTATGGAATATTACGGTCTTACTGCTGAGAATATCGTTAAGAAGGCGAAGGAAGTTATTGCAAAAAAGTAATTAATTAGAGGTTGAAAATGCGTTATTTTAAGAACAAATTCTTTATAATATGCTTTACCGTGGTGCTATGCTTGACGGTTTTTTCCGTCGTGCTTTCGGCAAGCGGTCACGCGTGGTTCTTAAAGGACGCATTTAACGTTATTTCCACCCCATTTAGAGCTGCATTTAATTATTGCGCGGATGGAATCGCAGGATTTGTGGATTATTTTACGGAATTTGACCGAATCTCAGAAGAAAACGAATCCTTAAGACAAAAAAACGAGGAGCTACAAAAGCTTCAGTCCGATCTTGAGGTTCTTAAAGAGGAAAATGCTTGGCTTCGTGATTTTCTTGAGATCAAGAATCACAATACTACATTTGAATTTGCTGACGCGACCGTTATCGGAAAAAATTCAAGCTCGTCGCACAGTACTCTTACACTTAACAAGGGCTCACTTCACGGCATTGCAGAGGGAATGGTCGTAATTGCGGGGCAGGGACTTGTGGGAAGAGTGACCGAGGTCGGTCTTAACACAAGTGAGGTGCTTTGCATTACCGATATTTCCTCATCAATCGGTGCTTTGGTGGAGAGAAGCGCTATGATCGGTATCGTTGAGGGATATTATGAGGATGAGTGCAGATTCCTTTACACCACGGGCTTTGCGGATGCTTCTAACGTTGAGGTGGGAGATATTATTATTACAAGCGGAAGCGGAAGCATTTATCCTTATGGGCTTAAAATAGGCACTGTAACAAGCGTTAGTCTTGACGATGCAAGCCGTTCTGTTATTGCTATTATCAAATCTGCGGTTGACATTCAAGAGGTTAATCGAGTTATGATAATTAAGTCGTTTAAGGTTGAGTGATATGAAAAAGACTGATAAAATAGAAAGAATTGCTCAAATTATTGTTGAGCTAAAGAAAATATATCCTGAGGCGATATGTGCGCTCGAATTTGACGGTGAGCCGTGGAAGCTTTTGGTTATGGGGCGCCTTTCAGCACAATGCACGGATGCGCGTGTTAATATCGTTTGCAGGGAGCTGTTTGCAAAATTTCCGACTTGCGAGGCTTTGGCGCGTGCAAGCTATGAGGAAATAGAGGAGATTATTCGCCCTTGTGGACTTTTTAGGACTAAGGCGAAAAGTATAAAGGACGCGTGTGTAATGCTTTGTGATGATTACGGCGGTAATTTACCCGACGACATGGATGAGCTTTTGAAATTCCCCGGCGTGGGACGAAAAATTGCAAATCTATTGCTTGGTGATATATTCCACAAGCCCGCAATCGTGGCTGACACGCATATGATTAGAATTTGCGGTAGATTCGGAATGTATCCTCAAAAATTGAAGGATCCACACAAGGTGGAAATGATAATGAGTGAGCTTGTAGATCCGAAGGAGCAAAGTGATCTTTGTCACAGAATAGTTCAATTCGGGCGTGATACTTGCTCAGCCCGCGCGCCAAAATGCGCAGAATGTCCTATATCTCACCTTTGTGAGATGGGAAGG
This sequence comes from Eubacteriales bacterium, assembly GCA_045613605.1. Classification (GTDB taxonomy): domain Bacteria; phylum Bacillota; class Clostridia; order Oscillospirales; family CAG-272; genus RGIG4608. Next base: position 5,300 of record JAZLBH010000085.1, read on the forward strand.
AAGGCAGAAAATGTTTGAGAAAAATATAACCCTTATAGGAATGCCTGGTGCAGGCAAGAGCACGGTCGGTATCGTTCTTGCAAAGCTGCTTTGCAAGACATTCGTTGATGCGGATTTGGTAATTCAGCATAACGAGGGAAAAAGATTACATAAGATAATAGAAGAGATTGGAAACGATAAATTTTTGAAGCTTGAAAACAATACGTTGGCTAATCTCAAGGTATATAACTCCATTATTTCCACGGGAGGAAGCGCAATTTTTGGCAAGGAAGCTATGGAACATTTGAAAAGCACCTCAACTGTGGTTTATCTTCGAGTGCCCTATGAGGTTATTGAAAATCGACTTGGTAGCTTAAAGCGTCGAGGTGTTGTTTTTGATGAAGGACAAACTTTGCGAGATATATATGACATACGTTGTCCTCTTTATGAGCAATATGCCGATATAGTCGTTGATTGCAATAATGATACCGATATTCAAGAGACCGCCATTAAAATAGCGGAGATCTTTGAAGGTTGATAATATTATTTCTATATGAGTTTTAGTGATTTTGCACAATTCCAAATGCCTTGATTTATAGTTTTTGTATAAAGGGGAAAATCGTTAAAAACCCCTTTACAAATTTAAAAAAACAGTATATAATATACAAGTAAAAAATAAAATTTATAAGGAGAAGCACAATGAACAAGGTAATTTGCAAGGTTACATATGATACAGAAGTAGATACTCTCGTAAAGAAGGTTACTTTTGGTTATTATGGTGATTCTGCCGGTTATGAAGAGATCCTTTTCGTAACAGCTAAGGGCAACTACTATCTCTACGGTAATGGCGGCGCTGATTCCGTTTACCCCACAGAGAGCATCAAGAGAATGAGCAAGGCTAACGCTGAAGCTTGGCTTGAAGCACACAACTAATTGAACACAAATGGGGAGCAAAAAGCTCCCCAATATGCACCAATGGCGGAATTGGCAGACGCGCCAGACTTAGGATCTGGTGTCCCCGACGTGAAGGTTCAAGTCCTTTTTGGTGCACCAAAATCAAGGGAGAGGGCATAGTCCTCTCCCTTGATTTTTATATGAATTATATGCTTGAAGCGCTATTCGCAGAGCGAATAGAACTTTTGCGAGCAGGAATAAACAGTAAGCACAAGCATTCACGCAAAAGGGGTTCCTAAGTCCTTTTTTTGTTTTTTATGTAAAATTTGTCAAAATATATTGAAATAATATAAATATTGTGATAAAATAAATGCATAAATAAAATTTTACAGGAGGATATATTAATGAAAAAAATTCTATTTTTTGCTTTGATACTTGTGTTGATATTATCTCTTGCATCCTGTGATTGGTTTGGCGGTAATGACGTTGATACCACTTCTTCTACTACCCTTAATCAACCAACAGGTATAACAAAGCCCTCTGCTACAACCAGACCTACCTCTACAACGGGCGGACAGGGAAATACACCCGATGATGATCACACATATAATGACTTTACTGCCTCAGAAAAATCTATTATGAATAACCTTTTTGGTGAGGTTCTTCCTTTTATTCCAAATGATGAATATTATTTTGAAACGTTTAGTCAAGATTATGATGATGGTACAACTGCTACAGGTATAAATTTCTATGCCTTTGGAAACACCAAGGCTGAATTTGAGGCGTTTAGAGCGTTATTTAGTGACTATACCTATGACGGTACTGACGTGGATGAATATGGCGATACTTGGTATTTCTATACTTCCGCTGACGGCTCTTATTACGTTGATTTCACATATTATACCTATGAGGGTGAAAAGGTTCTTGATTTGTATGCATACTTCTTAAGTGAATCAAGCGGTGGATCCGGTAACGGAGGCTCTAGCGATGGAACGCATACATATACATCATTTACTGCCGATGAAAAGGCACTTATGACAAGAGTCGTTGGAACTATCATTCCTTTCTTGTCTAACAGTGAATATTACGTTAAAGAATATTCATACGATTATGATGACGGTACAACAGAAATTGGTGTGAATTTCTATACCTTTGGTAACACAAAGGCTGAATTTGACGCATATAGAGCATTGTTCTCAGGATATACATATCTTGGCACTGAAAAAGACGATTACGGCGATTCATGGTATTTTTATGAATCCAAGGACGGCTCACACTTTATTAACATCTCATATTATGAATCGTATTACGACTATGTAGTTGACGTTTATGTGTACTATATTACTGAAGGTGGAAATTCAGGCGGCTCGGGAAGCGACTCAGGCACTACTGATGAAAACGTTATGACAAATGCAGGTGCAGGTTTGCCCTCTGATGCAGACGGTGTCTATGACGTTAATTTTAAGGATGCTGAATACGTTAAGGATGTAACCGACCAGGGCTATTATCTTGACGGTTGTCCCACAACGGGCTCTCCCGCAGTTCTTGTAATTCCCGTACAGTTCAGCAACGTTACGGCAGCAAGCAAAAATTACGATATAGACGTATTGAAGGAAATGTTTTGCAAGGATGGAGAAACTGACTATTATTCAGTTTACGACTACTATAACATTTCAAGCTACGGTGATCTCAAGCTTGATATAACAGTCCTTGACGAGTGGTTTACACCTAAATATGACAGCAATTATTATTATAGAGCTACGGATGATTATTACGGCACAACGATCGATATAGGTGATCAGCTTATTATGGACGAGGCTCTTGCATATCTTGCAGGCACTATGGATCTTTCTAAGTTTGACTCTGATAATAACGGCTGTATCGACTCAATAGTTCTCATAAATACACTCGATATCGGTGACGATGATTTCTATTGGGCATATCGTTATTGGAACCTCTATACTGATGATCAGGGATATTATTACGAGTATGACGGTGTGTCAGCTAACGATTATATGTGGGCTTCATATCAGTTTATTTATGAAAGCTACGATTCCAATGGTAACGTTACTTATAAGGATAATACTGTAAGAAATCCTTATACGTTCATTCACGAATTCGGTCATATTCTTGGACTTGACGATTATTATGATACCGAATATATTAATCATCCAATGGACGGTAACGATATGATGGATGGAATGGTTGGCGATCATAATGCATTCTCAAAGTTCAATCTTGGTTGGCTCACTGATTCAAGACTTGTTGTTACTGATAGCAGTGTTACCTTGACTCTTGAGGATTTCTCAAAGAACGGTGATACAATTATTATTGCAAACAACTGGGACGACAAGCTTGGCGCATATCAGGAATATTACATTGTTGTATATTACACTAATAACGGCTTGAATTCGGGTGATGATTACGGATACTTCGGCCGCGACGGAATTGTTGTTTATCACATCAACGCTACTCTTTATAAAGAGGACTATTACGGTGAAATATATTATGATATCTACAATAACAATACCGATGCATCAAGTGAATACGGCTCGGAGGACAATTTGATTGAATTTGTTAAATCGGTTGAAGATACTTATACCTACGTTGTTGGCAGTACGTTTGGTAACGTTTATGACGATAACGGAGTAAAGCTCGGCTATACATTTACAGTTGATGCTCTTACAAGTGAATATGCAACCATAACATTTATAAAGCAATAAACAATAAAAAAGAAGCGCTTAGGCGCTTCTTTTGTTTTTATATTTCAATTTTTGAAAGCAATCCGTAGTGGTCGGAAGGGAATTTACCGTCCAAAAGCTCATCAATGATATGAGAGTGAAGGGGAGTCACTTGATTATTAATAAAGCAAAAGTCGATATGCGCATTTGGATTGTCATTTGGGTTATATCCGTGAAACGTGCTTCTCGTATCGTTTACTGTTTGAGCGTTTACGTCACTCATTCTTTGAGTCATTATTTTATATGCTTCACTTTCGGGCGTCATATTGAAGTCACCGGTAATAAAGGTGGGATAATTGGAAATTTTTTGTGCGTAATCGATTAAAAGATTTACGCTTTTTTTATGACACTCGTTTCCAAATCCCAAATGAGTATTCATAAAGGTGAATTTTGTTCCTGTTTCCTTATCGCATAGAATTGCGTAAATGCAAATGCGGTTTAAATTAATTTCATCCCAACCTTTAGATTCGGCTTCGGGGGTATCTGAGAGCCAAAAATAACCTTTTTTTATACAATCAAATCTATCCCGTCGCCAAAGTATAGGCGTTGATTCCATAGCGCCTGTGCTTGATCTGTATTGGTTAAAGAAATCATAATCTTCTAACAACAGGGTCTCGATTTCTTTTTCCCATATGGGAGTATATTCTTGAAATCCGATAACGTCTGCGTCATATGGATATATTACTTTTTTCAATCTTGGAGCGCGCTCGGTTATTGAATTTCCGTTATCGTCGTCACAACATCTTATATTAAAGCTTATAATATTAAGTTCCATAGTCGATTATCTTACCTTTCCTAATTCCCAGAACGCAATAGCTCCTGCGGCGCCTACATTTAAAGAGTCTACATTATGCGCCATTGGTATTTTAACCGTGTAATCGCAGTCGTCGATTGTTTTGGGCGTGAGTCCCGTTCCCTCGGTACCAAGTATTATTGCCAGCTTTTCTTCCTTGTGCAAGCGCTCGTCGTCAATGTCAATGGTATCGTTGCGAAGAGCCATAGCCAGAGTTTTGAAGCCCAAGGCTTTTAGATCTTGCATTTTTGCAGGCCAATCTGCTTTTGTTTCACCGATGCGTGTCCACGGAACCTGGAATACAGTTCCCATGCTGACCCTTACTGCGCGACGGCAAAGCGGATCACAACAGGTGGGGGTCACTATTACCGCGTCAATATTGAGTGCCGCGGCGGAACGGAATAGCGCACCGATATTCGTTGAGTCGGTTATTTCCTCAAAAACGGCAATTCTACGTGCGTCTTTACAAAGCTCCTCGACTGTGGGAAGGGAGGGTCGCATCATCGCGCAAAGAGCGCCGCGAGTAAGCTCAAAACCTGTGAGAGAGGTCAAAAGCTCACGAGACGCAGTGTATATCGGTGTGCTTTCGGGTAATTTTTTGAGTATATCCTCAACTGCACCGCTTTTGAGCAATCTTTCATCGGTCAAAAATGAAACGGGAACGCAGCCCGAATTTATAGCCACCTCAATAACGGTGGGGCTTTCGGCAATAAAAATACCTTTTTCGGGTTCTAATTTGTTTCTTAATTGCGAGCCCGTTAAACGCACGTAAACGTCGAGCGCACTGTCGTTGAAATCTGCAATTTGAATAATGTTTGACATAATAGTTCCTTTGTTAAATTGGGATTTATCGAGTTGTTAGCACTCGCTTTGTGCTATTGTTTCGTCCACCTTTTCAAAGGTGGCGCCCGCGCGGCGTTAGCGCAAAAAACGGCATTTTCTTTTTGCAAAGCTTTTTCTTTTGGGCCTTTTACCTCAAAAGAAAAAGCGTC